>JBBKWJ010000148.1:0-4320 GCA_037968895.1 Acidimicrobiales bacterium
GACTCAGCCAATCGAAGCAGTACGGGGTCGTTGATGAGGCCGCCTTCGGCATTGGTGATGAGGATGTACTTGCACTGGCCGACGGCCATCTTCGACAGGTCACGTGGCGTGAGAAGCTGCGTGAACTCGGCCGCATCCGGTCCGGTGATTTCGACCTGCCGCTCGACCGCGACGTCGCAGAGGATCGCATCGTTCACGAGGTTCCAGAAGTTCTGCTCGGGGTCGCCGAAGTCCCGGGGGATGTACATGTGGTTGTAGACCGAGAATCCAGTTGCGCCCCATCGCACCGTGGCGTCGAAATAGGGCGATTTGCGGATTTGAGTGCCGAAGCCGAATTCTTCTGATTGCGTCATGCGATGTTTCTCTTGGCCGTGCTGAGCGGTGTCACGCAGATGCTTCCGTGGGCGCGGAATCACCCCAGCCGATTCGTGCTGAGAGATCGATCGCCATACTGATGAGCTCCTTGCCTACGTTCTTGCGGAACATTGGCGTAAATACCCGCACTGAGCCCGTCGCTCCGATCGACATGTTGGGCGCTTGCCCGCTGGGGCCAAGCGGCGCCGCCACTGAGCACATTCCGCGCTCGATTTCTTCGACGCACTCGGCATAGCCGCGCTGCCGGATGAGCTCGAACTCGGCCTCGACATCGGCGAGGTCAGTGCGTGTAAATTCGGTGTAGGCCTTGAGCCGCTTTGCCATGGTGTTGGCCACTGTGGGCGAGAAGGCGGCGACGGCCTTCGAACACGAACAGGCGTGAAGAGGGCGCTTGCCGAGGCCAGGGTGAAGGAAGGAGACGCCAGTATCGGGTGTCTCGACCGCGATGATCTCTACTGTCTTGCCTCGTAGGCGCGAGAGGAAGAACGCAGCACCGTGTCTGTCGGCGGCAGCGCGGAGGACCGGGGCAATGGTCTCGATGAGAACCTGATCCGACTGGTCGGGTTCGATGATCTGCTTGAGGCGATAGCCGATTGCAAACTGGCCCTTCGATACAGGATCGAGCAGGCCGGCTTCGGTGAGGTCGTTCACCAGCCGATAGGCAGTCGGTTTCGGAAGGTCAGAGTGGGCGCAGATCTCGGCGACAGTGGCCTCGCCTTTCTGGCCAACGATCTCAAGAACCAATGTCAGGCGTTCGAGATGCACAGAGAGTTCCTTCCGGGAGAGTAATCTCATCTTGCGAGAAGCGGTCTCTCATAATACGATACTCGTGATCAGGAACGCAACAGGGGAGAGCGTGCGATGTCCACGACGAGCGACACAGATTCGACTTGCTGCGGACCGGGGTACGCGAGTCCAGCTGAAGCCGTCCTCGCTCCACGAGAAAAGCTCCTCTACACGGTGGCGCTCTACACAGGTACTGGAATCCAAGAGCCGGACTACCTCGCGACTCTGGATGCCGACCCGGACAGCCCCACGTACTCCCAGGTGATCCACCGGTTGGAAATGCCGGGTATCGGCGACGAGCTGCATCACACCGGCTGGAACGCATGCTCGTCCTGTCACGACGACGCATCCATGAGCCGCAAGTACCTGCTCCTGCCCGGAGTGCGGTCGAACAACATCTATGTGGTCGACACCGCGACTGATCCACGGGCCCCCTCCCTGCACAAAATCATCGACGGCGATGAGATCAAACAGAAGACCAACTTGTCGGGGCCCCACACGATCCACTGTCTGGGCTCAGAGATCATCATCTCGTTCCTCGGTGACGCCAAGGGTGAGGCCCCGGGCGGTTACCTCCACGTCAATGAGGAGTTCGAGATCGTTGGTCGCTGGGAGAACTCGATGGGCGACATTCCGTTCGGTTACGACTTTTGGTACCAACCGCGGCACAACGTGATGATTAGCTCAGAGTGGGCTGCTCCCAACACATTCATGCCTGGTTTCGATCTCGAAGAGGTGGGCCACCTCAAGTACGGACGCCGGCTCCATGTTTGGGACTTCGAGAAGCGAGAGCCCATTCAGACCATGTACCTGGGTGAGGACGGCCTTCTTCCGCTTGAGGTCAAGTTTCAGCACGATCCCGACAGCACCCATGGGTTCTGCTGCGCGGCGCTGAGCTCCAACGTCATCCATTTCTGGAAGGACGACGACGACGAAGAGTGGCAATGGGAAAAGACCGTCGACGTCGAGAACGAGCTGCACCCCGAATGGCCCATCCCGCTCCCCGGCGTTATGTCGGCGTTACTTGTCTCGATGGACGACAAGTACCTCTACGTCAACAACTGGCTGCACGGTGACATGCGCCAGTACGACATCACCGACCCGCACAATCCGGTGCTCACGGGGCAGGTGTTTATGGGTGGTCTGCTCGGCAAGGCTCCCGAAGTCAACGGGGTCGAAATCGCGGGCGGCCCGCAAATGTTCCAACTGTCGCTCGACGGCACCCGACTGTACGTCACTACATCGTTGTTCTCGACCTGGGACAACCAGTTCTACCCAGAGATCAGAACGAAGGGTGGGGTCATGGTCATGATCGACTGCGATGTCGAGAACGGCGGCATGAAGATCAACGAGGACTTCATGATCGACTTCGGCAACGAACCAAACGGGCCGAGTCGGTGTCACGAAACGCGCTATCCAGGTGGCGACTGCACGAGCGACATTTGGCTCTGATGGCGACCTGGACAATCACGATTGCCAATCAGGCCGGCGGCCCCTTCGAGGTCGATGCCAACCGCCCACTGCTCGAGACGCTGGCAGAACATGGGGTGGACCTTCCGTACGGCTGTCGCTACGGCGGGTGCATCACCTGTGCTGCCAAGCTGACCGCAGGTCTGGTCGACCAGTCCGAACAGGTTGCATTGAACAACCGCCAGATTAACAACGGCTATGTGGTGCTTTGCGTGGCTCGGCCCACGTCGGACTGCACCCTTGAAGTGGGAGTGGAGAGCCACGACAAGCTCTACCGCAATCCGTTCCTTGACCCGCTCGAGCCTCACGAGCTCAAGCCCGCGATCGTGCATGCGAATGCGTCGTCGCGCACACCACAAACTACGCCGCCGAAGGAGTCATAATGGCTGAGGCAGATCTCAAAATTTCCGCAGCGGACATTGATCACCGCTACAAATATGCGCCCGACTACCTGGCAAACATTCTTCGGTCTGTGAAGACCATCGCCATGGTCGGCGCCAGCGCCGACAAGACCAAGTTCAGCTATGGCGTGCTGCGGCAAATGAACGAAATCGGGTATGAGATCCTACCGGTGACGCCGAATCTGGAGACCACCGAGATTCGTGGTTTGAAGGTCTACCGCTCGCTCGAAGAGATCGACCGTCCCATCGACATGGTCGATGTGTTCCGTCCGAAGGAAGAGTTCTACGAAGTCGCAGAACAGGCGATCGCAATCGGCGCCAAGGTTCTCTGGGGACAGATTGGCGTGTACGACGACCACGCTGCTGCGCTCGCGGAAGCTGCCGGGCTGCAAGTTGTCATGGACCGATGCCCCAAGATTGAGCTGTTCCGGCCGTTCTGGAAGCCACGCCTCGATCTCGACCTCAATCTGCCAGCAAAGCCGGGAGCTCCTCGCTCCTAGGTCGTTTTCGACGGACCAGTCCTGGCCGCGTTTTCAACCAGCGGCCGAGCGATCCAGAGCCCGCGGCTGGGGTCGATGAACTGAGGTAGGAACGCAAGGAAGAACAGCGAGACCTTCGGGTTGAGGATGTTGACGAACGCACCGCGCCTCATCGCTGTCAACGTCGATTGGGGCCCGGCCGTTTGTTCGGTGTGCTCGGCGGGCGTGGAGCGCAACGCCTTGATTCCGAGGTAGACGAGGTATGCGACGCCGAGGTACTTGACAGTCGAGAATGCGATTGCGGAGGACTGCAAAAGCGCTGAGATTCCCAGGGCAGCGGCGACGACGTGGACGAGAGTGCCGACTTCGACGCCGACCGCGGCAGCCAAAGCGCTTCGTCGTCCGCCGCTAATGCCTGCTCCAAGGATGAAAAGCAGGTTTGGGCCGGGAAGCAGAACGAGAATGAGGGTCGCTCCGGAGAACGCGAGGAGTGTTGCTAGTGCTGGCATGTTGTCGACTCCGTGTCGGTGTCTCGCATCGAGACGCTGAAGAGATCCTCACTGAATCTGGGTCCCTCCGAATCGTCCGGACGTACCGATTCGCATCATCCGAAAGTGCGACACCAGCGCGGGTTTAGTACTTGACAAATGGTGCGGAAAGTACTTTCATCAACGGAAAGTACTTCGACCTAAAGGATGTGTTGCGATGGAACCAACGAAGCAAGACGCTCAAGCGATGCTGGACGGGGCGGAAGGGATCAAGCTCGCTGTTCAGACCGGGAGCCCGAGGGAGCACGTCCCGTTTCTGGC
>JBBKWJ010000149.1:0-6488 GCA_037968895.1 Acidimicrobiales bacterium
GTTGTCTTCGACAGAAAGCACGACCGCCGCTGACGGCAGTCCGATGTCGTAGTCGGCAAGTAGCACGGGGCCAAGCTGGCCGAAGACGATGATGGTGTCGCCCCTCAGCTCGGCAGTTAGCTCGAGCGTCTCGGAGCGAGTAACACCATGAATCGTGAAGTCGCCGGTTGCCGACATCGTGATCGGTTCGCCGTCGGCCGGCACCGAACCAATGTCAATGGGGTCGGTGAGCACGAAGGACGCTTCGGGGAAATCGCTCGTCTCAATCGATTGTCCCCGCAGGGCCGATGTGCGGCCGCTGCTGTCGGTGATGAGCTGAGTCATGTCCACGAGGATGTCGACGGTCGTGATGGTCGTGCCGCTGATCTCAAGCGATCCCGAGACACCCGGACTGCGACCAACCACCGTCTTGGCTCCGACACTGGCAAGTTCTTCGTCGATCCGGAAGCCTGCGAAGGTCGCGTCGCACACATCGCTCAGACACGCATCGTTGAAGGTGCCGATTGACGTGTCAACCGTCCATACACCGTCCACGCCGTCGGCGACGTCTGCATTGTCAGCATTAGCAGCAGCAACGGCGCCGTCGCGGGCGGCGGCTGCCGCGCCACTATTGACATCTTCGGCGGACGTGTCGCGTAGAAAGACAAACCAGATTGCGGCGACGAGTGCAGCAGCGACCACAACGGCGGCGAGCCACATTGGCCCCTTGCTTCGGCCGGTATTGGCTTCGGTGTTCAGCTGATCCGTCATAGTCCCTCACATCTGATCGTTTGACGTCGCCCGATGCTAGACCCCAAATGTTCAGGTACCAGGTACGCGGTACATAAACGCGGGCCGGCTGTCGTGCTCACCAGTCAAGGGTCGAAGGATCGAATCCAGCGGGGTCGATGGCTGCTGCATCGGCGCCACCGCTCGCCAGCGAGCGGGCAGTCCGACCGAGCTGCGCCGATGGTTTGAGTTCGTAGTCGGCTTCCAGAATGGCTCGAGCCCGGTCGAAGGCTGCCGTTACCTCGCTCGATCGTCCGGCCTCGCTTAGCGCGGTGAAGAGCAAGACCCAGAGGGGCTCTCGGAGCGGGTGCTCGATCGTGAGAGCTTCAAGATCCGCGATCATTGATTCTCCACGGCCTGCTCCGATCTCTGCCTCGATCAACGCCTGACGGGCCGCTAGATGCAATTCGCGGAGTCGGCGGATCTCCGGTTGAGCGAAGTCGAGATAGGAAGCGTCCATATACGGTTCACCACGCCACAGCGTGAGGATCGAGCGCAGCTCCGACGCAGATGATTGGGTGTTACCGCGCCGCAATACTTCTCGTGCTGCGGCGAACCGGATCTCGAACTCATGGGAGTCGACGCGCTCTGCAGCGAGGACGAGCGAGTACCCGGTCGATCGAGTCACGAGGTGTGTGGACGCTGAACCAGGTTCCGGACCGAGCTGGTTCCGCAGCCGGAAAATCGCTGTCTGGAGCGCATGCTC
Source organism: Acidimicrobiales bacterium (assembly GCA_037968895.1). Lineage (GTDB taxonomy): Bacteria > Actinomycetota > Acidimicrobiia > Acidimicrobiales > SZUA-35 > JBBKWJ01. Next base: position 1,475 of record JBBKWJ010000149.1, read on the forward strand.
AGCATCTATCGGCTGCTGCCCTTCCCAGATGGCCTCGGCGAGGCGATCGGTCGACACGACTTCGTTGAGGTGCAAGACCAGCATCAGGAGAAGTTGGCAAAGACGCGGCGTGAGCTGCCGTTCTTCCTGGTCATCACCCCAGACCCTGAGATCTCCGAGGACCGCAACGCGCATGTGGCCGCACCTCCCTCTAGGCGTTGACAGTAACTTCACGTCGGCTCCAAGACAAGGGCGGTGATCGGTTGGTGATCGGTTGGTGATGGAGCGGTGCCGACGCAGCGATCGCCCGGTGACCGATTGGAGACGGCCCCGCGTGCAGTCCGTTCCACTATGGCTGGGCGCAGATTGCGTGATGGGGTGCGGCCCCGTATGTCGCAGTGTTGAGGTCCGGTGTTCGGCGATCTGGCTCGTCCAGCAGGTCTTCGTTTCGAAGCGACCTTGGCCTAGCGGCGACATTCAACCGTCTCTGTCGTCACAATTAGATTGAGGGAACTGACATGACGAAACTACTAAGCGCGCTCTTTGCCGCTCTGCTCTGCTTGGGAGTACTAGCCGCACCATCGGCTGCAGACCCCCCGGGCAACGGGCTGGACAGCACTGAAGGCGTCTTCGACTTCGGCGTCGGCGATGGCACCGGGGGAATGACGGAACTGACGCACGACCGCAACGCAATCACAATGGATGCCGACATCACTGGTCTAGAACCGGGTCACGCCTACACGCTCTGGCTTATCATTTTCAACAACCCGGCGGCATGCGTGGACGGCTGTGGTGAAGACGACCTCTTCCGAAACGGTGTGCTCGCCTCGGGCATCTTCTCCGGAATCGGAGGATTCGCTGACGGTGACGGCAATTTGAGCGGTTACAAGATGACTGCTGAGGGCTATGACAACGGTACAACGCTGTTCGGCCCTGGCCTGAAGTCGGCAAAGCAGGCCGAAGTCCATGTCATTGTCCGCTCGCACGGGCCCGAGTCCGGCGATGCAGCTGTTAGCGCACTACAGATAAGCACGGTCGATGGCGGTTGCGATGGCGCCGATGTTGAAGACGTCCCACCAGATGCACTTGGGGAGTGCGGCGACGTGGGAGCCTCCGTCCACCTGTCGTACAAGACGAAGTAGCGATACTCCGTTGGTCCACTCCGTCGGAGATCTGGGTGGAGCGGATAGATCGGAAGTCAATAGACAACACAGCGAGTGGGCCCTCACACCTGACCGGGTGCGAGGGCCTTCGCCGTTCGTACCGCCGCACCAGATCAGAACAAGGTGGACAGCCCAGCCGGCCGGTGCCGAGCGGGATAGTTCAGGTACCAGGTACGGGGTACATAGATCCGTACGACATTTAGAAGGGTCCCCGTTTACCAGTATTCCTCGTGGTGGATGTTGCCTGGCTGCTTGCGGAGGTCGAGGGTCATCCCCCGCTCAATGAGGGCGACGACAATCACCCCGAGCGGCAGCACCGACATCATGAACAGATGACGGATTGATTCGCTAAGAAAGTCGGGTTCAAGGCCAAGAAGCCAGATACCCGCGAGATAGATCGCAACCGCCGCAATGAGGAAGTCCAATAGTTGTTGCGTTCTCGCGGCGACTACAACGAGGGCCAAGATGCCAAGAACGGCGACGATCAGAGTGCGAGGGTCGGTGTACGGGCTTAACACAAACCCATAGTCGAAGACCTCGAAGTTCAGCTTGCCCCGCATGTATTGGGGCGAGTTGAAGAGTTGTCCAACGTGAGCCAGCCGATGGAACCCAAGTGTGTACGGTCCCGCCGTCCCCTCGTAGAACAACACAGCCCGCAACACAGTCCCAATCGACCACACCAGTGCGATGATCGCCGCGAATGCGCCAGCCTTGGCCGGCTGACCAAAGGTGCTCGCAGCCGGATTGCCGGCATAGGGCCCCGCGCCGGTCCATTGTCCCGACGGTGGTTGTGGCGCCGCCCATTGGTGAGAGGGCATCTGCTGAGCCGGACCTGCTGGCGGCGCCCAGTTGGCCGGCGGCGGAGTCGTGGGCACGGCTTCTATCGACGTTGATCCGCAATCGGCACACCATTGGGCGCTAGCCGACGCGGCCATTCCGCATTCGGTACACGCACGTGGTTGATTCATTCCACAAGCCCCCTCAAGCCGTGTGCAGATCTCCGGACTCACCATCCGTGCGGGTAAGGCTAGGTCACCGGCTCCGTGCGCGCCAGCGAAAAGAGTTCAGGTACCAGGTACGTGTACCTGAAAAGCATGCAACTCGAAGAGGCCCGAGCTGTGGCGCCCCGGCGCCAGGACTCGCTTAGTGAGATGCTCCTATAGGTTGTCAAGCACCATCTGGTCGTCCTTCAGGATCCTCCAGACTCGTCGAGCGACATAGCGTTTCAGTCCCCGGATTGCCTCACGCTTCGTTTTCCCCTGGCTGATCCGACGCTCGATGTAGGCCCTCGTCTCGTCATGGTTCGACATCCGAACCGTCACGATCCGCCATAGGGCATTGTTCGCTTGCCGGTCACCACCACGGTTCAGTCGGTGACGGTTCTGCCGCCCGCTGGACGCATCGACCGGCGAGACACCACAAAGCGCGGAGAACGCGGCGTCAGTTGAAACCCGGCCAGGGTTCGATCCGAACGCGATCAACAGGTCAGCAGCAACCTGCGGGCCCACGCCATGTTCGGCGAGTAACTGGGGCGGGGCAGCTGTCTCAACAAGCCGGCACCGAATCGCTGCTAGATCAGCTATCTCATCATTGAGGTAGCTGATCCGGCGTGCCAGCGAACGCATCGAGTGTTTCGTGGCGCTGGTTTCGTCGATGCCGCTCACTCGAAACCTCACCGCCCGTGCCACGATGTCGACCATGTTTAAGTCACGGAACGAGCCTCGCAGCGACTCCGGAGCGGTGACAAGAAGCGCACGGAGTTGATTGATGGCCTGCGTGCGAGCTTTCACAGCCGACCGGTGCGCTACCCGATTGGTTCGCAGCCCCTCGATCACGCCGCTACGACCGCGCGGTTGAGCCGAAGCCTCGCCTGATTGAACAGCCCTCGCTGCTGCGAGCGCGTCGGCATGATCAGATTTTCCGTGTCGCCGTCGGTGTTGACGATTAGGGCGGCTGACCTCGATGCAACACACATTGCGTGTTTCGGCGTAGCGAACTAGTCCTGTGCCCCATGAACCGGTCCCTTCGATCCCAGCCTGGTCGATCACGCCGAACTCTGATGCCCAATCGATCAGGTCGCGATAGCCGTGTTGATCGGCTGGGAATGCTTCGGTGCCGAGGGTCCTGCCGAGTTCGTCTAACGCAACCGCGACATGCGAATCGGCGTGAGTGTCGACACCGATCGTGACACGAGTCGGTGTTTCTGTAAGTGTTGTCATTGCCAAGCCCTTTCGTAGTTGGAGAGGTTTGGCAGGCATCGTTGGAGTTGCGGACAGCACTGTGACGGGGCTTCTAGTCCAAGCTCCTATCAGGTCACGTTCCCTCGACGACGCGTGCCAGAGGGGTCTTCCCGGGCCCGGTAGACGGATCTCACTCAAGGCACGAAGCCAGCGAAGCGATGAGTCATACCGGGTGGGAAGACCCCCAACTACATAATCACAGCGAAGCGAACGGCGGCTACCAGTATTCCTCATAGTGGACGTTGCCTGGCTGCTTGCGAAGGTCGAGGGTCATCCCCCGCTCGATGAGAAGCTGCACTACCCCAACCGTTTCGGGGAAGACGTTCTCACCATCAACCTCTTCGGGTAGACCAATCATCGCGGGGTTGCCGCAGAGGAACACATGGCTTGTCACGGGGTCGAGAGTGACCCCGAGTTCTTTGCTAAACACGTCGTCGGTTATGAGGTCTTGGATGTAGCGCTTCGGCACATCAGCTTCGCGCGTTGGCAACGGTAGGTAGTGATAGTTCGCGTAGCGACGTTCGAGTTCACGGTGCTGCTCGATGTAGCCAAGATCGGCCCATTGCCTCACCGTCACGGCCGAGATGATCGGGCCTGTATGTCCCTTACGAAGCAACTCAACCACCATTGCGTTGTGCGGCGCCTCGCCGGTTCCCGTCGAGAAGAACACGACAGTGCCGTCAGGGTCGACTACCGAGTTGAGCGTGTAGCGACCTGCAACCTTTGGCCCGAGGTAGATGCGATCGCCGGGACGCTTCAGCGCAAGCCGTGGCGTGAGGGCCGGCACGTTCTCTTCGGTCGGTTTTACTAAGACGATGTAGAACTCGAGCTCGTTGAGGCCAGCCTCGTCGGTGAGATAGCGGTGTTCGTCGAACATTCGCGAGGAGATCGAGTAGGAGCGACGAATGAGTTTGTCCCACTTTGCGTCGAGCCCTTTGTCGACCGCATCGTCGATACGGGCCTCCCAATGTCCGAGACCGAGTGACGCGTATTGCCCAGGAAGATGCGAGGTCTCGCCGTGGTCGGGACGAACCCGAAGCACCCAGAGATCGGAGTGGGTCGGCTCGAAGTGAGTGATCGTGGCGTTGTAGTGCTCTTCACGAAGCTCGGCGATGAAGCCACCATGACGCTGCCGTTTCTCAACCGACGTTGGGGGAGCCGGAAGAACTAACTCGGGAAAGCAGGCCTCGGCAATGGCAGTACCGACTCTCCAGCCAGGAGCTGTCGGGGCAACAGAGTCTGCGGTCGGTTCACCGAGGAAGAAGACCTTTCCGCTCTCGATCGCGGCTGGGGTTGCGCCGACGTCGGCCGGGCCGAGCGTGGTGCGACCGGAGGCGAAGACGACATGATCAAACTGGAGATCGGGCGTGCGGCGGTCGTTGAAATAGGCCATCGGAAAGCCGTCAGCCTCGCCGATCTGATCAGGCGTTGAGCGGTAGAGCAGCGTGGCCCGGCGCTCTCGTTCGAGCCGCCGAAGGATGGCCTCGCCCGCGGGCGAAAGCTTGGTTGGGTCGAGACCGGCGCCCGCAAGCACGACTCTGGCCCCAGCGGCTGCGATTGTGGCGGTGAGCTCAACGGCGTGGTCGGTGTGACCGACTACAAGGACGTCTTCATCGGCATGAGCATCGCAGC
>JBBKWJ010000150.1:0-5127 GCA_037968895.1 Acidimicrobiales bacterium
CGAGCGTTGACCTAATCGAAGTCCTCGTCGCTGAGATCGCGACTCGCAACCTCACGCATCTGTTGGTCGAGTCGTCGGTTGAGGGTGAGGAGGCGACCGATGATCGGCAGCACGAGCAGATTGACGCCGTGCAGCAATCCGATGATGAGCAAGATGCCGCCGAAGCGGACGATGGTGTGCTCGACCTGATTGGCACCGACGTTGGCGGTCCACTCACGTGGCCGATCGATGGTGGTGGTGAAAAGAATGTAGGCGCTGAAGATCAGGTAGTAGGCAAAGTCGGTCAGCACGATAAAGCTTTTGCCGGTCGACGGATTCGATCGAAACACGTCAGCGGCGTAGCTGCGACCGAACCGTTTGATGAACGGCCCCAGAATCAACGCGATTGCGGCGAGGACGGCAAAGGCAGCCAGTTCGAGTATCCACCAGTTCATGTGAGGTTCTCCTTGTCGGTATATAAGAGCAGTGAGCGAGGCGATTGCTGTCGCCACTCCTGTGCCGGCGGTGATGCGTCGGCGGCGCTGATTGTGTCGGCGTCGCCGGTCATCGTCGATGCCGGTCCGGATGCGAGCGAAGAGGTCGGCCGAGGGCTCGATGTTTGTTCCGGCGTCGCGAAGGGCGTCGGAGAGGAGGTGTTCAAGCCGGCTCGTCATCGGTCCTCCTCAAGAAGCAAGGCAAGGTCGGGCGTGTTCCGTAGTTTGACTAGTCCGCGTTTGAGGTGCGTCTTAACCGAGTTGGGGGAGAGGTCGAGGGTTTCGGCGATCTCGGCAACCGATAGCTCGAAGAGATAGTGAAGGGCGATGCAGTCTCGTTGGCGTCGGGGAAGGCCGCGCAACCCCGCAAGCGCTCGCTGATGGTCCTGGCGACCGGTAATCGTCTCATCGACGCCAACAGGATCGAGGTCATCGGCCCGTGATGCGTGCCGGAGAGCGAGAAGGCCACGCCGGTTGTGGTCGCGGGCGAGGTTCAACACGATCGAACGTAGATACGCGGCTGCCTTAGTTGGATCTTCGATGCGATGGAGAGAACGCGACATCCGAATGAAGGCCTCTTGGACAACGTCTTCAGCAGCATCGCGGTGATCGACGAACAACCGTGCGAGCCCGACCAGCGAGCGCGCGTGTTCCTTGTACATGGCGGCGATGACCGCGTCAGGGTCGGACCAATCAATCGTCACACCCCTCCGTACGACCTCTCTGTTGTTGGCTGATGATTAACAGACGGGCGAGATCGCTGGAGCGGGTGACAACGTCGATAAATTCAACGATCGGCGCTGGGCCGCCGTTACTTGCGGCAGACGATCATGTGGGAACAAAAGGGCAGCCGGTAGCGCCCGCTTACGGCGTAGGGCTCGAGGCGGGCCACGAAGTCTTTGGCCAACGAGTCCTTTTCGGAAGTCGATAAGCCCGCGATGACTGGCGCCCACGGTGTCGTGCCGGTCTGGGCAATGAAGAACTCACCGAGGTCTTCCACCTCGACCGTGTGGGTGAGCAACGAGACATCGATTTCTCGAAAGTTGGCGTCTACCGCCAGGCCGTTCAAGAAAGCGTCGGCCGCTGGTGGAGTGGCTACGCCAACGGATGCGGCTATAGCGTCGTCGAGTTCGGCCAGCAGTGAAAGCTGGGTCTCGATGTAGGGGTTGCGGCCTGGGGTGGCCCAGATCGTAGCGACGAGCGCTCCACCGGGCCGCAGCACTCGCTTCACCTCGTCTGCTGCCCTGGGCGCATCGGGGAAAAACTGGAAACCCTGTTGGCAGACAACGTGGGTGAAGGACTCGTCGTCAAAAGGCATCGCTTCAGCCGGGGCGTGGACCCACTCGATCGCGGAGCCAGCAGACAGCGATGCCGCGGCGGCGAGCATCGCCTGGTTGACATCGGCTCCTGCGACCCGACCGCGCGGTTCGACGAACGTTTGGGCATGTCTCGCGACTAGCCCAGTGCCACAGGCCAGATCGAGGACGACGTCGCCAGCCGTCAGCCCCATCGATTCGACGATGAGGTGCGCCGATGGTCTCATGAAGACCCCAGACTGCACTTCGTAGGCCTCGGCTTGACGCTGTGCCAACTGGAAACCTGACTTCATGAGTCAATCCTCCGTGTTCGTGTTACGACACTACTCTGGCACGCTTGGCTCGGCCTGGTTAGCGGAGCAAGGCGGAGATTCTCTGGCGAGTGACGCCGAATAAATCGGCGATGCGGTCCATGGTTAGGCCCTCGTGGTGGAGGACACCCGCCTGCGCAGTGCGGAAAGCAGCACCACTGGTTTCAAGTGCACTCATATTCTGAGTCAGAAGCTCGACGATGCGTGGCGATGGTTCGTCAGCGACAATGTCGGTTACGGGATCTCCGGCGGTGAGTCTGGCTTCAATGTGGTCGAGACGCTGGAGGATTTCGATGGTCCGATCCAAGTTGGTGTTCGCGGCGTCCCTTAGATCGTTGAGCGCAATGGCGAGTGCCTTGCGGGGGGCGGATTCTGAGCTCATTGGATTAGACAAGCAGTGATTCTCCAAAAAAGCAATAGTTATTGCGGAAATAGCTATTGCGATTCTGTGACCAGAGGCGTACATTCACCCAAGAAGGCATACATGGCCTTCGACCGAACGAAAATATGGCTGCTGAAGGAGCGTTGTGAAACTAGTAATGCGTGCCGGGGTGCTCGGCTCTCTACTAATGGCGAGTGCATTTGTTGCCAGCTGTGGAAGTTCGAGTGACGACGCTGCGAACACTCCGGAGACAGTTAGCACTTCACCGGCTGTTGATTCAGAAGAAAGCGAAACCTCGACGGCTGTCGCGGCCGATCCGTCCTCATTGCTAAGCGAGTTCGCGGCGGCATGGGACGCTGGTGACTGGGAGGCCATGAGTGCGCTTGCTTCACCTGGCGTGATTGAGGTCGCGAAAGAGTGGCGGCAGGAGGGCGGCAACGCGTCTGAGGGTCTATCTGCCGTGAGCGACGAATGTATCAAAGCTGGCGGTACGGGCTGCGAGTTTTTGTATGCACCGCCTGAGGGGTCCGGTCTGATCTTTCAACTTGATTACAGCGACGTTGACGGTGTTCTTGCCGTTACCAATCTTGTCTTCGGCGGAGACGCCGGCTGATGTCGCGTAGCTTGACGGTTGTCTGGGGAGCATGAGATGAAACTGAACGAATGGCGAATTGGCGCGGCCAGACATTTGTGGCACCGGCACCCCGGGGTGCGATCCGGTGAGGAGCTCACCTTTGGTGAGCGTTCCGCCGATCGACTCCGAAACGGGATGGGATCCTGGGCCTTCGTTTTTGGTGCCCTCCTTTTCCTCGCCGGTTGGATGGCGGGCAATCGGGGCACTGGCTTCGACCCGTACCCCTTTATCTTGCTCAACTTGATGCTCTCGTGCTTGGCCGCGATGCAGGGCGCCATTTTGCTCATCGCGGCGCGTCGTTCGGATCAGATTTCTGCCGAGTTGGCGAGTCACGACTACCAAACCAACTTGGATGCGGCAGAGATGATCAAGACAATTGAAGCGCTGACGAACGAGATCCACCAAAGCGTCGTCAGCAACGGTTCGTCGACTCACGAATGAGCGCACACGAAGGTAAGCGTGCCCCACTGGCGGCACTGTCCCTGGGCGCACTTGGAGTCGTATTCGGCGACATCGGCACCAGTCCGCTGTACGCGTTCCGGGAGTCGCTTGGGAGCGAGCATGGCCTTGAGGTCAACGATGCAAACGTCCTCGGCGTGCTCTCGTTGATGTTCTGGTCGCTGATCATCGTCATCACGGTGAAGTACTTACTCATTGTCATGCGCGCTGACAATGACGGGGAGGGTGGCATCCTTGCGCTCGCAGCACTCGTAACCGGCAAGGAGTTAACCCGCCGAAGGCTCGTTCTACTTGGTCTCTTCGGCACCGCGCTGTTATACGGCGACGGCATGATCACGCCTGCGATTTCGGTGCTCTCAGCCGTCGAGGGTGTCGAGGTTGCCGCACCGGCGATCCACAACTGGGTTGTGCCCGTGGTTGCTGTCATCTTGATCGGACTATTCTCGATTCAGCGTCGCGGCACCGAGTTTGTCGGGCGCTTTTTTGGCCCGGTGATGATTGTGTGGTTCGGCGTGCTTTCGACGCTGGGGCTTGTGCAGATCTCTCGCGACCCGTCGATACTTCGGGCGCTCAGCCCAATTCACGCTGCACGTTTTTTTGTCGACAATGGCGGCCGAGGGTTTCTCGTCCTCGGTTCGGTGTTTCTCGTAGTGACCGGCGGCGAGGCGCTCTACGCAGACATGGGTCACTTTGGCCGCAAGCCAATCCAGTTGGTGTGGTTCGTCCTCGTACTCCCTGCCTTGATGTTGAACTATCTCGGACAGGGCGCACTGTTGTTGAATGATCCAACAGCAATCGAGAATCCTTTTTTCCTCCTTGCTCCATCCTGGGCTCAATGGCCGCTCACGATTCTCGCCACTGTGGCCACCGTGATTGCGTCTCAAGCGCTCATCACCGGTGCCTTCTCGCTGACCGTGCAAGCAATAAACCTCGGCTACTTGCCTCGCATGCGTACCGTGCAGACATCGGCCGACCATCGCGGTCAGGTGTATGTTCCCGCGGTCAACTGGTTCCTGCTCGCAGCATGTCTTGGGTTGGTCTTTGCATTCGGTTCGTCGTCTCGTCTGGCGGCCGCGTACGGAGTTGCTGTCACGCTCACGATGGTCATCACGACGGTGCTCATCGCCTCGATTGCTCGCCATCGTTGGCATTGGTCGAAGCTCCGGACAGCTCTTGTACTGACACCGCTGCTCGTGATCGATCTCGCCTTTGCCTTGGCGAACATCTTCAAGATCCCAGCCGGCGGATGGTTTCCGTTGGTTATTGGAGTCATCGGCTTTGTTGTCTTCACAACGTGGTGGAAGGGCCGTTACCTCGTGGCACGACGGGTCCAACGCAACGGGCTTTCGGTCGATACGTTCATCGCCGGCCTTCGGAAGAATCCGCCGCACCGCCATCTCGGTACCGGGGTTTACATGCATCGCACGGGGGGACTCGTTCCGCCTGCGCTCATCGCCAATCTCCGCCACAACGACAGCCTGCATGAAGACGTGGTCTTCTTGTCAGTGGTCACCGCCGACGTTCCCCACGTCATGCCTGCGGCCCGCGAATC
>JBBKWJ010000151.1:0-41059 GCA_037968895.1 Acidimicrobiales bacterium
GACGGCTATCCGAGGTCGTTCAAACGGCAAGAGCGAAAACCGCTCTTCACGTTTAGCTAACGAATGACTTTGAACGCAAAGGGCCCCGGCGCAGAGCGCCGGGGCCCTTTGCGTTGACCTGACCTCACGGACTCCCCCAAACCTGATCCGACTACGACTCCCCGTCTGGCTGATGCCGCCTCGTAACTTGAGTGGGAGCCGAACGCGACTTGGTCCGTCCGATGTTTCACGTGAAACAACGCCACAACGGCCTACGCCACGGTGTAGCTATCGACTTTAGGATGCGTGGCCGTCGCGATTGTTCATCCGGCCATTTTGAGTTCCGGGCGGCGTGGTTCCCGTTTTCGAGGTCGAAGGTGTAATAGTTGCCGCCGCTCTACGTCATCAGGGCGAAGCGTAAGATGACAGCACGAGAACGCCATTGGCTCCTGAAGGCAATGCTGGCACGCGAAGGGTCACCCCCCGGCCTCGAATGGATTCCTCCTTGGGACCCGTTGAGAATTGCTGCTGGCATTGGCTAGCCGCAGGCACCCGTCGAGTTGTGACGATGCGGTCTCGTCACCTAGTCCCCCGGCCGCGACACCGGTTCTCTGGGCCGAGTCACGCTACCGAACCGATCATGTAGAGAGCCATCAGCCAAAGTCTGTCGTTGATGAAGTCTGAGGTATGAAGGCCACAACTGGGCTGTTCGACGACACGACACGACGGGCCATCGCCAGCCTGACGGTTGAACAAAGAACCGAGACGATGTTGAGACACAGGGGAGACTCCCCCATGCCGCAGATTGGGATAGGCATCGACACCAACCCAGACGACCAATACCGGCTAGCTATCCAAAACTGACGAGCTTCAGGTTGTTTCCGGACGTCGTTGATGGCGAGCGCGCCAACTGGCTGAGAGTTCGCTTCTTCTGGGCCGGCCGATCACATCGAGGTTAAACCTACGGAGCCAAATGGCAGACCGAATCGGGTCCCCTAGCGAACGAGAAGATTCTCACCGGCTCGATAACGCAGGCTGAGATCATGACCGGAGCGAATCGGATGGAGACTAACACCGACCTACAGCGAGCTGCTTGGCGCCATCCCCTTGGCCGATCGCGTACCTGCCAAGTGCTCAGACGCAGCGGACGGCAAGGTCGAGGGCCTGGTTCCACTAGCGTGGGAGCATCTGAAAGTCAGCGCTTCTCTCTGGCTGGTCACTCGATCTGGCATCGGGAAATCAAACGTGATGTCGGAGCGTGATGTCGGAGCGCTATGTCTGAGCGTCGTGTCGGAGTGCTACTTGTCCTGTGCGTGTTGGCCGGATGGAGATTGATCCGTTGACCGCCCGTCGACTGCGTCCAAGGTAACAAGACCTTGACATTCGGCCGTCGTCGTAGTTGTTCCTCTGTGCTGGTTGGTGCAGGGCGTTGTATGCGTTGCTCGAAGTTGACAACAATGGGACAGCGATGCGCCGTCGCATATCTGCCGCCAGATTCTCACAGCTCGTGGCTAGTTTTCGGCAGATGGCTTGGTGGCGATCTGCCTAGGGGTTCGCGCAGCGTGGACCGGCCTGACTGTTTGCGTGTGCTGGGGGAGAGGACAGCGATTCGGTATCGGTGCGATCCGGATCGGGTCGCAGCGTCCCCGTGTTGTGTAGTTGATGATGTACACTCGTCGAATCGCTGCGTTGACGTTTCACGTGAAACGTCAACGGGGTTACGGCAGTCGCCGTCGACCGTTCTTGCGGAGCAAGGTAATTCTTGTCTTTCCGCTCTCCTCTAGGAGTACTAATGAGTCAGTCCGATCTGCCGACAGGCGGGGAAACCGAAGGAAACGACCCGTTGGCGACCACGGTCTCCGACCTTCTTGATAACGGAGCGTCGAATGCGCTGCCTGGCTCGGAGTCGCTTGAGCCCTACCTAACGGACAATACTCCGACAGTGCCGGCAGACTCCGCGACCACGCCGCAAGCCTCTACTCAGAAGCCAGCGAGTTCGGCTTTGGGCGAGTCGCCACCGGCCGGCAAGCCAGAATCCGAAGAAGAGGGAGTCGGCCGACCACCGATGACCGAGTCGTGTCGCATCATCGCCGTCGCAAACCAGAAGGGCGGCGTTGGCAAGACAACGACAACAGTAAACCTTGGAGCGGCCCTCGCCGAGCTCGGATATCGAGTGCTCATCGTCGACTTGGATCCTCAGGGGAACGCCAGTACAGGTCTTGGCCTGAACCCTAGAAACCTCGAAGCATCGATGTACGACGTGCTGCTTCATGATGTTCCAATTGAGGATGCCATCGAGGCGGCGTCGGTTCGCAATCTTTTTGTGGCCCCGGCAAACCTGGATCTAGCCGGTGCCGAGATTGAGCTGGTACCTGCTTTCAGCCGTGAGATGCGCCTAAAGAATGCGCTGGCCGTCGTGAATGACGACTACGACATGGTGCTGATCGACTGTCCGCCGTCGCTTGGACTTCTGACCGTGAATGCGTTTGCCGCAGCCACAGAGGTTCTCGTGCCTATCCAGTGTGAGTACTACGCACTTGAGGGCTTGGGCCAGTTGCTGCGAAACGTAGAGCTAGTGCAGAAGAACTTGAACGCCGAGCTTTATGTGAGGAATATCGTTCTGGTCATGTATGACGCTCGAACGAATCTCGCGGCACAGGTGGCGTCGGAAGTGCGTGGCCACTTTGGCGAGAAAGTTTGTCGCAGTGTGATCCCGAGAACGGTGCGATTGTCTGAAGCTCCGAGCTTTGGGCAGCCGATCACAGTGTTCGACTCGATGTCTCGTGGATCGTTGGCGTATCGCGACTTGGCGAAGGAGATAGCTGATGAATCGTCGTAGTGGGTTAGGCAAGGGTCTGGGTTCACTGATTCCGACCGATGCTCGAGTACCGGATGATGGCGCGGCGCTCCGCGAGATTCCTGTGTCGGCAATCGCGGCCAATGAGTACCAGCCTCGTAACCGATTTGATGAGGAGGCCCTTGTTTCACTGACTGATTCAGTCCGTGAACTCGGTGTGCTCCAACCGATTCTGGTTCGCCAGTCTGGTGACCATCGATTTGAATTGATCGCGGGGGAGCGGCGTTGGCGCGCTGCTCGTCGGGCTGGGCTCGCCACCATTCCTGCCATTGTTCGTGATGTAGATGATCGGCATTCGCTGGAACAGGCGCTCGTCGAGAACCTTCATCGTGAGGATCTGAACGCGCTTGAAGAAGGCGCGGCCTATCAGCAACTGATAGATGACTTCGATCTCACGCAGGACGAGGTTGCGGTCCGAGTGGGTAAGAGCCGCTCGGCGGTATCTAATACGTTACGGCTGTTCCAGCTTCCTGGGTCAGTGCAACGCATGGTGGCGTCTGGCGACATCAGTGCAGGGCATGGACGGGCGATTCTCGGGACACCTGATCGGTCTGAGCAGGAGCGACTCGCGAAGCGAGTGGTGACTGAGGGTTTGAATGTTCGCCAACTTGAAGAACTTGTCAGAGGCTCGGCTCGCGGGATAAATGACCCTTCTCCTGGTCGTCCGTCGTCGGGTGGTTCGCCCGGCGAGACGAAGCCGGCCGCCCTCCTCGAACTCGAAGAGCTTCTTGGCAACCACCTCTCGACGCGGGTCACTCTGTCGATGACAAAGGGCCGCGGTCGGATGATGATTGAGTTCGCCGACCTTGCCGATCTTGAGCGGGTGTATCGCGCGATGTTGGCGGGAGAACAGCCGTCAATTGATCTTTCCTGAGCTCGCAGCGGTCCCGATTACCCGCTCTGGCACTGGAATGTCTCGACCTCTGGCTGACCTAAAGAGGTTTCGCACAGCCTGTGGATAAACCTGTGTATACAGTGAATTCAGAGTTGAGGTTGAGTGTTCGCAGCTCGCGCGTAGCAAGGCACAGAGGGTGATCTGTAGCGGGTGATGTTATCGACTGCTACCGCTGAGCCGTAGACGCGACAATGCCCGGCGTGAGCCGGGCATTGTCGCGAGCAGATCGGTTGGGTCTGGTTCTAGAAACCGAATTCCTGTAGGAGAGATGCCTTTGGCTTTGCTCCAACTATTCGCTTCTCAAGTTCACCGTTGCGGAACACCAGCATTGTTGGAATGCTCATGACCCCATACCGCTGCGGGATCTGCGGGTTCTCGTCGATATTGAGCTTCGCAATCTTGATGGCGCCAGCTTGCTCCGTTGCGATCTCGGCGAGGGTAGGAGCGATCATCTTGCATGGCCCACACCACTCGGCCCAAAGATCGACAACGACCGGAACATCGGAAGAATTGATGAGCTCATCGAAGCTGGTATCGGTAAGGGTGATTACGTTGTCGGACATATTTCCTCCGGTAGTGCGGTCGTAGGGTAGAACGTCGGTAGAGCGGATGGTATTCCCTAGTGGTCGACGTTGGCTTCGAGCCAGCGTTCGGCGTCTAGGGCAGCGGTGCAACCAGAGCCAGCGGCGGTGATTGCCTGGCGATAGCTGTCGTCTTGAACGTCACCGCATGCGAAGACACCGTCGACGCTGGTGCGAGCGGTCGGCGCATCGGTAATCAAGTAGCCGTTGTCCTTGAGTGCCAACTGGCCGACGAAGAGATCGGTTGTTGGTCGGTGACCGATTGCGACGAACATGCCGGTGACAGCTAGTTCCGAAACGTCGGCAGTCTTGTTGTTTCTGACACGAAGGCCGCTGAGAGTCTGTTCGCCTAGGGCCTCCTCGACGACGGTGTCCCACAAGAATGAGATCTTTGGGTTGTTCTTGGCTCGATCAATCATGATTTGTGAGGCGCGAAGCTCATCGCGACGATGCACTATGGTGACCGTCTTTGCGAAACGACTGAGGAACGAGGCCTCTTCGAGCGCAGAGTCGCCTCCACCGATAACAGCAATGTCGTGGTCGCGGAAGAAGAAACCGTCGCAGGTGGCGCAGGTCGAAACACCGTGGCCGAGTAGTCGCGCTTCGCCCGGCACGTTCAGCATTAGGGCGGTCGCACCGGTTGAGATGATGACGGTATGAGCGAGGTAGGTGGGATCGGCGGTATCTGGGTCGCCTACCCAGATCTTGAATGGCCGCTCAGATAGGTCAACTTTGGATGCTTTGACCGTCTCGATTTGGGCTCCAAACCTTGCGGCTTGCGAGCGGAACGCGATCATGAGATCGGGGCCCATGATGCCGTCGGGAAAACCGGGGTAGTTCTCAACTTCGGTCGTGAGCATGAGTTGCCCCCCAGGTTGATCGCTCGTCGATGAGGGTTCGCCCTCGAGGACGAGGGGATTGAGGCTGGCTCGAGCGGTGTAGATAGCGGCCGTGAGGCCCGCTGGGCCGCTGCCGATGATGACTACGTCGTGCACGTCAGACATGAGGAACTCCAAGGCGTAAGAGGTGTAAGTGGGGGAGGTGACGCCGAAGGGGTTAACCGTCAAGGCTGGCAGTTTGTTCCGCCGCGTTACCTATCGAGCGCTACTTGCCGCGCTTTCTCCACAAGAGGAGGCCGGCGATGATGAAGACGGCAGACATGATGTAGTAGGCGAGCCAAACTTCACCGTCACTGATGAAGGGGAGCTCAGCGGTTGCGGCCGCAAGCAAACGAACGATGAACACAAGCACGAGCACGGCAACAAAAAGGCCGAGTAGCGCTGCACTCAGCAGGTAGACAACGGCCCTCGAAAGCACAAGAGCCTTGCCGGTTGTTGCCAACTTGGTCTTGTCGACGTAGCCGACGACGGTGTTGGCTGCTTTCACAGGCCAATCGTCATCAGTAGCAAAATTTGTTGATACTCCGTCGCCTTCGCTCATCCGGGGGATCCTAGCGCGAACCAGCGGGCCGTCCGAGTTTGACGAGATTTCTCAACTGCCCGCTGAGTTTCTTGGCGTCGTTAGCCGTCGGTTTGGAGCACAAGTTGTTCGAGCTCGACGCATTCAGTGTCCACGAGGTGTGCGGTGAATGCATCGTCTTCGAAAGTGACGAAGTATTCCACGATCGCCTCACCGACGAGAATGGGTATCGCCGATCGAATGGTGTCTAGCTCGTAGAGCGGCGTCGCACAGCCGTCGAGATATGGGACATACCCATCTTCATTGATGATGCCAAGTTCGTCGCTGATCTCCAGCAGCGTTGCGGTCGCAGGAAAAGCGTAGTTCGGGATAGGAGCCCCGTCTGGCGTGGTTAGCGTCGTCCGTTCGCTTTCGCCGGCCGAATCTTCCGCTGGCGCATCGGCTGAAGCGGCCGAATCGTTCATGGCAGAGTCTTCGGCCATTGCCTCGGTGGTATCAGTCGCCGCTTCGCTTGCCGCCATCGGCGCGTCGAGTGCCTGGGTCTCTTCGACCATTGCGGCGGTACTGGCGCTGTCCTCGCCGGAACCGATGTTTGCCAAACTGCCGATGGCCAGGGCGCCAATGCCTGCGACCACAACGAAGCCAGCGGCCATGCTGAGCACTCGATAACGACGTCGATTGCGTAGATCAATGATGTTTGCCGACGGAGTGGGAGATGAGCCGTTTGTCGAAACCGAGGGGGCCGCACCCGGTGTTTCGCGTCCGGTGGCACCGTAAAGGTCGTCGAAGGCCGCTCCTGCCATGGCAAGGTGCTTCGCCTTGATGTCGTTGTCGACTGGTCGCGAGGCCAGGGTGTCGTCCGCTTGAACCAGGCGATTGCGAAGTGCTTCGATCTCTTGCACAACTGATACGAGTCGAGGGTCGTTCTCGACGACGGTCCGCTGAGCGGCGTCGAGTTCCCCATCGCTATAGGCCGAAGCCAGTTCGTAGTCGTCGTCTTCAATCATCGTGCAAGGTATGACGTTCGGTTGGTGGGTCTTGGTTCCCGAGAATCTCGGCGAGTTGTCGACGCCCCCTGGCAATGCGAGAACGCACAGTGCCTGGCGGTATCGCGAGGGTATCGGCGATGGCGGAATAGTCGAGACCGTAGAGGTCTCGCAGGACAACGGGGGCGCGGAACTCCTCGGGGAGTTGGGCGAGCGCATCGTCGATTGTGAGCGCGTCTAGTCGCTGGTCGACGGCAGATGTGGTTGTAGGTGCAGCTTCGGGGATTTCATCGACGAGCACAGGACGCCGCGATCGGCGCCTGACCTCGTCTAACGCCGCGTTAGTGACGACTCGGTGCGACCAAGTACTGAACTTCGAGCGTCCGTCAAACGAGCCGAGACCGCGTACGACGGCCATGAGCGCTTCTTGGCATGCGTCGGCGGCGTCGGAGTCGTTGCCCATGACTCGCCAGCAGAGCGCGTAGAACCGATCGTAGTGACGGCTGAGCAGAAGGTCGAGCGATGCTCGATGCCCCTCTTGTGCTCGCCGTACCAATTCATCGTCGGTGTATTCGATCGCCGTATCTTAGGGTGTCGACGAGCGCTGCTCGGAGATGCTTCTCCGTGTAACGGTCTAGCTCACTTGTATCTCTTCGAGGACAAATCGGTGAATCAGGCTGTCGTCGGTCTCCGTGGTGCCGGGCTCGGTGATCCAGAGCAGCAGATGGCTCCCAATCTCACCATTGAGGTTGACTGAGGTCGACCCGTTTTCGTTCTCCACTCGCCCGATTGACTCGCCCCACCCCTCGAGTGTCGGAGCAATGGCGTCGCTCACGTAAATGTCGGCTGACCAGCCATCAGTGGGCGAGTCGATCTCGAGATCATTCAGCAGCGATGGCCCCGCAAGCGAGATGATGATGCCGACACCGTCTTTGAGATCGCCAAAGTTCGCTCGTAGATACGTCTCGGTTCGCCAGAAGGTCTCGTCGTCACCGTCAAACGCGTAGCTGAGGCGATTGTCTTGTTCGGTGTTGTCGCCGGGTGGAGGGTCGAACGACGAGGCGCTCGCGATCGTGGGTTCATCGCTCACGGTCTCGAAGTTCGTCA
The DNA here is from genome assembly GCA_037968895.1 of Acidimicrobiales bacterium. GTDB lineage: Bacteria > Actinomycetota > Acidimicrobiia > Acidimicrobiales > SZUA-35 > JBBKWJ01. The sequence continues at coordinate 7,825 of JBBKWJ010000151.1, forward strand.
ATGTGGTGGTATCTGAAGTTTCGGCTGTGGCACCAACGGCAGTCGTTGTAGTTGGTCGACGTAGCGGCGACCGGTTCAGTAGCGTGCCCGCGAGAATTAGGGCGATGCCGACGAGTACTACGATCAGCGTCGGCACGAGCCAAGAACGTTCGGACTGGATGAAGCTCATCTCGTCGTCATCATCGTCGTGGGCTTCTTCGAGGTCGCCAGACGGCTCCTCGGGGAGCGGGGCCCAAGTTGTCTGGTCTGTCAGCGTGAGGTCGGTGCTAACCGCGGCCCGTTCACTTTCGAGTCGGACACCGGACAGCGCCGTTTGAAGATCAAGGGCGTTGCTGATCCGCTCATCTGGGTTTCGGGCCATGAGCCGATGAATAAGCGCATCAAGTTCGGGGGGCACGAGGCGATTGAGTTCATTGACGTGGGGCGGAGGGTGGTGCAGGCGGGCCAACGCAGTGGCTGCGTCGGTGTCGGCTCGGAACGGGGCAATGCCAGCAAGACACTCATAGAGCACCACACCAAGCGCGTACAGATCTGTTCTGGGGTCGACGTCATCGCCCGTAACTTGCTCGGGGGCGAGGTATTTGGCGGTGCCGAGCAACGTGCCCGTCACGGTGAGATCCGCGTCTTCACCGGCTTTGGCGATGCCGAAGTCGGTGACCATTACCCGGCGGTCGCTGCACAACAGAATGTTCGAGGGCTTGATATCTCGATGAACGACACCGGCTCGGTGCGCTTCGTCAAGGGCGGCAGACACCTGCTGACCGATGTCTTTGGCGTCAGCAACCGACGTTCGTCCCACATCGTCGAGGACATCACGAAGGGTGCGGCCGTCGACGAGCTCCATGACTATGACTTCGTATCCATCAGAGGAGACGGTGTCGTAAATGGCCACGATCGAACGGTGCGACAAGCGGGCCGCGGCAATGGCTTCACGCTGGAACCGGATGAGGAAGGCTCGGTCGGTGGCGAGGTGAGGGTGGAGGATCTTGGCCGCCACCTTCCGGTGCAAGACTGTATCGAGTGCCTCCCATACCTGGGCCATGCCCCCGGTCGCGATGTGCTGGACCAACTGGTATCTATTACCGAGCAGGAGGCCTGGGCGCGCCGCCGGTGATGGGAGATGGGCGTCGGTCACGCTGTCACGCTATCGGTGTCGGCGATAGGGAGAGCTTGGCCGTTACGTTCGCGACGATGGTGGGTCAGCCACCAGACGAAGAGAAAGAGACCCGCCGTTCCGGACAAGAGCAGCCCCAACCCCGGAATTCCGGTTGAGCGCACAGAGAATTGTCCGCTTGCAAGCTGACGCTGGCCATCAGGAGTAAGGATGATGACGTCAACGGGCGACAGTCCGAGAGCCTTCGCTTCGACGTTGATTGTCATCGTGGTTGCACCAGGGCTAAGGGTCACGATGAGGTCTTCGTCAGATGTATAGGTGCTGTCGGTGTAGACCTTGATTTTGTCGCTTTGGAACCTGATCAAAACTTGACGCGGTCCGGAAGCCGCTGTTTGAAGCTGGAGCGGCAACGCGAATCGTGTCGTAGTCAGTGTGAACTGTTGACTCTCGACGACGTCGATCGGCGCGAACGATGCCTCAATGTCTGCAACGATCTGATTGATTCTGAGCTGGCGGTCGGTTGGGTTTCGCTCTCGCGACAGCGACGAAATGAGTGCTGTCTGGAACCAAGCCGGCTCAGTCCCGCCGTCAAGGAAGTACGACTGGTAGGTCGCGATCATCGCCTCGATCTGTGTGATGGTCTCACCGAGGGGAGCCAGGTCTTGCTCGGGTTGCTCTGCGACCCGAACGGGGAGCGAGGACTGTGCGCTGACGGCTTGCTCGAACGAAACGAGTTGGACCGGAGCGAGGGCCTCCCACGAGTCGAGCAGGATCTCAAGGCTTCTGCGGTCAAGTTGTTGGAACGCGTCGCCGCCGAGGAATACCGGTCTCGTGTCTGAAAGGGTGAGGAGCGCGAGCTCTGCGAGTAACCGGTGCGCCCTGGCCACCACATCGTCGCCTGTATCGAGCTGCGAGCTGAACTCACCGTTCGGTTGGACCGCTTCAACTGTCGCTGAGTCTCCTCGCAGCGTTCCCGATTGCACCGCGCTCCCTGACGATGCCAAGAGGACCTCAATACCGATGCCTGCGAGCAGATCGACCCCAGAACTCGTGATGGTTCCATCCCAAGGAAGGATGTTGGTGGCTGGTGTGAGTCCGAGCTCCATGGCCTGGTTTCGCGCCGCATCGACGGACTGGGTAAAGAGCTGACCCTGGCCAATCTCGGCCAACGCTGACGGGTCTAAGTTGAGACCGGGGCTCACGACGAGCAGACGGTCGCCAAGCGCATCCCGAAACTCTCCGGTGAGCTGCTCGTTTATGGCGAGTTGAGAAAGGCCGTCGGCCCCGATCTGAATTGTCATCGGTAGGTCGGGGTGCTGCTGCAGGATTGCGGTGGTGTCGGCAATCGTCAGTCCGCTAGCTAATCCGTCGGCTTGGGTCACCGGAAGAATCATCGAGACCGAGACTGGATCGATTGAGGTCACGTCGTCTGGTAAGTGAATGAGGTTGGTGTTGAGCTGGCCAACGAGCGCGTCGCCGTCGGAGATCTCGATTGAGACGGGGTGCACGCCGTCGGCCGGAAGGTAAAGGGCAGGCGAGTCGCTTGCCGGAAAGCTGCGAACAGGGATGGTGAGTGTGAAGACCCGGTCGGCTGATTGTGGCAAACTGATAAGAGAATATGTCACAGGGGCTGTCAAAATATCGCTCGCACCAGTATTCAGCTCGTTTATTGAGGTCAGAGGCTGGTAGACGCGGGCCTGGACCTTGGTGCCGAGGGTCAGCGGGCCGTCCCACGTGAAGCTGAGTGTAAATTCACCGTCGGCGGGAACGTAGGCGGTCTGCGCAATGAGATTGATCGTGCCGGCCGCCTGGCTGGACGCAGACGCTGATGCTGGCGCTGCGACAACGGGTCCGATGACGCCGAATACGAGACAAAGCGTTAAGAATAAGCGGTGGAGCGCCCTCGTCACGCTGGCTTCTTCCATGAGAGAACGACAAGACCTTCGGCCTGCTTGATAAATCCGTGGCGTTCGTAGAGCTGCAGCGCGCGTTGGTTTCGCTCCTGAGTGTTGACCAAGGCTTCATAGGCCTTGTGCTGGTAGAGCCACGTTAGACAATCAAAGACGAGTGCGGTGCCAATCCCATTCCCAGCGTGATCGGGGTCGACCGCCAGGCGCTGCAGATAACCACGGTGTCCCGCACGCCCAGTGACGTGATAGCCAACGATTTTACGGTCGATCGAGATGACGCGATATCGGCTTGTTGGCGTGGCATGTCTCGCCTCGTTAAGGGCTACCTTGTCGAATCGCCAGAAGTCGTCAAACGCTCGACGATCAATGTCGAGCACCGTGTTGAGGTGCCAGCGTCGACCCGCCTTGGTCTTCTTTTGCGGACCATCTGGCTCTGTGAGCAGGCGGCGGCTGAGCAGGTGGAGCTGCTCATAGTGCTCGAATCCGGCCTGGTAGAAGGGCTGGGCGTCGAGCGGAGCAAGCGCCGGTGTCACTGCTTCTCGGACTCCCTGTTGTGCCAGATCATGTAGGCACCCGACGATGGCTGCCGCGTCGGGCTGGCGACCTGAGCGCGACGGGCCAATGAGCGCGACTGTGCTATCTCCCTGCCAAGAGGCAATCCGGAGGTTAGGGAATCGTTGCCGCAGCTGGCTCTGGCGACGTTGCCGGAGGGGCGATTGCGGTGACTTTGAATCATTCACTGACGAGCAAGATTACGACGGTTGCCAGCGCGACGGTACCGTAGTCTCATGACTCTTTATGTCGCCACACACGATCTGTGTCTGCTGCACGAGGCGGGGGAAGGCCACCCCGAGCGACCGCAGAGACTTGAGGTTGCGCTAAAGAGCCTGCGATCGCCGGAGTTGAATGAAGCGATTACATGGATCGAAGCACCCGAAGCAAATGCTGAACAGCTCGCCCGAGTGCACCCAACCTCGCTTCTCAACCGCTTCAAAGACCTGTGCGCCGAAGGGCGGGGCCAGATCGACGCCGATACTGGCTTCAACGCATATTCTGACGAGGCCGCTCGTCGGGCCGCTGGCGCTGGAATTGCGTTGATTGAGAAGCTTCGCTCCGGGGCCGCCGACGCCGCGTGGTCGATCGTCCGCCCTCCTGGCCACCATGCATTGAGCCAAAAGCAGATGGGCTTTTGTTTCATCAACAATGTTGCTGTCGCCGCCCGAGAGCTTCAAGCAGCAGGTGAGACCGTTGCGATCATTGATATTGACGCCCATCACGGCAACGGAACGCAAGACATCTTTTACGACGACCCCGATGTGCTGTTTGTCAGCCTTCATCAGTACCCGTGGTATCCATACACCGGGCGCCCAGACGAGGTCGGCGTCGGTGCAGGGGCGGGGGCAAATATCAACGTTGCGCTGCCTGCAGGCGCGAACGGCACGGCGTTTCGGGTGGCGTTTGACCAAGTCGTGGCTCCGGCTATCGATCGGTTCAAACCCGACTGGCTTCTCATTTCCGCCGGGTTCGACGGACACCGCAGCGACCCGCTGACCGACCTAGGGCTCACGTCAACTGACTTCGCCGAACTTGTAGCTGCCCTTGTTGCTCTCGTTCCGGCTGGAAGGCGGCTGCTTTTCCTTGAAGGTGGTTACGACCTGCAAGCGTTGTACGACAGCGTTGGTGCCGTCGCCGGCGCCTTGACCGGAGTGCCAATCCGGCCAGAGCCGGTTTCTGAGGGAGGCCCCGGACTCGATCAGGTCGAGGTTTCACGCCGTATCCATTTTGACGGCGGCAGCGGGGACCTTTGAGCCAACTCGATGACCTCGTTGTTCAGCTCGCCCCGCTTGGGGAGCTCTTTCGCGACGCCGGGTATTCTCTCTACCTCGTCGGTGGGATTGTGCGGGACGCCGTGCTTGACATACTTCCGCCCCAGGGCGACCCAAGAGCGGGTGACTATGACCTCACTACTGACGCGTTGCCAGATCAGATCTTGGAGCTCGTCCGGCCGCTGGCCACTGCGCTGTGGACCCAGGGCGAGCGCTTTGGGACGATCGGAGCCACTGTGGACGGCCGTCCACTCGAAATAACGACCCACCGGGCGGAGGTCTACGACGACGCGTCGCGAAAGCCGATGGTCACGTTCGGGACCGATCTGACGGTCGACTTGTCGCGACGTGACTTCTCAATTAATGCCATGGCCGTCGGTCTGCCAACCGGCACGCTCTTCGACCCCTACGGTGGTGCTGCCGATCTTGAGGCGCGAGTTCTTCGCACTCCGCTTGACCCTCGAATTTCTTTCACGGATGACCCGCTTCGCATGATGCGAGCGGCGAGATTCATTCCTCGGTTTGGCCTTTCTGTCGACCCCGACCTGACGGCGGCCACCGTTGAGCTGAGAGAGCGGATCCAGATCGTCTCGGTCGAACGAGTGCACGACGAACTCGAGCGCCTCCTTGGTGTCGACGACCCGTCAGCGGGACTCCGGTTCGCTGTAGAGACGGGACTTCTCGCTCTTGTGCTTGAGGTCGATGAGGCTGATGCTCGCCTTGCCGCCGGAGTGACCGCAGCCCCGGACGGTGCTGGCCTGCTTGAGCGTCGATCCCTGTTGCTTTCGCCATTCGGAACCGATGGCGCAGCGGCGATACTTCGGCGCCTCCGGTACTCGAACGACAGCCGAGACGCCACGCTTCGCGTGCTTCGATTGCAGGATTTGTTTGAGGCTTCGGGTGAGCCATCCCTACCGACAGTGCGACGGGCTCTCGACCAGAGTGGCGGCGATGGTGCGGAGGAGCGACTAGGTCTGGTTCGTACCGCCCTCGTGGTTGCGAAGGCGGGGCCGACAGGCGAGAGCGACCGCTACGCCGCGTTTGGTGAGCTTCTGGAGGTCGTGGCGTCGACTGAAGACGTTGGATCGTTCGAAGGCCCGTTGAATGGCCAGGAGCTCATGAAATTGTTTGACCTCGACCCAGGACCAACCATCGGCAAGCTGACCAAGGTGCAACGAGAACTCCGCTACGAACACGGTGTGGTGTCACACGCGCAGGCCGAAGCAGCCTTGCGCGAGTGGCTGACTGGCGAGGGCTAGGACGCCCCCGCTCGATCTTTGGGCCGGTTATTCGCTACGGTGAGGCCCGTGAAAAGTCGACCGACTTCTTCAACCGGTGCAGTCGTGAGTTATCGATTGGCTCGTCAACGCGCCGTCGATGCATACCGGGCGGGGCACCAACTCAACTCTGAGGTATGCGACGCCCAGCCCGAGCTTCGGCGCGTAGCCCATCACCACGGCGCCCCAATGGACGACGCCTGCCCAATCTGTGACGTCGATGAGCTTGTATGGGTTCGGTTCGCGTTCGGTCGCGGTCTACCCAAGTCGGGACGCTGCGTTACAGACCAGCGCGAACTCCAACGCATCCAACGGCGTGGTAAACCGTCGGAGTGCTATTTGATCGAGGTGTGCCGCCAATGCTGGTGGAATCATGTACTCGAACTCGTGACCTACTCTGGCGCGGAGTCAACCGCGTCAGCGGCCAACTAATTCACCGACGAGCCAACTTCTTATGAGCCGTATCGGATCGCCATTTCTTGCCGGACCTGGGAAGGTGCCAAACCGCCGATGGAACCCGCTTTGGCGGATTCGCCGAGCGCTCTTCTTGCTCGGGCTTCTTGGCCTTGTCGGGCTGGTTGGAGGAGTCGCCTACCTCGCCCAAGAACCGTTGCCCGACGACGACTTCGGCGCGCTGGCCCAAACCACATTCCTTTGCACCGCGGAGGTCGAGGAGGGCTGCGGCCCCGATGTTGCGGTCGCCCAGTTCTCCGCTGGCGAAGACCGTGAAGTCATCGCGTACGCCGAGATCCCTCAGGTCATGATCGATGCCACGATCGCGACCGAGGACAAAGACTTCTTCACCCACGGCGGCATTGACCCAATCGGAATCGCCCGTGCCCTCTACCGCGATCTACGCAACGAGGGCCTGCGACAAGGCGGTTCGACGATCACTCAGCAGTACGTGAAGAACACGTTCCTCTCGTCTGATCGCACCCTGGATCGAAAGCTAAAAGAGGCGACACTCGCAGTAAAACTTGAGCAGGAACTCACGAAGGAAGAAATCCTCGAGCGTTACCTCAATCGGATCTACCTCGGCCGCGGCGCCTACGGAGTACAGGCTGCGGCTCAGGCCTATTTCGGCAAGGATGCGAGCCAACTCGACCTTGCTGATTCCGCCTTCCTCGCTGGCCTTATCCGTGCTCCTGGCACCGCTGACCCGGCCAACGACCCAGGCGAAGCGACGCGACGTCGATCCACCACGCTCGTTCGCATGGTGTCAGAGGGCTACATCAGCCAAGCCCAGGCCGACGAAGCCAACCTTCGTGACTGGTCGACGATCCGACCGGTCCAAGATCGATCAGGGCTCGGCGAAGTGAAGGGGTCCGCTTTCGGCACTGAGTACTTTGTCGAAGCCGTTCGCCAAGAACTCGCAGTGCTCTATCCCGACGGCGCGCTCTACACCAGCGGCTTCCGGGTCTACACAACACTTGACCTGCGCTTGCAGCAGGCGGCCTACGACACTGTTCTCGCTGAGCTTCCAAACGAAAGCGACCCTTCGGCATCAATTGTGGCCCTCGATCGTCAAGGACAAGTTGTGGCGATGATGGGCGGAAAAGACTTCGATGTGAGCCAGGTCAACCTGGCCCTTGGCGAGGACGGCGGCGGCTCAGGGCGGCAACCGGGCTCCTCCTTCAAACCCATCGTGTTGGCCGAAGCGATCTCCCAGGGAATCTCAATGAATTCGCTGTACGCGGCTCCGTCATCGATAACTCTTGAGGGCGCAAACGACGGTGCCGACTGGGTGGTGTCAGGGGGCGGAGCGCCAGACGGATATCGCGATCTACTCTCCGCGCTACAGGCGTCATCAAACGTTGTCTTCGCTCAGTTGATGCTTGATGTCGGGCCGGAGAACGTTGTCAATCTCGCCCATCGCCTCGGTATTACCGCACCGCTATCGCCGGTCAACTCGCTTGTACTGGGGACCGGTGAGGTCTCGGTGCTTGATATGGCTGCGGCGTACTCAACCCTCGCAAACCAGGGGGTGCGATACGCCCCTGTCATGATTGAGCGGATAGAGGATGCCAGCGGAAAGGTCGTGTGTTGGTATCCCGTCGATGGCGTCTGCACCGCTGGCCCGGGACGCACGCCGACTGACACGGCGGCTCTAGATCCGCAGGTGGCGCGGCAGGTCAACTTCGCGATGGAAAAGGTCGTCCTCGCCGGAACGGGTGCAAATGCCCAATTTGGCCGGCCCGCGGCTGGAAAGACGGGTACGACGCAAGATGCACGTGACGCATGGTTTGTTGGATTCACGTGCGATCTCACTGCAGCGGTATGGATGGGTTACTCGGGGGCGCCAGGGCAACCGGCTCAAACGATGTCCGACTTCCGAGGAATCGAGGTGCATGGCGGTGACTATCCGGCTGAGATGTGGGCGCGCTTCATGACCGCGGCTACGGAATCCGCCCCACCATGTGACTCTCTTGCCACCAGTGGCGACTTTTCGGGAGAGGTCCGCAACACCGAGCTTTCTACGACCACGACGCTCGCTACCTGCGTAACGCTGGCAGAAGGTACCGACGCGACCGTAGAAGCCGACCCAACCGCAACAACCGAACCCTGCATTCCGCCAACCACGACGACGGTTGATCCCGATGCGACGACCACGACTGAGGCAGGCGACGGCGACCCTGCCCCCTCCACCACAGTTCCGACAACAACGGCTACGACGGCGCCCCCCAGCACCGAAGAGTCGACCGCACCACCCACAACGGAGTAACTCCAAACCGCATCGAAAAGCGGCTGCTTTTGTGGCCGGGAGGGGACAGAGGTGGGTTTACGGTAGGACTGCCGTATATTCAGGTGCTGCTCTTTTGTCATGCGTGCATGATGGAGCAGCCGGTGGATTGGTCCATCGTCAACCCTGCCCTCGACCGTCGAGGGCCCCAGGTCATGCTGGGTCCAGAGGGAGGTGAGGCTCAATGCGAGCTTACGAACTCATGATTATTTTTACTGCCGGCTTGGAAGAGTCCGCAGTTCAGAGCCAAATCAATAAGCTGACGGCTGACGCCGAAGCAGTTGGTGGCTCTCTTGAGAAGGTCGATAAGTGGGGCGTACGCCGCTTCGCTTATGAGATTGATCACAAGTGGGAAGGCTTCTACGTAGTTCTCGAATTTCTGGCCCCTGAGGCACTGAACGAGATCGACAGAACCCTCCGACTCGCAGACGACGTCGTCCGCCACAAGTTCGTTCGGTTGCCAGTGAACGAAGCGCATCGTCGTGGCCTCGCTGGCGCCACCGCCTAACGAAAGGCGCCCCCATGGCAATGGATAACACAGTAACGGTGACGGGCAATGCGACCCGTGAGCCAGAACTTCGATTCACCCCGTCAGGCCAGGCAGTTGCCAATTTCGGCCTTGCAGTGAATCGACGTTGGCAGAACCGCCAAACCCAGGAATGGGAAGAGGCAACATCATTCTTCGACATTGTGTGTTGGGCTCAACTCGGTGAAAACGCGGCAGAAACTGTCGGACGAGGCACTCGTGTCACGGTCACCGGTCGACTCGACCAGCGCAGCTGGGAAACCCCAGAGGGCGACAAGCGCTCGAAGATTGAGATCGTCGCAGACGACGTGGCCGTGAGCCTTCGTTGGGCGACAGCTGAAGTCCGCAAGAACGAGCGCAAAGATGGCGGCTCCGGTGGCGGCAACTTCAGCGGCAATCAAGATAGTGGCAAACAAAGTGGTGGAAGCCAAGGCGGCGGAAACCAAGGTGGAAACCGTGGGCAATCATTTGGAGGCGGCCAGCAGCAGCCTCAGCCCTACAACCCAGATGAGGAACCCTTCTAATGGCAAAGACCACAAGTCGTAAGCGAGTTAAACCAAAGGACGGCGGTCGCAAGGGCAAGAAGAAGGTCAGCCTTCTTAGCCCCGAGCAGACCGAGTACCTCGACTACAAAGACGTCGACCTCCTTCGCCGCTACATGTCCGATCGGGCCAAGATCAAGGCTCGTCGAGTCAACGGCAACACACCACAGCAGCAGCGTCTTGTTGCCAATGCGGTCAAGAACGCCCGCGAGATGGCGCTTCTTCCCTACAGCAGCCGGGTAACCACCCAGCGTCGTGGTGGCAGCGGTGGCGGTCGTCGTGATGGCGGCGGCGGTCGTGATGGCGGCGGTAGCCGTGGTCCTCGCGAGGATCGACCACCACGTAGTCAAGACGACGCGCCTTCAGAGGCAGTTGAAGCCCCCGAGACAACTCCTGTTGTTGAAGACGGAGGCGAAGCCTGATGCGTATCGTCCTACTCCAGCAGGTTTCCGGTCTCGGAAACCGAGGCGACATCATTGAAGTCGCCGACGGGTACGCCCGTAACTTCCTTATCCCGACGTCGAAGGCTCAACGAGCCACCGACGGTGTTGAGGTGCAGGCCGGCGTCATGCGCAAGGCATGGCAGCTTCGAAACGCGAAGGACCGCGAGGCGGCTGAAGAAGTCGCCAAGGCACTCGTTGCCAAGGTCATCACGATTTCCGCACGGGCATCGGGTGAGGGCAAGCTTTTCGGGTCGGTTTCGATTAACGATGTCGTCGATGCGGTCACCGCACAGACCGGCGTCGAGCTCGACCGCAAGATGCTTGATCTTGCTGACGGCATCAAGGAAGTTGGCAGTCACACGGTAATGGCTCGGCCTCACGCTGACGTCGAGTTCCCCGTAACCGTCGAGGTTGTGGCGTCCGCCTAAACGGGGCCATATTTCCAGCTCACAGTAATGTTGATAGCCGGGTTCTTTATCCGGCTATCAACATCTACAAGCTTCGACAAGCAGCCGATAGCGTGTAGGTGCTCCACAGCTTTAGGGTCTTTTCCACTGGGTTATGCACAACTCAAGGGTTAGATTTGGCGATATCCACAACTAATACACCGATATCGCGGCGAAATCCACAGGAAGCAACTCTAGGAATCCACATGCGATGTGGGGGAGGATGGGGAGATGTCTGATCGCCCACCGGCGCCCCTCACGCGCGTGCCGCCGAGTAACTTGGCGGCCGAAGAAGCCGTACTGGGCGCGATGCTCCTCAGTCGAGAAGCAATAGCAGACGTCGTCGAGATCCTTAACGTCGACAACTTCTACAAGCCAGCACACGGCCACGTGTTTGAAGCGATTCTGAGCTTGTACGGCGCCGGCGAACCCGTCGACGCGGTGACAGTAGCCGAAGAGCTCACCCGGGCCGACATGCTTGAGATCTCCGGTGGCCCCGGGATCCTCCTCGACCTGCAGGGCAACACGCCGGCAATCTCGAATGCAGCTCACTACGCCCGAATCGTCGAGGAGCACGCGCTCCTGCGTCGCATGATCGCGGTCTCGAATGAGATCGCCGAAATGGCGTATGGGATTCCCGAAGATGTCGTTCGGGCCGTCGACGATGCCGAGTCGCGAATGTTCGAGGTCGCCCAGCGACGAGTAACCAACTCAACCGCCGAGATCAAAGACCTTCTCTCCGCAAACCTCGATCGGCTCGAAACGCTGTACGAGCGAGGCGACGCCGTAACCGGCATTCAGACGGGCTACAACGACCTCGATGAGCTCCTCGCAGGCCTGCAGCCGAACGCGCTGTATGTCGTTGGCGCCAGACCCGCGATGGGGAAAACTGCGTTTGCGCTCGGCATGGCGGCCAATGCCGCAATGCGAGACAACCGGCCGGTTCTCGTGTTCTCGTTGGAGATGGGACAGCTTGAGCTCTCTCAGCGGATCCTCTGTTCGGAGGCCCTCGTCGATGCCAGTCGGGTGAAGACCGGCAAGTTGCAAGAGGCCGACTGGAATCGGATAAGCCATGCGGTTGGACGACTCGCCGAAGCACCGATCTTCATCGATGACAATCCGAACACGTCAGTTATGGAGATCCGGGCCAAAGCACGGCGTTTAAAGAGCCGAAAGGGCGACCTCGGTCTTATCGTCGTCGACTACATCCAGCTCATGACTGGCCGGGCGAATGCCGAAAGCCGCCAGGTCGAAGTTGCGGAAATCAGCCGAAATCTGAAGATCCTCGCTCGTGAGCTTGAGACGCCGGTGGTTGCGCTGGCTCAGCTCAACCGTAGCCTTGAGCAGCGGGCTGATAAGAGGCCGATGCTCAGCGACCTCCGCGAGTCCGGATCACTTGAGCAGGACGCCGACGTCGTGATGTTCTTGTATCGAGATGAGGTCTACGACCCGAACTCGCCAGACAAAGGCATGGCCGAGATCATCGTTGCCAAGCACCGAAACGGCCCAACGGGAAGTGTGCGCATGGCGTTCCGCGGCCAGTTCACACGGTTCGACAATATGGCGAGAGCGCCGCAAGCCGGCGCTGGGCCGGCAGGCGAGTTCTAGATCAGTCGGCCTGAACGAACACCGCTGGTGGTGGCGCATCGACCGACGTAGGGTCGACCTGGCCGGTCCCTGCCTGTTGCACCACGGCAACAAGGGCGAGCATTGCGGCGGCGCCGAGAAGCACCTGGAAGACCAAATTGGTCGAGGAGGTCTGGTTTGGCTGAATTGGGGTTGTGGGCTCGACCGTTTGCTGACGACCTACCGGTGTGGTGGGCGTTGCAAGTGATTGTGCGGAGCTCTTCCGAGTCGTAGTTGTTCGGGATTGCGTTGTCACAGTCATGCGTGGTCCTTTGTTCTCCTGTCGTATCGGCGCCTCCCGAACCAAGCTTGAGTTCGTGGGTAGCACAACCCAATCTTCGCTACGACAACAAGGACGCCAGTGCCCACGCTGATGCAATCAAACCGATCACGATCTGAACGATGCTGCGCCCGAGTGGTGCCTGTTCAAGATTGCCCTCTTCAGTCTTGGAGGGAGGGCGCACGAGGGCGGCAAAGGTGCCAAAGGCCAGCGCCCCGCCGATCGCAAGGGTGAGCCACGCGAGAAGGTCTTCGCCAAGGAACATTCGACGAGGGTAGTCGGGTCACGAAGAAATCTTGACTTCGACTCAAGTTCCAGTGGCCCACGGACGATGGTGATAGTACGTCCGGTGGTCATCGCCCAAACACCGGTCAGTTGGGTAAAGAGCGGGGGTCACTTCTCCCTCCACACGCATCGCAATTGGCGCCTTGAGCACCAGTAGCAACCGGTGGCCCTCGCTCTGACCCCTTTTCCGCACAGCACGTGCGAGGTGCGCAGACTATGCGTCGTCTGGCTTGAAGTCGGTGTCACTGACCTCGTCGAGAACCACAGTGGCTTCCACAAGCACACGTTCTGACCCGGTGATCGTTTCGCGCTTGATCAGCGCGCCAGTATTGGCATCGAAGCACCATGTGGTCGTCTGTCCCCATGCCGAGTTTGGCAACGGTCGAGTGCCGATTGTCTGCCAGCACCCCGGCTCGCCGCGATACACCTCGTAGTCGGCGCGTTCGGCGTCACCCTGTGGAACTAGATTCTGGCGGAACTCAGCGACTCTTTCGACGGTCGTTGGACCCGGTTGATTGGGGCTGCAAGTGGTTTCCTCGGTCAGGGGATCGCGCTCGCAGACCTGCTGGATTGTGCCGTCGATAAGAAGGATTGAGGAGCCCTCTTGTTGGAACGACTGCTCGTCACGCTGCACGTGTTTGAAAGTGCTCACTGCGATCTCGACATTGTCGTCGCTGACGGTCTGGGTGCCGGTTGCAACATACGTCCCAGTCAGGCTGTCGGTGTAGACAGCGAGGAAGAGTTCGGGATCGACAGGGTTGTTGGCCTCGACAACGGTTGGTTCGGTGTCGTCGGATGCGTCGTCACTGGATTCGTTAGTGAGGAGCGACAGGACTACAAACATGAGCGCTACACCGACACCAACGGCGAAGACAACTTCGAGAATTCGACGGGGCACGACACACAACCTAGCGTTCGTGCATGTCAGACACTGAGCTCATCCCGGCCGCGACAGTCATCTTGGCCCGAGATAGCAGCGCCGGCCCCGAGGTGCTGATGTTGAAACGCAACTCGAAGATCGCGTTCGGCGGTATGTGGGTTTTCCCAGGGGGCCGACTCGACCCCGAAGACCACGTGTCCGATGATCTCATCGTGGCCTCACGAAATGCCGCTGTCCGAGAGGCGAACGAAGAAGCGGGCCTCGTCCTCGACGCGGCCAACCTTGTTGCTTGGTCGTATTGGGTGCCGCCAGCGCTCGCTTCGATCACGACGGCGGGTCCCCGCCGACGGTTTTCGACCTGGTTCTTCTTGGCTGAGGCGCCTGGTGGCGATATCACTATTGACGACGGAGAGATCCATGAACACCAGTGGTTGACCCCTGCCGCCGCAATGACGAAACGCAACGCGGGCGAGATCGAACTGGCGCCCCCAACCTGGGTCACTCTGTACCAACTTGGGCAACACAAGACCGTCGCCGACGCCACAACCTATGGCGCCAGCCAACTGAGCGCGCCATACTTCGAAACACGGCCGCTGGCCACGACGCCACTAAGCCTGGCGTGGGACGGCGATCACGCATACCACGGCGGCGACCCATACGACGAGGGTCCCCGCAACCGACTGGTGCTCGACGAGTCCGGTTGGGAGTATGACTTCAGGCCGTTCAACTAGGAGAGTCTTTATGTGCAGAAACATCACGATCCTGAGGGGACTCGAGCCCGCAGCGACCGACGAAGAGATAGAAGCCGCAGCGCGCCAGTATGTAAGGAAGGTGACGGGTGTTCGAAAACCCTCACTAGCGGTTGAGGCTTCGTTCGAAGCGACCGTGCTCGAGATCGCCACTGCCACTGCCGGATTGCTGGCAAGTCTGCCTCCGCGAAAGGTGCCGCCGAAGTCGGTTCCCCCGATGCGTGTCCACGGTCGTGCGTAGGTCTATTCAATCACCGCTGGTGGAGCCGCAACTTACTCATCGGTAGACTATGCGGTTGCGTCCGAGCCATCTTGGCCTTGCGGGCGGTTTGGAGCTCCCCATGTCAAAGACGTTTGCTGATCTCGGCGTCCCCGCAGAACTGGTCGCCGTCCTCGACAAGCAGGGGATCACCACCCCGTTTGAAGTTCAAGCGGCCTCGATTCCTGATGCACTCAAGGGACGTGACGTCCTCGGCCGTGCACCAACCGGTTCCGGAAAGACCCTTGCGTTTGGTATCCCACTAATCGCCAAGCTTGAGCGCGGAACACCCCGCAACCCGAGGGCACTGATTCTGTCGCCGACTCGCGAACTCGCAGAGCAGATCCGGCGCGAGCTCGAGCCGTTGGCCAATGCGAGCAACAAGAGCATTCTGGCCGTGTATGGCGGAGTTGGCTTTGGCAAACAGCTTGACGCTCTCAAGCGGGGCGTCGACATTCTTGTGGCGTGCCCTGGTCGTCTTATCGACCTGATCGATCGCGGCGAAGTGTCGTTGAAGAAGGTCGACTACGTCGTTGTTGACGAGGCTGACCGAATGTGCGACATGGGCTTCCTGCCAAGCCTTCGCAAGTTGCTCGACATGACGGCATCCAAGCGCCAGACGGTATTGTTCTCGGCCACGCTCGACAAAGACGTCAAGGTCATCACCGACAAGTATCAAACGAATCCGGTACTTCATGAGGTTGGCGAGGTCGAACCAGACCTGTCGACAATGACGCACCACTTTGTTGCGATTGAGCACGAAGGCAAGATCGAACTCACCGCCGATGTCATCGCCAGAGCAGGCCAAACGGTCGTGTTCTGCCGGACACGTCACGGTGTCGATCGTGTCGCTCGACAACTCAAGGCCGCTGGAATCAAGGCCGGCTGGATCCACGGCGGGCGCTCTCAGTCACAACGAGATCGGGCCCTTGCTGCCTTCACCGAACAGCAGGTACTTGTGCTCGTAGCGACAGACGTCGCCGCACGCGGTATCCACGTCGACGACGTCGCCTGCGTGATTCACTTCGACCCTCCAGAAGACGGCAAGACCTACGTGCACCGCTCAGGGCGCACGGCCCGCGCCGGCGCAGAAGGCCAAGTCGTGTCGCTCGTGAAAAATGAGGAACGGAAGGCCATCAGAAGTATTCAGAAAGAAACCGACCTATCGGTTGTTGTCGAGACCATGGAAGAGTTTCGCACCCACACCCCAGAGCGAGATCTGCTGCAGTGGCCTCGGCCGAAGCGCCAAGTGAACAACCAAAAAGGCGGCGGCGGCGGCAAGGGAAAGAACAATCAAAAGGGTGGAGCGAAGCAACGGAATAACGGCTCTCGCCCAAAGAAGTCGACTGGGGCACAAGGTAAAGCGCGTTCAGACAACAAGGACGACGCAAGCTGGGAAACCACAAACACGAAGCCGAACCGGCGTGGTGGCTCGGGCCCTGGTGGCAAGCGGGGAAGCGGCTCCAGCAATCCGGCGGCACGGTCAGGGCGTTCTCGGCCAAAGCACAAAGGAGCCAGCAGCGGTCCGTCGTCCGCCTAGCGAGACTTCGTATCCCGTCTTGCGGTCGGCTGGCGCAGCGTGCACCATTCCTCCACGCAAGTGGACAGATTGGTTTTCGAGGTATGAACGCGACGAATGTCGAGACTCCTGGGTATGACCAGGAATCGGTTGATGAGTGGATTAGAGAGAACATCGATGGCTTAGAGCCACCGTTCGAGTGGGAACGCCTCGTTGGTGGTCACTCGAATCTCACCTTCGCTCTCACTGACCAGGCGGGTCGCAAAGCAGTTATTCGTCGGCCGCCTCTTGGCGAGCTCCTGCCAAAAGCGCACGACATGGGCCGCGAGTTTAAGGTGATCAAAGGCCTTGGGCCGACCCCGGTACCTGTGCCTGTCGCATATGGATATTGCGAAGACCCAGCCGTGACCGGTGCCCACTTCTACGTAATGAGTCAGGTAGATGGCCAGGCGTTTTACACCTCTGAAGAGGTTGAGGCGGCGCTTTCTCTCGAGTCACGGGTGCGCCTGAGCAACTCGTTTATGGACACGCTTGCGTCGTTGCACGCGCTCGATCCAATCGAACTCGGCCTCGGAGACCTCGGTCGCCACGACGGCTATGTAGGGCGGCAGCTCCGTACCTGGTACGGATCGTGGGAAGCGTCGAAAGAAGCTGCCGACTTTGACGACCCTCGACTCCACGAGATGCACAAGATGCTCGTCGCTCACCTGCCCGAACAGGGACTGCCGCGAGTCGTGCACGGCGACTACGGCACGCATAACGTCATGGTCGGCCCTGATGGCATCATCACCGCAGTTCTTGACTGGGAGATCGCAACTCTCGGCGACCCAATGGCCGACTTCGCATACGCCCTCAACGCGTGGGTCGACCCTTCCGACGACCCCACGTACGCACCGTTCTCGGCAACGGCAGCAGAAGGGTTTCTCACCCGCGACGAGCTCATCGCTCGGTACGCCGACGCAACCGATTGCGATCTGTCACAGCTCGGCTACTACCGCACGTTCAACTACTTCAAGACGGCGTGCATTCTTCACGGCGTCTATGCTCGCTACCGCATGGGACAGAAGAGCACCGAAGGGGTTGACATGGAATCGCTTTACAACCGGATGTCCGGGTCAATCGAGCTCGCCATCGCTGCGTCCCGTGCGCTGTAGACGCCGATCTCAAGCCAGTTCCTTAACGGGCCGACACTAGATCTGTGCAGGTCGCGGCGTCAGAGGGGTCAGGGATTGGTCGATACC
Organism: Acidimicrobiales bacterium; assembly: GCA_037968895.1. Taxonomy (GTDB): domain Bacteria; phylum Actinomycetota; class Acidimicrobiia; order Acidimicrobiales; family SZUA-35; genus JBBKWJ01. Next base: position 25,488 of record JBBKWJ010000151.1, read on the forward strand.
TGGCTATACCCGCGGTCCTTATACTGGTCGTCCTCGTCGCACTCGGGGCGCGGGCTGAGTCGCGACAGGACTTTCAAGACCGTGCTGAGCAGCAATCGCAGAGCGGTTCTGGCGGCTCGAGCGGATCGTCTGGAGGCTCGGGAGGCTCGGGAGGCTCGGAAGGGTCGTCCGGTGGCTCCCAACAGGGTGGCGAGACGCGCTACCGCTATGACGAGTCAGGCGGCGACAGCGGCGAAAGCCTCGAGCCGCCTCGTCGAATCTCGATCGACACCCAAAACGGCCGAATCGCCTTCGAGCCGCAGGGAGTCGATGGTAACGACGGTATTACGTGGGATATCGATCAACCTCTTACTGGCCGTCTGATCGGTTTCCGTCTCGCCGACGATGAGTTTTTTGTCGTCACGAGTGGGCTTGAGCAACCCGGCGACATTCTCATCTCGTGGATAGATGAGCAGGTTGTATTGTCCGAAGTTGGCGGCGGAGTCACCAAGGTTGAGCGCAACGACGACACGATCAGCGGCACCCACACCTCAATTGACGAAAGTGTTTCGACGTTTGAGCAAGCGGACGACAACGCGGTTCGCATCAACGATCGGCTCCAAGCAGAGCCGGAAAATGTCGGACCGATCTTTGGCTCCGATCCGAGCCAACCATTTGACCCCCCGTTTGGCGACTCTTGGCCGTGGTCGTTTATCGGCCTGGGTGTGGCGCTCACGATGTTCATCGTCGGCATGTGGCTCACCTTCAAAGATGGCCTCGGACTCGCCGTTGTTGAGTTCTCTATTCCCCAACATAAGAAGCCAGCCCGGCGGAATGTGCCTGGCGATGAACTCGATCTTTTCGAGCGACTACGACAAAACCCAGACGCCGATGCGGTGGTTCGGGAACTGTACGAGTTAGCCACGTCGGGGGAGTGGGGCCTGCCAGTCCGTCACATGGAGGAGACTCCGCTTGAGTTCCACCAGAGGGTCCGAGACGGGTTGCCAACTGACGCCACGTTGCCATTGTCCCAGCTCACCGACCTCTATTCGGCGGTGCGGTTTGCTCCGCAGACCGCAAATCTCGACGACCGAGACCGCGCCATCGACATTGCTCAACGCTTGCTCTATCAGATGCAAACCGCCGCACGACAGCCTGAGGGGGTTGGAGTATGAGTGGCCTCAGTAGCCTCTTCCCGCTTGTTGTCTTGATCTGGATTGTGCTCGGTCTCGTCGTCGCTTGGCGCCTGGCAAAGCACTTTTCGCTTGGTTCTGTCGAAGGTGGCTCTTGGGAGTTTGAGCTTCCCGAACCGCCTGGCCAGAAGAGCGTTCCATGGGAACTCGATCAGGTTGACAGACAACTCGCCACGATCGGTGCCGGCTCACCGCTCATCACTCTTCTGAATCAGATGATTCAAGCGAGCCCGCTCGACCGTGATCACTACTTCCTTGGACCAGGGGCGACAAAGGCTCAGATCGAAGCGGTCGTCGCCGACTTAGAAAAGGCAATCGGAATGGGGACTAGGTAGATCTATGAGTCATAGCGATGTCATGAACGCATCGCACGCGATCTTGGACGAGATCGAACGTGCAATTGTCGGAAAACGAACAGTCCTCGAACTGATCTTGACGGCCATGCTGGCCGACGGGCACGTGTTGCTCGAAGACGTGCCAGGGGTCGCCAAAACTGCGATTGCGCGGGCATTTGCCGAGGCCGGAGGACTGACGTTCTCTCGCGTCCAGTTCACACCCGACCTCATTCCCGCCGATATCACTGGCTCCGCCGTGCTCACTTCGTTCGGCGCCGAAGCAGAGTTCAAACCAGGGCCAGTCTTTGCCAACCTCGTACTTGGTGACGAGATCAACCGGGCCCCACCGAAAACCCAATCAGCCCTGCTTGAGGCAATGGAAGAACGTCAGGTGACTGCTGATGGTGTCACGCACCAACTTCCCAAGCCGTTCCTCGTTGTCGGCACTCAGAACCCGATCGAGCAGGAAGGCACCTACCCGCTTCCTGAAGCTCAACTCGACCGATTCCTGATCCGCACCGACATCGGCTATCCCGGTGTTGCAGCCGAGGTCGACATGGTGCTCCGTCGTGCTCGACGGGGAACCGAGCGCCTCGCGCTCGAACCAATTCTGCGACCGGGCGAGTTGCTGCGGATGCAGCAACGGGTTGAAGAAGTCTTTATCTCAGACCCGGTCGCTCACTATGTCGTCAATATCGTTGAAGCGACAAGGCAAAGCCCGCGTACTGAGGCCGGAGCGTCGCCGCGCGGCTCGCTCGGCTTGCTGAAGGCGTCGCGAGCCAGAGCCGCTATTGCTGGTCGAAGTTTCGTGTTACCAGACGATGTGAAGGCACTCGCAGTGCCGGTGTTGGCGCACCGAATCATCCTGCACCCAGATCAGTGGGTTCGAGGGGTGCAAGCCGATCATGTTGTTGCCGAAGTGTTGCAGCAGGTACCCGCCCCAGTTGGTGCCGATGATGCATCGGGTCAACGTCCCATTCAGCAGGTCGCGACTCCTCAGTTCGCGCCGCCCCAACAGCAGTCGGCGGGTCCCCAGCACGGGGCCACCCCGCAATACGGGGCCCCTCCCGGCTACCAGGGCCAACAGCAACCTCCTCCCTCGCACGGTGGCTCGATGCCGCCCCCCGCCGGGCGATAGTTCGGCCTCGCCGAGCATGAAATGAGCCATCACCTCACCCACCGCTTCTGGCTGTACTCCGTCATAGGCGTGAGTTCGTTGGTGCTCGCGTTGAGTGTGCGTGAGGTGGCCTTCGTTGCGCTTGCGATCCCGTTTGTTTTGGCCTTGGCTGGGTCGGTGACTGACGGCTGGTGGCCGGTCGCAGAGGTGAGCGATGTCTCGCTTTCCTCCGCTCGGGCAATCGAAGGCGATGAAGTTGCGATGCGTTTCCTTGTCACGCCGCAGCGCTCGATTGGAATGGCCGACATCGAAGTGCAGTGGGGAGCCACCTTTGCTCCAATTGGGCCCGCCAGGTTGGTTGGGCCGCTTTCTGGTCCACAACTGTTTGAGGTGAGAGCCCGCTGCCGACGCTGGGGCCTCGACTCGCCTGAGTGGATAACGATTGCGCTGAGTGACCGATTCGGAATTTCGCAAACTCTGATACGAGTGCCCGTCGATCTCCCTCTTGCAATCCACCCTCCGACGGAGCATCTCACCTCGCTACTCCCACTCTTTCGTGACCGCCCAATGACAGGTGAGCACCGGAGCCGGGCCAAAGGCTCCGGCAGCGAGTTAGCCGAGGTCCGTGACTACCGAAGTGGCGATCCAGCTCGTCGCATCAATCCACGGTTGTCGGCCCGGCGAGGCAAACCGGTTGTGGTCGAACGGCACCCCGACCAGGCGTCAGACATTGTGATCTTCGTTGACTCGGCCCAAGACATTGGTACCGACCTGAACACGTCGCTGCGATTCTGTGTCACCGCAGGCCTGGCGCTCGCCGAGCGCCACCTCAAGGGGCAAGACCGGGTTGGTGTACTCGATCTTGGCCTCGGCGTTCGTTGGCTCCCTGCGCGACTTGGCCGACGCCACCTCCAACGCATCGTGGCCGCCCTGCTCGGGACCCGGGCCGTGCAGAAAGACTCTGCGGTCACAACGGCCTTGCCCGTCGATTCGATTCCGAAAACAGCGACGGTCGTGGCCTTGACCCCGCTGCTCTCGCCCGAAGTAATGCAGTCGCTGGTTCAGCTTCGTGCCAGGGGTCAAGATCTGCTTGTCGTTGAGGCACCCATCGCGCCGAGCTACCTCTCCGTCGACCCGCTCGCAGAACGAATTTTCCGAGTCGGAAAAGAGATGAACCGTCAGTGGCTGGCTGGGAACGGAGTCGTGATTGTTCCGTGGAACGGAAGCGAGAGCGTCGAACCGCTTGTTCGGCTGGCAGGCATGATCCATGCAAAGGCGAGACGATGAAGGTGGTGCAACATGATTGAGACGCGGGCGGTTCCCCGCCGGCTCAAGTGGGGCGAACGCGCCAACAGAGCCGCATCGGTCGAGGGATATTCGGCCGGAGCGCTCATGCTCGTGTGGACTTTTTTTGGGTTTGTGACGGCCCCCGTATTCTGGATCTGGTTGCTGCTACTCCCCATTGGACTTCTGGTGTTGTTCTTTGCGCTTGATAGCGGCTCGGCCGCGCTTCAGGTCATGGTCGCGATGCTGTTCTTTGGCATCACGGCTGGGATCGGTGCCGCGCTATTTGCAAACGTCTCGATCGGTATAGGGCTTACTACGGCTGCGGCTTCAACGTTGCTCCTGATGGAGCTCTTTCGTCTCCACGACACACGGCGGCGCAGCGCGCTCGTGAGCCCCGCGTTGCTTGGAGCCAATTTGCCTTGGACGGCTGGAGTCGGACTCACCTCGATCGTTCTGGTGGTCGTGCTTGGCTCGTCGTCAGGGACTCAGCTGCCTTGGGGTTTCGTGCCACTTGCAGGCGGCTTGCTTGCCGTCGCTGTGGTCGGCCTTGCCTACTGGGTAATGCGTGACAAGTCGAAACGCTCGGGCCGGCGGTTCGATCCGGCGCTTCGCACTCCACCCGCCCCCCGTCAGGTCGACCCTCTCGTTGCGCAAGCACGCAAGGCAGTTCGAAGGCCCGGTGGTGGAGCGTTGCCACCCCCTCCGACCGGTGAGCCAACGGGCAAACGACCAAGCCGTTAGCCTGGCGCACTACCCATGATTCAAATTTCGGAAATCTCGAAGAGTTTCGGCGACACCCACGTGCTTGGGTCGATCGCGCTTTCTGTCGGGCGCGGCGAGGTCCTCGTGCTTCTCGGCCCGTCAGGCTGTGGCAAAACGACACTGCTTCGATTGATTGCTGGACTCGACCGCGCCGACGGGGGCGTCATTTCGATTGATGGTCGTCCCGTCGCCGGGCCAGACGTGTGGGTTCCGCCGGAAAAACGAAACGTCGGAATGGTGTTTCAAGACTGGGCGCTTTTCCCCCATCTGAGCGTGCGAGCCAATGTCGGTTTCGGGCTAAAGGGTCGTGATGGCGCCGCGGGCCGCGTCGACGAGATGTTGGCAATGGTTGGTCTAGGATCCTTAGCCGACCGCATGCCGGGAACACTTTCTGGCGGCCAACAACAACGTGTGGCTCTGGCCCGCTCGCTCGCCCCATCGCCTCTTGTGTTGCTGCTAGACGAGCCGTTTAGCAACCTCGACGCCGGCTTGCGAGATCAGCTAAGAGGTGAGCTTCGTTCGCTTTTGCGTGAGCTCGACATCACGGCCGTTTTTGTTACCCACGATCGAGAAGAAGCGCTTGAGCTTGGCGATCGTCTGGCTGTGCTTAATGACGGCGAGCTTGTGCAAGTGGCTCCGCCTGTCACGGTGTACGAACAGCCAGCAACACCCTGGGCGGCTCGGCTAGTTGGTGACGCCAACCTCGTGAGCGCGATTGCCTCCGGTACTTCCGCGACGTCGCTACTTGGCCCACTCACGCTCGCTGAACCAGCAAATGGAGACGTTGAGGTTCTGCTTCGTCCAGAGGCGCTCCGCCTGTCGGTGGGGAACATGGGCCGGGTTGTGCTCGTGCGCTACCGCGGCAATGAAACACTTTTTCATGTTGATGTTGGCGGACACACCGTCATCGTGAGAGATCCGCAGCGCCCCGTGTTTGACATTGGCGATGAGGTCGACGTGCACCCGACGGTCGTCGGCGCCCGGGCGTGGCCGGCAGGTTAGAAACGGTCTGCCGACTTGTGTGGCAAGTGTCATAACCAAAAACTGTTAAGCATGGTTGACAAAACCGATCTATGACCTCCATCATGGCCCGATGCGAATTCGTTCCACCGCCGTTTTGCTCGTTGCCTTCGCCCTTGTCGGCGCTTCGTGCGGCTCCTCCGATAACACCGCAAGCGATGACAACGGGTCGATTACGGTCTACTCCGGTCGATCCGAAGATCTCATCGCCCCCATCTTCGAAGCGTTCGAGGCAGAGACCGGCATCGAGATCAACGTCAAGTACGACGACTCTGCGAACCTTGCGCTTCTGATCGAAACCGAGGGTGATGCATCACCCGCCGATGTGTTCATCTCGCAAAGCCCTGGCGCGGTCGGGTTTCTTGATGGCAAAGAGCTTCTGGCTGAGATTCCAAGCGAGATCACCGAGCGAGTCGATCCTGCGTACCGATCTCCTGACAGCACCTGGGTCGGGGTAACAGCACGGGCCCGCACTCTCGTATACAACCCAGACCTCATTGCTGAAGCCGATCTCCCGCAGTCGATCATGGAGTTAGCGCAGCCAGAGTGGGCGGGCCAGGTCGGGATTGCCCCCGGCAATGGCTCTTTCCAAGACTTCGTCACGGCGTTTCGATTCCAAGCCGGAGACGACGTTGTCGCCGGTTGGCTCGGTGCGCTTGCCGATGCTGGTGCGCCTACGTACGCGAAGAACAGCGCAATTGTCGATGCTGTGTCGCGAGGCGAGATCAAGATCGGGTTGGTCAACCACTACTACGTGTTAGGCACGTTGGCTGAAGACCCAGACGCTCCTGTCGCCAATCATTTCTTTCCCGCCGACGATGTCGGTTCGCTCGTCATCGTGACCGGTGCGGCGATCCTGGAGCAGAGCGAAAACGCTGCCAATGCTCAGAAGTTGCTCGAGTTCTTCCTGTCTGATGAAGCGCAGATGATGTTCTCTGCTGGTGAAGGCGAGTACCCGCTTGTTGACGGAATCGCCATCCCCGACGGTCTTCCCCCCTTGACCGGCCTCGGCTACACAGTCGATCTGGCTGAACTCGGTGGCGGACTTGAGGCAACCGCAGCGATCATTCGTGACAGTGGACTCCAGGGATAGGGCCCCACGGTCTCTGGCCGTCGCCGCGCTCGCAGTCGGGCTGTTTTTTACGACGCCGGTGATCTATCTGGTCTTGCGCGCGATCGACCTCCGGGTTGACGCCGGTTCAGTGTTGCGGGACGCAACCGACGGCCCTCTCCAGAGGACGATGTTGTTGGCGACAACGGTGTCGCTTGGGGCTGGCCTGCTCGGGACAACACTGGCGTGGCTCGTCATCCGGACCGATGTTCCCCTTCGGAAAGTTTGGCTGGCGCTCGTGCCGCTTCCCCTCGCCTTTCCATCTTTTGTGGCGGCCTTTGCCCTCGTGGCTGGCTTCGCTAAGGGCGGCCTGGCCGAAGAGTTCTTCGCCTGGTTCGGGATCGACGAACTCCCCTCGATGCGTGGCTTTTGGGCTGCCGCGGGGGTGCTGATTGTCTTCACCTACCCATACGTCTATCTGCCCGTGGCGGCGCGGCTCCATTCGTTGCCCCCGTCGCTAGAGGAGGCCGGCCGGAGCCTTGGGCTCCGCAGGCGAGAGACGTTGCGAAGGCTTGTGCTGCCTCAGATCACGACGAGCGTGCTTGCCGGGATGCTCCTCGTGGCGCTCTACACGATCAGTGAATTCGGGGCTGTGTCGCTGCTCCGTTACAACACGCTCACTGTCGAGATATTTACTGATGCACTCCTCGACCCAAGTCGAGCGATCGGCTTCGGTGTCGTCCTTACGTTGCTCGCGGCGACCATCGTTGTCGCCGAGGGCAGATTTTCACAACGTCAGACCCAGTCAGTCCGACACGCCCGCGACACCCGAACCGCAGCCCGTCTCGAGCTTGGCCGCTGGCGCTGGGTCGGCCTTTCGTTCTGCGTTGCTGTCACCGCGTCTGCCATTGGCGCACCCGTTGTCGTTCTGGCCCACTGGGCGAGCCAGGGAGTCGTCAACGACCGAGGTCGCCTCGACCTTGGAGAGCTCGTTGGCCCCGCGATCAACACGGCCGCGCTTGGCGTGAGTACTGCGGCGATAACTGTCGGCGCAATCCTGCCGATCGCTTGGCTTTGGGCTCGCACTCGATCCCGCATCGGCGTCGTCTCGGCAAATTTCGTGATCGTTGGGTTTGCGCTGCCTGGCCTAATCACGGCGCTCGCTTTGGTTTCGGCCGTTCTACAATTCGGTGCCCTTCGCTGGCTGTACCAGAGCCTGCCGATGCTGGTGCTCGCCTACGTTTTGCACTTCGGTGCGCAAGCGGCACGGTCGAGCAAGGAAGCGGTTGGCTCGGTGTCGCCAAGCCTCGGCGAGGCTGCCCGAACGCTCGGCGCTGGCCCGGTGCGGCGGTTCGTTCGCATCGATGCCCCAATGATGATGCCGGGCTTGGCGGCAGCTGCTGGCTTGGTGTTGCTGTCAACGGTAAAGGAGTTGCCCGCAACCCTGCTTTTGGCGCCGCTCGATTTCCAAACGCTGGCCACCAAAATCTGGTCGGCGAATGATGCCGGTCATTTGGCCCAGAGCGCCTTCGCCTCGCTCGTGTTGCTTGTCGTGTCAGGTGGCCTTGGCTGGCTTGTTCGATTTAGGCAGACTTCCTAACTGCCGGTGAGGCGGTAGGCCGGCGCCGACTAACCTTTCGACATGGCAACGACCCGCGACATTCTGGCAATGCTTGATGAGCTGGTTAAGCTCACCACCCTGCAAGAAGAAAGCCCCCAATCTTTCAAGGTTCGAGCGTACGAAAACGCCAAACTTGGGCTCGAGGCAGACGGCCGAAACCTCACTGAACTGACGATGGCCGAGTTGGTGAAGATCAAGGGAGTCGGCAAAGCGACCGCTTCGAAGATCCGTGAGTATGTCGATTCAGGGTCGGTCGAAAAGCTTGAGAAGTTGAGGGCGGAGTATCCCCCGGAGTTTGTCGAGCTCGCGAAGATCCCGGGGCTCGGACCAAAGACGCTCAAGTTGGTTCGATCGGAGCTCGGCGTCGAGAACGTCGAGGCCCTTCGCCAGGCCGTCGCCGATCAGAAGCTCCGCACCTTGGCTGGTCTCGGTGCTGCCTCCGAGGAGAAGATTGGCAAAGCCATAGAACGACTCGGGCTCCACGGTAAAGATCGTCGAACGCCGATTGCCGACGCAATGCCACTCGCAATACGGCTTGTTGAGGAGCTTGCGCTACTCGACGGTGTCGTCGATGCGGCGTATTGCGGGAGTCTTCGTCGGATGGCTGAGACTATTGGAGATATCGACATCACCGTTGCGTCAACTGACCCCGCGCCAGTAATGACACACATACGGACACATCATTTGGCGGCCGACGTTGTCGCGGCGGGCGACACGAAGACGTCAATCGTCACTCGTGAGGGTCTACAGGTGGATGTCAGAGTTGTCGCCCCCGACCAGTTCGGAGCCGCAACGCTCTACTTCACCGGTTCCAAAGCGCACAACATCGCGCTTCGGCAGCGTGCGATCAATAGCGACATGCTGCTCAATGAGTATGGGCTCTTTACCAACGACAAAGAACTGGTCGCCTCTAAGACCGAAGCGGAGATCTACGAGAAGCTGGGAATGCCATACATCGTGCCGCCAATGCGCGAGTCGACCGGCGAGATCGAGGCCGCTGCTGATGGCACAATGCCAAACCTCATCACCTTGGCCGATATCAAAGGTGACCTCCACTATCACACGGACCGTTCGGGTGATGGTCGCTCGTCGCTGGCCGACATGGTCGCCTCTGCAGCGGCGAAGGGCTACTCCTACCTCGCGATCACTGACCACGGAGAAGATCTCGCGATCAACGGTTCCAATCGGGAAGAGATGTTGGAGCACCGCGAGAATATCAGGGAGCTACAAGCTGAATACCCCAACATGACGCTGCTCTATGGCTGCGAACTCAATATTGGAAAATCGGGTGGACTCGACTACGACCTTGAGTTTCGCCAGCTCTTTGACTACACCGTCGCGTCGGTGCACTCGCACTACGACCAAGAACCGTTAGTGCAAACCGAGCGTCTCATTGCCGCAATCAGCGATCCCAGCGTCAACTCGATCGGTCACCTCTCGGGGCGCTACATCGGCCGGCGACCAGGAATCGAGTTTGATGTTGATGCCGTGCTCGATGCGTTGGTCTCCTTCGAGGTTGCCCTCGAAGTTAACGGAGCCCTTCCTCGACTCGATGCGGGAGCCGACGTGGTGCGAAAGGCGGTTGCCAAGAATGTGCGGCTCGTCATCAACACAGACAGTCACCATGTCTCCGAACTCGGCCGCATGGAGTACGGGATCAACACCGCGCAGCGAGGCTGGGCCCCTCGCGATCTCGTCGTCAACGCGTTGGCGCCCGATGACTTCTTCGCCTGGCTCGGCTCACAAGCGCGAAATAAACCAGATAGCCCCAGATAACCCTAACTGGTCCCGGTGGAACAGCCGCCGGCTGTTCCACCGGGACCAGTTCGAGAGGGAATGGTGCATAGCACTAGGCTGTCGCCGTGCTTGGTAGTTTCAGCGTTGGCGATTGGTTTCAAGGCCCGACCGGTTCGGGTCAGGGTGGTCTAGCCGCCGAGCGGTTCGAGCGGATTGTTGGACGGCCGATTTCAGTCAGGCTCCGCGCGCCGGTGCCACTGATGCATGAGCTCGTGGTCACCGAAGACGATGGAGTGTTTTTCGCCAAGGCCGACGAGCTCGTGGTGATGACTGCAGAGCCGGGTGCTGACCTTGAGGTCGATACTCCGACAGTCTCGCTGAGCGACGCAAGATCGGCCCGGGCACGAACACCGATGCACGCCGACAACCACCCCGTGCCTGTCTGCTTCTCGTGTGGCCTCGATCCGTCTTCGATGCACGTGCACGCTGGCCCTTTGGGTGACGGCCGCTTCGCCACTGATTGGACGGTGCCAGACTGGGCAGTCAGCCGCAATGGCTGGGTCGATCCCGGCGCGTTGTGGGCTGCGCTCGACTGCACCGCTGCGGTGTACGTCGGCTTCAGCCCTATCGAAAGGCCAGCGGTTACTGCGCAATATCAAGTGCAGGTGCTCCGCCAGCCAGAGCAGGGCGAAACCCTGTCCATTGTTGGGTTCGACAATGCCGGTGAGTGGGACGGCCGGAAGCGTCACGCCTCATCGATGGCATTTGACGACTCGGGATCACCAGTTGCGCTTTCGCAATCGTTCTGGATCGCGCTCGACAAAGCTGTCGAGTAGCCGCTCTTCCTTCCGAACTGGTCCCGGTGGTACAGCCTCAGGCTGTTCCACCGGGACCAGTTCGAGGGATTTGGGCCTATTCGGGCTCGTCGTGAGCGAAAGCGACACCACCAGCGAGCGACACGAAGCTCGCTCCGATCGCAAGGGCGCGAATCAGATTGAGGCTGTTCCAGTCGTCCTCGAAGTCGGCTCGTGCTTGGCTTGCGATTGAGGGTGTGATTTCGTCGTATGACGCGAGTTCGTCGTTGAGCGGGACGTTGCCGGTGCCAGTCACCACAAGCCCAATGAGGTAGAGGGGGAGCGCGGCCGTCACAAGGAGTCGGGGAAGCGGCGCAAGCCGTCCCCAGTTGGCTTTGATGGCAACGACCAGCGCAGGGACCGCCCCGAAGAAGACGGTTCCGAACGCAGGGTTCTTGATCGTGTCGTTTATCGCTCGGAACGTCTCGACGTATGTGACGTCACTCACATCGGCGAGGCCTAGGGTCACCGATGCCTCGTAGGTGAAGAAGAACCCGGCCGATAGACCCACCAAAGTCGTGGCGGCTAGTAGGGCGAAGCGTGGCCCGGTGTTCGTAGTCATGCGTGCGTCTCCCTGGTCAGGCGGCGAAGTGCCGCTCACTCACTCTGCAGTAGGGCGACCAGGTGCGAATCGTCCATAGGTCTGATGTTCCCTCGTCCAAAGGTGCCGACGAGCCAGGATGCTGTGCTACTTCGGTGTTCCAAAGTTGGCGAGCTGCGAAAAACCTAAGGCAGCAGTTCGAGCGAGGCGATCGATATCGATCTCGCGCCCGCCTTGGGTGAAGAGTTCTAGCCCAAAGAATGCGGCCGTCGCGAGCTCGGCGAGAAGGTCGGCTGGCACGAGTTGAACAATGGGGTTTCCGTCGAGAACGTTGCCGATCTCGGTCGTTGCGAACTGAATCGAGCGATCGATTGCGTCGGCAATCGGCGCCGTGAGCTCGGGGGAAGTTCTGGAACCGACGAGTAGCTCGACGATCGCACGACCTTCGTCGCCTTGTGCTTCGCCCCTGATGGCATCGGAAAGTCGGAATGGCCACTCAGCGGCGGCGTTTTCTCCCCCGAGCGCAGTCTTCACCCGAGTCATCCGTCGCTCGCTCAGCTCGGTTGCGGTAGCTGCGAGCAAGCCGTTCATCGAACCGAAGTGATAGAAGATGAGACCGTTTGTTCCGCCTGCTTCGGCGGCCACCGTTCGGGCGCTGGTGCCCCCGAAGCCCTCTCGAGCCAGCACGCTGACGGTTGCATCGATCAATAGGCGCCGCGACTCTTCGGGACTAGTTCTTGCTTTGCGGGCCCCGGACTTCGCCATGCCTGGACGATAGCTGCACCGTTAGCGACTTCTCGTACAGAGGGGATAGCGTCGCCAGCATGACTGAGCTGTTTGAACCCCTCGCATTTCGGCGGGGTAGGCCGATGCCGAACCGATTCATGTTGGCCCCGCTGACCAACACGCAAAGCCATGAAGATGGTGTTTTGTCCGACGACGAGTATCGCTGGCTGACAATGAGGGCCGAGGGTGGATTCGGGGCCGTGATGACCTGCGCCGCTCACGTCAGTGCCTTGGGCAAAGGCTTTCCTGGTCAGCTCGGGATCTTCGATGACATACACCTCCCTGGTCTCACCCGCCTTGCGACCGCGATCAAGTCGGAGGGTGCACTCGCCTTCGCTCAGCTCCAGCACGCAGGAAACCGTTCGCCTCAGGAGCTGATCGGCGAAGCTCCCCTCTGCCCATCAGAAGACGGGCGTGGTGCGCGGGCCATGACTGAGCAGGAGGTAGCCGACTCAATTGAAGACTTCATCGTGGCTGCACTACGGGCCGAAGCTGCTGGCTTTGATGGGGTCGAACTGCATGGAGCACATGGCTACCTGATCGCAGAGTTTCTGAGCCCAGAGCTCAACCGTCGCACTGACAGCTATGGCGGCACGCCAGAGAATCGCAGTCGCTTCTTGATGGAGATCCTGGCTGGCGTCAGCGAGCGTTGCGGCGACGATTTCATCGTAGGTATCCGGTTGTCGCCCGAGCGGTTCGGCCAGGTACTACCCGAAATTATCGAGTTGTCTCGAAGGCTCTTGCTCGATGAGCGTGTCGACTTCCTCGACATTTCGCTCTGGGACTGCTTCAAGGAACCAGAGGATGAAGAGTTCAAAGGTCGGCTTCTCGGCGCCTACTTCACCGAGTTGGAGCGAGGCGATACCCGCCTCGGGTTCGCGGGCAAGCTGTATCAGCCCGCCGACATCGACCGCGTCATGGCGATGGGAATCGACTTCGTGCTGATGGGGCGAGGCGCGATCATCCACCACGACTTTCCTAAGCGGTACGCCGACGACTTTCTCGCCGTTACCCCACCCGTATCACCCGAGCACCTCGCAAACGAAGGCATCAGCCCGAGGTTTATCACATACCTCGGCAACTTCCCAGGTTTCGTCAAAGAGCAGGTCTAAATGTCTACCGAGAATGAAGACGTCCGCTTCGAAGTCCCCCAAGGTGTGCTCGAGCTTGAGCGCTATCCCGAGCCGGAGCCGAACTTACGGGCCTGGGATGGTGCCGACACCCTTCTGCTGGAGTGGATAGCCGAACGCAACCAACCCCTCGTTGAGCCGGTGTGCATCGTCAACGACCGTTTCGGGGCGTTAGCCCTGTCACTGGCATCCGTTAATCCGTGTACGTGGTCTGACTCGTTTGTGTCCCAGCAAGCGCTCGAGGCAAACGCGACTCGAAACGGTCTGTCCATCGAGGGCATCACCTTTGTCCCCTCATCGAGCGAACCGGACGGCCCATTCAAGACCGTCGTGATCAAGGTCACGAAGTCGCTAGCCGAACTCGAAGATCAGCTCTCGCGTCTTCGACCCCATCTCGCTGATGACTGCCTAGTTGTGGCAGGTGGAATGACAAAACAGATTCACACGTCAACGCTTGAGTTGTTCGAGAAATACATCGGTCCAACAACGACGTCGTTGGCAAAGCGAAAGGCCCGGCTCATCTTCCCCACGGTCGACGATGAGACTGAATTCGTTGATCCAGCCGAGCCCGCCGTGTTCGAGACCGACGAAGGGCACGAGGTCATAGGACTCGGCCCTGTGTTCAGTCGCGACAGCCTCGATATTGGCACTCGGTTGCTTCTTGAAACCTTGCCTACCTTCGGCGAGGGCGAGACCGTTGTCGATCTCGGCTGTGGCAACGGCGTGGTTGGCCTACATGTGCTCGTCCGGTCACCCGAGGCATCGCTGATCTTTACCGACGAGTCGTTCCTTGCGGTTGAGTCGGCCAGGCAGACCGTTGCCGCCAACAGCATCGACCCCAGCCGGTCGTCATTCGTGGTTGGCGATTGCGGATCCACGATCGAGTCAGCATCAGCCGACGTCGTCATCGTCAACCCGCCATTCCATGACAGGGGTGCGCGGTCGGATGCCATCGCTAAACGCATGTTGCAAGAGGCAAAACGAATGCTGAAGGGCGGCGGCTTTATCTACGTCGTTGGCAACCGTCAGCTCGGTTACCACAATCAGCTGAAACGCCGTTTCGGCCAGAGCGAGACGCTCAAGAGCAACGCCAAATTCTCCGTACTCCGAGCGGCGAAGCGGTAGCCGATGCAAGGTGCGGCTACCAGATCCGACTGGGGCCTTACTCCCACTTCCCACAGGCAAGGGGAGCGGGCGGTATCGCTGTATCGACTCGCCGTCGACAGCTTGGCCATCGAGGTTTGTACCTATGGTGCGAGTCTTTTTGGCGTCGAGGTTCCCGATCGAGATGGCAACGCGGCCAACGTGGTGCTCAGACTGCCCGATCTCGACGCGACGCTCGACCACTACCGCAACCACTATCTCGGATGCACGGTTGGCCGATACGCCAACCGCATCGGAGGTGCATCCTTCCCGCTTGACGGAAAACGGGTCTCGCTCAAAGCCAACCACGGGTCACATCAGCTGCATGGCGGAACGGCCACGCTCGGTCGCCAGGTGTGGGACGCCAAAGCCCGCAGCGGCAACGGTTTTGCCGAGCTCGAGCTGACGATCGTGAGTTCAGACGGCCAGGCCGGCTTTCCCGGCGAGTTGACCGTGACAACCTCCTACCGGATCGAGCCGGGGCTTCTTTCCATGACTCACGAGGCGGTCACGACTGCTTCAACGCCCGTCTCACTCACGAACCACGCGTACTGGAACCTTGCTGGCACTGGTTCGGTCAGGGGCCATCAGCTACAGATATTGGCTGAACGCATGGTCCACACTGACGATGAGGGGATCCCGACCGGTGACCTCCTCGATCTCACTGGAACCCCCTACGACTTTCGGCAGGCTCGATCGCTCGCCCCCGTCATTGGCGAACTTGGCCATCTCGATATGTCCTACGTCGTCGGTAATCCGCCGAACCTAGAGAGCGCTGCAGTGTTGAGCGAGCAGAATAGCGGTCGACGGATGGAAGTTTTCACTGATCAACCGAGCATCCAGGCGTACGTCGGCAACGACATTGGGCGCGACTTCACCCCATACGGCGCCGTCTGCCTTGAGACCCAGCAGTTCACCGACGCGCCAAACCAACCGTCGTTCCCGTCGACGATTCTGCACCCTGGTGAACGATTTGTGAGCCGGACCGAACATCGATTTGGCGTCGATCAGTAGCG
>JBBKWJ010000152.1:0-36010 GCA_037968895.1 Acidimicrobiales bacterium
CGAGCCGTCCACTAAACCGACGCAGTATCAGGTGCCGCGTCGAGGTCAGCGAGTCGTTCCGAGGATTGAGTGTCGGCGCGCCGCAACACTACGGCGACGAGCGGCCCGGAGACAGTTAACGTCAACCAAACGATGCTTATGACGATGACCTCGAAGAGAACTCCGCGATCGATTCCGGTCGCCACTGCAACGGCGATGAACGCGCCGACCATTGTTGCGGAACTCGACACGAAGAGCCAGCGGATCGTCCGCTCGACCTTGTTCTTCTGAAGGAACACCGGAGCGAGGACGGCGAGGGCGAGGCTCATCAGGATGTATCCGAGTTCCTCGAGTGCGATGAAGACGCCGTTCGGGTTGTACATCGTGAGAATCGCCAAGCCGTCAAGTTGGCCCTTCTCGAGACTCGGTTGCATCACCGTGACCTGGATGAAGTAGGTAATGAGTAGGACTGCAGCTGCGATGCTCGCGAGGCACAGCCCGAGCAAGCTGAAAATCTTGCGCGTCGCAGGCGCGTACTGATGCACCGACGCGACGAACGCGACGAAGAGAAGCATCAGCAGCATGGCCGGGAACATCCACAGGTATTCCCTCGGCCAATTGTTAGCGATGGCATCGCTGGAGAACGGGTAGGGGCTGTCGTCCGAGCCAGCCATGAACGCCAAGGCGAAGGTGGCGACGGTGAGGCCGCTCATCGCTAGCGCCACCAAGGACCCAAAACGCAAGGCGAGGCGACGCCCCGTGTTGTCTGGAACTGTCATGGTGAAACCAAGCTTTTTCGAGCGGTGCCACGGTGACATCGCTCTTGTAGTTCACCTTCGTCTAATCGACTGTCTGAACGCAGAGGCTGAGGTCCCCATCCTTCGAAAGCATTCACCCGAAGTGTGCCGTGGCATTATTTGGCCCGTCAACGATCGGCAGATCGACCGGAACCTAGTCGACCTGTCTCTAACCGACGACCGGCTCGTTCGGACTACTTCGTCGCTCGAGCTGCTCGGCCCGCTCTTTCGTGAGCGAGGGAGGCAGCGGCATCGTTGTCGTCGATGTGCCACGCAAACCAGAGGGCCGGTGCAAAGAGCATCGCGGCGACCGCCATCGAGATTCGGTAGGCGTTTAGGCTCATCTCGACGCCGAGATACATCGAAAGAGTGGTGGCGACAACGGCCGTGCCGATGGCGTTAGCTACCTGTCGCTGGGTGCTGAAGATCGACACAGCCTTGCCGGTATCTGCAATCGACATCGTGGAGTATGCGATCGTCTGAATTGTTACGAAGAGCACGCCCATTGCGGCTCCGCGAGCGAAGATCACGCCGCGAAGCACCCACAGGCTGGTGTCATCGCCGACGAAGGCAAAGAGACCTGAAATCACAAGCGCCGCCGTGATCCCGCCGAGCATGTTCAACCGCGGTCCGAAACGCCCGTAAAGGCGACGGGCCACCAGGTTCGACACAACGAAAACTCCAAGCGCCTGTGGCGCTTGGGTTGTGCCAGCCTGGGTCGCGCTGAGGCCTCTGAACTCTTGGATGTACTGCGGGATCAGGTAGATCAGACCGATGAAACCTGCATACACAAAGATCGAGGCCAGGTTGACGTTGCGGAAATGTTGGTTCGAGAGTAGGCGGAATTCGACCATCGGCTTCTCTTGGCGAAGCTCGAAGACCACGAGCGCAACGAGGCACGCCACTCCGACAACAGCGCTGGTCAGCGTCTGCCACGCCAGCCACCCCTCTCTCGGTCCGACCGTGGTGGCGTACAGCACCCCAGCGAGACCAACTCCGGCGAGACCGAAACCGACGATGTCGAGCGTCCCGGTGCCTTCTTCTTTGTGCTCCTTCAGCCACAACCCGGCGAGGACGAGCGCAGCTGTTCCCATTGGGATGTTGACGTAGAAGATCCACCGCCAGCTGAAGTTGTCGACGATGATGCCGCCGAGTACCGGGCCGATCGACGGTGCGATGACGGCAACACCGACGATCGCCGCCGCGGCTCGTGCTCGTTCTTCCTGTGGATAGGCCCGGTAGAGGATGGTGGCGCCGATTGGGGTGATGAGGCCAGCCGGCAGGCCCTGCAAGATTCGGGCGGCAATGAGCTGATTGAGAGAGAGGGCCGCACCACAGAGCGCCGAGGCGACGACGAAGCCGCCGAGCGCAATCATGAATGCCCTCTTCGAACCGAAGCGATCGGCGAGCCATGCCGCAGCCGGTATGCCAATGGTGAAGCTCAAGAGATAGCCGAGTAGCACCCATTCGATCTCGTTCGCAGGGACGTCGAACTCTTTGCCAAGGGTCGGGAGAGCGACGTTGACAACTGTTGCGTCGAGAATCTGGATGAATACGCCCATCACGTAGACGATGGTTACAGCGGTTTTGTACGACGGACGCATCAAAGGAGACTACGTCTGTTAAGCGGCTGTTAGTAAAGCTCGTCCATAGTGCACGTACCGACATCGTCTGATGCGGAGGGAATAGCACGCCCGGCTAGCGGCGCCGTTTGAGGGGACGGCGTCGCTAGTGAGGGCTATGCGATCTGGTTACGCCTCGGCCGCAGTTCGGGCGACGGCAGCGATGATGGTGCCGTAGCCGGTGCAGCGGCACAGATTGCCGGACAGGCCAATCTGGATTTCTTCCTGCGTCGGGTTTGGGCACCGCTCGAGTAGAGCGCAGGTTGACATGATCATGCCGGGGGTGCAGAAACCGCACTGCACGCCGCCCTCTTCGAGGATGTTGCGCTGCATCGGGTGGAGTTCGTCGCCGGTGACCAGCCCTTCGATCGTGGTGACCGAACGCCCTTCGGTTTGAGCCGCGAGGTACGAGCACGAGTTGATCGGTTGCCCATCAAGGAGCACCATGCAGGCGCCGCACTCGCAGTCGTCGCAGCCTTCCTTCGTGCCGGTGAGCCCGACCTCGTCGCGAAGCACGCTCAATAGGTTTCGTGATGGCGAGATAGTCACTGGGTAGTCGGTCCCATTGACGCTGATGGTCACAGGGGTCATATCGCTGCTCATTTGGTTACTCCCGTTGCCTGAAGTGTTGCTGCGCCGACGCCGACCGCTCGGTTGACTGGCACCGCGATGTGTTCGCCGTTTGCTCGTTTCGCTGCCGCTTCGACTGCTCGTCGTGCCATCACACCAACGGTGTGTCGGCGGTACTTCTCGCTCGCTCTGACGTCGCTGATCGGCGTCGCTCGTTCGGATGCTGCTGCCGCAACGGCCGCCAGGGTGGCTTCGTCGACCGATGCCCCAATAATTGCCGAAACGTCGACAGAAATGATCGTTGGGGCTACGGCGGCAAGAGCAACACGAACCTCGGCGATTGTGCCGTCTTCGTGAAGCTCTACTGATGCAGCAGCGCCAACGACTGCAATCTCCATTGCTCTGCGGTATTCGAGGCGAACGTATGCGCTCCCCGATCGGGGCGGTCGGTGAGGCAGCAGAATGGCAGTGCAGAGCTCATCGGGCCGAGCGCTGGTCTTGCCAGGGCCAGTCCATAGAGAAGCAACCGATACTTCGTGGCTTTCGTCTTCGGCCGACTGAAGCTCGACGCTCGCTCCAAGCACATTGAGCGGAGCGCCAGTGTCCATCGCCGGCGATGCGTTCATGACGTTCCCGCCGAGCGTGCCGATGTTGCGGGTAGACGGCGAACCGACGAGTGCGCTGGCGTCGGCGAGGGCGGTGTAGCCGTTGACGATGTCGGGGTGCTCCATAAGTATGGCGTGGGTGACCGTTGAACCAATTCGAAGCCCGGTTGGGGTCGACTCAATGTTGCTCAGCGCCGCGATCCGGTCGATGGCGACGACAGAGTCAGGGAGTGAACCCTTGCCGTGTCGGGCGCCGACAACAAGGTCGGAGCCGCCAGCCACAGGCCGCGAACCAGCAGCCAACGCGGCCAGAGCGTCGTCGAGCGTAGTTGCAATTGAGAACTGCATTACTGGGCACCTCCGTCAAGCTTTTCCCAGATTCGTTCGGCTGTCATCGGTAACTGTCTGACCGGCGAACCAACCAACTTTGCGATGGCATTTGAGATTGCGCCAGGCGTTGCGACATTTGGTGCTTCTGCGATTCCCTTCGCGCCGTGCGGCCCTGCATTTGGAGTGTTGATTTGCACGAACTCCAATCTGATCTCAGGGGTATCGGCTGCGGTTTGTAGCTTGTACTCGAGCAGGCCAGCGTTGACCTGTCTGCCATCGTCGGCATACGTAGTTCCTTCAGTCAGGGCTTGGCCGATACCCATCAGAATGCCGCCGTGCACCTGGCCGCTCGCTCCTACTGGGTTGATGATCGTGCCTGAGTCATGGGCTGCGCTGACGTCGAGTACTCGGACCACGCCGGTGTCTCGGTCGAGCTTGACGTGGACGGCATGGCAGGAGAACTGAGGCGCCACCCAGGCGGCGACGCCCTGGTCACCAACGCAGGTTGTGCCGACGGCTTCTGGTGCCTCGGGAGGTGTTCCTGACCCGTGGCCGAGGAGGAGTTCTCCTCCAGCGGCGATGCCAGCGAGAGCCGCAATTGAGATTGAAGCTTCTGGCGAACCCTTGACCGACGCCATTCCATTTGCGAGAACGATGTCGGCTGCGGCCGCCTCAAGTTCGTTGGCCGCAAGCTCGCGGAGTTGCTCGGCGATCTGCTGGCTGGCTCCGATGACCGCCCGACCGTTGTTGAAGAGCGTCTGCGAGCCAGTCGCGCCGAGGTCCCAGGGAGCAGCCGAGGTGTCTTGGTAGACAAGCTCGAAGTTCTCCGGGTCCATCCCGAGTTCTTCGGCCGCGAGCTGACGCAGAGTCATGACAGCCCCTGTGCCACATTCTTGCGCGCCAGTGACGATCTGCCCGAATCCGTCGGAGTCGAGCTTGACGAATGCGCCAGACGGAACGCCAAAGCTTGGCCACCAGCCAACGGAGACACCAATAGCTTCGTCGTCGGGGAGGTCGGTGCCGTAGCCTGCGAGCGACGTTGCGGCGTCGATGCAGCGTTGGAGCCCGATCTCGCCAAAAAGCTGGCCGGTCGGGCCCTCTGTTCCGGTGTCGACGCAGTTGAGCTTGCGGAACGCAACCGGGTCGATTCCGGCGGCTGCCGCCAGTTCGTCGGTGTGCGACTCAAGGGCCCAGCACGCGGTTGGAGCGGTTGGGGCTCGCACCGAGCCGGATGGCTGATGGTTGGTGTAGACCAACGAGGCATCGATAAAAAGGTTCGGCACTTTGTATGGACCAGAGATGTGCATCGCGGCAAGCTGGGGGAAGAACGCGCCGTCAGCGATGTAGGCACCGCAATCGAGTAGGGCGTGGCCAATGCGAGCCACGATGGCACCGTCAGCATCGAGACCAGTAGTGATGTCGATAATCATGCCTTCGCGGCGGCGGTCAGGGGCTCGAAATTCCTCTTCGCGGCTGAACACGAGGCGAACTGGACGCTTTGCGGCTCGGGCTAACGCTGCAATGTGCGCTTCGAAGTGGAAGCCACACTTGCCGCCGAATCCGCCACCGAGATGGGGGACGATGATGCGGACTCGGCTCGTCGGCAATCCAAGTGTCTCGCAGACGCCGGATCGAGCGTCGAAGGGAACCTGTGTCGAGCTCCAGATGGTGACCTTGTTGCCCTCCCACTGTGCGACGACGCCACGGGGCTCGATTGGCGCAGCGTGCGAGCCGTCGGCGACGTAGCGACTAGTCACAACGGTGTGGGCGGTTGCCATCGCCGCCTTGGCATCACCACGGTCGAGCGACGAGCGGGACGCAATGTTGTGCCCCTGGACGGTTTCGCCTGATTCGTATGTCTGCCAGCTGTCGTGCACGAGAGGGCTGTCGGCTTTGAGCGCAGCCTCGAGATCGCCAACGACCGGAAGCTCCTCGTAGGTGACCTCGATGGCGGCGACAGCAGCAGCTGCGATTTCGGGCGTTGTTGCCGCCACCGCCGCGACGACATCGCCTTCGAAACGAACGACGTCTTTGGCAAACAGCGTTCGATCGGCAACGCCTGGGCTGTAGCGAACGTCGGGCACATCATCGGCGGTAAGAACGCTGACGACACCGGGCATTGCGAGGGCGGCCGCGGTGTTGATCGCCACGATTCGGCCATGACTAATGCCGGCGTACTTTAACTTGGCGTGCAGCATTCCGGTCAGCGACAGGTCGGCGATGTAGCGGCCAGTGCCGGTCACCTTGTCTGGGCCATCGGCGCGCACAAAGCGTGGCATCTCAGCGATTGTCATCGTTGTAGTCCTTCGAGCCTGGGAGGCGCTGGCCCGTGCCAGCCCGTCGATTCTGTCACAGTTTGCGGCCAGGGTCGTTCTCGAGTGACTAGACCTCGTCGTTGACGCCGAACACGCCGCCTTGAGGAAGATCGTCGCGTGTCGATAGGGCGTAGAGTTTGGCCCCGACCTCGTCAGGGTCGGCCAGTTCGCCCTCGATGAACATCTCGCGGAACCGTTCGACGTTGGGGAATGCGTCTGTTTCTGACGATCGGATCTCGGTCTGCATGTCGGTCGCGACGACGCCGGGAGAGACGGCGACGACGGTGGTCTTACTGCCTCGTGCCTCTTGTTCGATTCCCGCAGTTCGGACCCACATATCGCCGGCCGCTTTCGCGGCGCAGTAGCTCGACCAACCTAGGAATGGGTTCTTGCCTGCCCCCGAACTGATGATCATGAGCACGGCGGGAACATCGTGTTCTTTCGTCGCATTGAGGCGACGCATTGTGGCGAGAAACGCTGATCCGAGTACCTGGGTTGAAGCAGAATTGAGCAAAACGTTGGTGGTGTACTCGGCGGTATCGATCTCACCCGCAAAGCCGATTGGGTCGACTGTTCCGGCATTGTGCACGAACACGATCCGGTCAAAGTCGGTTGTTACGAGGTCGTCGAACCAGTCAGCGACGAGAGGCCACGTCGCCGGATCGGACAGATCGGCAACGACATGCCTTCCAGGCCCGAGTCGTCGACTCACTGTGGCCACGGCCGAGCCCGGCGTTGGGTCGTCCAGTGCGGCTCTGGCGATTCCGGCACCGATTCCGGTTGATGCGCCAGTGATGATGGTGAGCTGCGATGTCATTCGGTCACGCTATCTGCTCTCAGCTTCTCGATACAGCGAACTGCATCATCAGCTCGATCGAGCGGAACGACGATGTGGTCGTGATGGACGGCGGCAATCACGTTGGCCGGAATCGCCTCGGCCGCGAGCGCAACGCTAACCGCCGCGGTCAATCCGACCGCCTCGAGCGCCGAGAACACGTCGAGCGTCAGCCACGCACCGACGAAGTCATACTCATACCCCTCCGAGTCGGCATCGGCCCGCCCCAGAACTGCGGTGATGCCTTC
Source organism: Acidimicrobiales bacterium (assembly GCA_037968895.1). Classification (GTDB taxonomy): domain Bacteria; phylum Actinomycetota; class Acidimicrobiia; order Acidimicrobiales; family SZUA-35; genus JBBKWJ01. The sequence continues at coordinate 7,302 of JBBKWJ010000152.1, forward strand.
GTTCTCCTGGATCAACGCGTGGAATCCAACCGAAGGCAGCTCCGATCCGAGGTTGACGAAGACAAACTCGCCGTCGCGACGAGACACAGTAAGGGAGGCGAGCATCGCTTCCAGATCAGTCTCAGCCATTTACAGCGTCTCGACTACGAGCTCGTCGACGGCGTATTGAGCCCGGAGCACCTTCTTGTCGAACTTGCCGACAGAGGTCTTCGGCACCGACTCAATGAAGCTCCAGCGCTCGGGTACCCACCACTTCACAACCCGCTCACCAAGCCACTCGTTGAGTTCGGCGGCTGTCGCACTCTTGCCTTCGGCGAACACAACGCAGGCCATTGGTCGCTCGTCCCAGCGCTCATCGGGGACACCAACGACCGCCGCTTCCATGATCGCGGGGTGGCCCATCAAGGTGTTCTCTAGGTCGACCGAGCTGATCCACTCGCCACCGCTCTTGATAACGTCCTTCGAGCGATCAGAGATCTGAACGAATCCGGTCGACTCGATCGAGCCGACATCGCCGGTGCGCAGCCACCCGTCGTGAAACTTCTCGGGTGTGTCGTCGAGGTAGTAACTCGCCGTGATCCACGGACCACGAATCTCGATCTCGCCCTGCGCTTCGCCGTCCCACGGGAGCACGGTTCCGGCATCGTCACAGATTCGCACTTCGACACCAGCCAAGATCCGGCCCGTCTTTTGGCGCCAGTCTCCCTCGTCTTCTGGAGCGGTGCCACGGGGTGGCCACGAGAGGGCAGCCAGGGGCGAGGTTTCGGTCATGCCCCAACCCTGCAAGATGTCGACTCCGAAGGTGCTCTTGAAGTTGTCAACAAGTGAGCGGGGGACAGCGGAACCGCCGCAGACCACATACCGCAGCGAGCTGAGGTCGGCGTTTGGAAAGTTGTGGAGCACGTCGTTCATCACCGTCGGAACGGCACCCGAGATCGTCGGCTTCGTGCGCTCGATTATGTCGGTGATTGGCCCGCCCTGGAGGTACTGCTGGGGCATTACGATGTCGGCGCCGACAGCCCACGCCCCGTACGGCATTCCCCATGCCATCGCGTGGAACTGAGGGACGATCATCAGGATGCGCTCGTTCTCGCTGAGCTGCAGAGCCTGGGCCGACATGATCCCGAAGGAGTGGAGGAAGCACGAACGATGTGAATAGGCAACGCCCTTTGGATTGCCGGTTGTGCCGCTGGTGTAACACATCGCCGCCGCGCTGCGTTCGTCGAGTTCGGGATAGTCGAAGCCTGGCGACTCGGCGCCGATCAACTCTTCGTAGTCGAGAAGTCCCTCTCCTAATCCGGAAGTGTCTCCCTCGCCACACACAATGATGTGTTCGACGGTGGTCAGCTGATCGCGAACGGCCGCCAGCAAGGGAGCAATCGAGGCGTCGACGATGATGACCTTGTCGGCGCCATGGTTGATGACGTAGGCGAGTTGTTCGGCGAAGAGGCGAATGTTGAGCGTGTGGAGTACGGCCCCCATGCAAGGAATAGCAAGGTATGCCTCCATGTGGCGCTGGTTATTCCACATGAACGTGCCAACCCGATCGCCAGACTCGACGCCGAGCTTCGTGAGCGCAGCCGCGAGTTGATCAGCGCGGTCGGCGACCTCGGCGAATGTTGCCTCTCGAACGTCCGCATCTGGGCCTTCGTACGTCAGTACCTTCGCTTCTGAGTAGACCGATCGGCCATGTCGAAGGAGGTGCGTAATGGTGAGTGGGAAGTCCTGCATGGTGCTTTCGATCATGCAGAGATGATGCCTCACCACGTGAGATATGGCGAGCCGCCTACCAAAGACCAAAAATGTAGCCGGCAAGGTAGAGCACCCCGAGGCCATGAGGCCGGCCCCGCTAGGGGCAGATGACGACTTTGCCGACCGTTCCCCGTGAGCCGAGGGCGGTGAACGCCTCGACGGCTTCGTCGAGTGGACGTTCAGCCGAAATCAGTGGATCGATTTTGCCGGTCTCGAAGAGTTCACAAATGCGATCCCAGTTGGCTCGCAGATGGTCTCGATCGCGGGCGAGCCAAGCCCCCCAGTGGACGCCAACCACCGAGTAGTTCTTGAGCAACATGTGGTTGGTCGGAGCATCGGCAATCTTGCCGCTGGTGAAGCCAATGATGAGAAGTCGTCCGTCCCACCCCATGGTGCGGCGAACCTGCTGGAAGGTGTCACCACCAACCGCCTCGTAGCAGACGTCAACACCGCGCTTGTCGGTCGCAGCGCGAACGGCCTCGACAATGTCGACTTCGTTGTAGTCGAACGCTGCGTCGGCGCCGAGTTTGTAGACCGTCTCTACCTTCTTCGCTCCGCCAGCTAGGCCGATGACGTTGGCTCCCATTGCCTTGCCAAGCTGCACGGCGGCTGAACCAGCACCACCGGCGGCTGCGGTCACGAGAAGGGTTTCGCCGGGCTGTAGCTTGGCCCGATTCTCAAGAGCAAAAACTCCGGTGCCGTAGTTGATGAGCAGCACTGAGGCTTGCGCTTCGGTCATGCCGTCGGGGATCGGGAAACAGGCGGCAGCAGGTGCAGCGACCTTTTCAGCAAGACCGCCGAGCCCCATCCACAGAACTCGGTCGCCTTCGCTCACATTCGTGACCCCAGCACCAACGGCCGACACAACGCCTGCGATTTCGGTGCCCGGGGTGAACGGCATTGGGGGCTTGACTTGGTAGCCGCCACGAACTTGAAGGAGATCAGGGAACCCGATGCTGGCCGCCTTGATGTCGAGAATCACCTGGCCCTCGCCCGGCGTTGGGTCAGCGACTTCGTTGAGGTGGAGAACGTCGGCTGGTTCGCCAAGTTCAGTGAGTTGCCAAGCGCGCATGTTGTATTCCTTCGAAGGTCGGCGGTGTGCCCGTCAGCTTGGCACAGCGAGTCTCCGACAATCGAGTCGACAACGTGGCTGGTGGCTGCGTTGTATGGTGACGCGATGACCCACGAAAGCCCCGGCGAGATCGACTCTGGCCTACTGGGAGCGCCGTTAGAACTGCCGTGTGGCGTCGTGCTCAAGAACCGGCTTGTCAAAGCAGCGATGTCTGACTCGCTCGGAGATGGTGCAGGTTGTCCGACCGATGAGCAGGCCGCGCTCTATCGGCGGTGGGCAGATGGCGGTGTTGCTCTCTCGCTCATCGGAGAGGTGCAAGTCGATCATCGCTTTCCAGAGAAGCCGGGAAACCTCGTTCTTGGGCCGACGGCCGACGGTGCTCTCCTAACCCGCCTCGCCGACGCCGGGTCCATCAGCGGCGCCCACATCTGGCCGCAACTCGGTCATGCCGGCGCCCTCGCCCACGGCCCGATTTCTCGACCGGCGGGACCATCTGCGCTGAACCTCGATGGTCTTCAGTGCGACGCGCTGACGTTGTCTGAAGTGGAGGCGTTGCCCATGTCATACGCCAGAGCGGCAGCGCAGGCCAAGGCCGCTGGCTTCGGTGGCGTTGAGATACATGCGGGACACGGCTTTCTGTTGAGCCAGTTCTTATCGCCGCTTTTCAACTTGCGTTCTGATCGCTACGGCGGGTCGATCGAGGCGCGATGTCACATTCTCCTCGCCATCGTGCGTCAGGTTCGAGCAGAGGTTGGCCCACAGTTTGCGATTGCCGTGAAGATCAACTCGAGCGATCAGCTCGAAGGCGGGTTGAGCGAGGACGACGCCACAATCGCGATCTCACTTCTCGGCAACGAGGCCGTTGACCTAATCGATATCAGTGGAGGAACCTATTTTCCAGGAGCCCCTGCGAGCTCCGACCGACGAACTTCGGGACCGTACTTTGTCGAGTTCGCGCAACGAGCGCGGGCTGTAACGGATATCCCGCTGATGGTGACTGGTGGTTTCAAGACTCGACGGGAGGCGGCAGATGCGGTGACAACCGGAGCGGCGGACGTTGTCGGGCTCGCACGACCGATGGCACTTGACCCCGACCTGCCAGCAAAGTGGCTTACCCCGACCGGGGGTGATCCCCTGTTTCCCCGTTTCGATTCTCCGCCGGCGGGCGGGATCACCGCCTGGTACACGATGCGGCTTACGGCACTCGCGAACGGCACCGACGCGACGTTCGACCCAACGCTGACTGAGGCAATCGACGAGTACGAGGCTCGTGATCAGCAACGTCTCGAAATCTGGCGACGAGCTTTCGACACCTAGCCTCGGCTTATTTCAGCGTCCATGAGAGTGAACGCCAGTTGTTGCGTTCAGAGCCTTGGTGGTGTTGAACAAGGTAATGACGCATGGATGGACCAACGTGAGATGACCTCGAGAGCGAGCTTAGACAGAGAAACAGAGCAGCTGATTCGTGCGCTGTATCCGTCACTGCGTCGCTTCGCAGCAGTGGCTGGGGCATCGGAGTCCGATCCCGACGACCTTGTGCAGGAGGCCTTGCTTAGATCGATTCGCGCCCGATCGTTGGTTGAGATTGAGTTTCCCGAGGCGTACCTGCGGCGAGCAATCCTAAACGTGGCATCGAACGAACGTCGTTCAACCAGGCGACGGTCTTCACGACTGCGTCGAGTCTCCAGTGGCCTGGACGGTGCCACAAATGACACTTATCCGTCTGACCTCGCAGACCTATTCCATCTCTCATCTGTCGCCCGAGCAGTGTTGTTCATGGCGGAAGTCGAGAATGCCACGCATCGAGAGGTCGCCGAAACATTGGGGATTAGTGAGAGCAATAGCCGGATGGTCGCCGCGAGAGCGCGAGCGGCCCTGCGATTGAATCTCAAGGAGGAAACCTCATGACGTCACTAGAGGACCGGCTGAACCGACTCTCTGAGCGCGGCACTCATCGGCCAGTCGACGAGTCCATCGATGCACTACGAGCCGAACTGAGCAACGACGCCGACTCCGGCGTCAACTCGAACCATAGGGAGACTGAAATGCTTACTGAGACTAGTGATCCGCAAGTTCCCGTCAGGCAGCGCGTCTCGCGGCTGGCCTTTGCGGCGGCGGCCATCGTCGTAGCTGGGATAGTTGTAACCATCGCCTACAACGCGGCGGACGAAGGCATTGATCCTGACAGTGCTGCCGCGTTGATGCCCGCTCCGGACGAGACACTTCCGCCGGGTGAAAGTGCCGCAGTGACACTCTTTGGCCCCGGCCCCGACTATTCCTACCGGCTTTCGGCTGATGCCGAGGTCGGTTGGGCCAGCGATGGCGTCAACGAAACCAGATTCTGCTGGCGTACGCCGGTGATTGAGGATTGCGGAAGCGAACCAGTTCCGGGCACGCTGCCAATAGCTATTGCGGTGGCTGCTGGCCAGACGCTGACAATTGTGCCAGTCAGCGTTGATTTTTCGATGCCGACGACAGCCGTGCTTGTTCTTCGCGACGGGACAACGGTCGAGGAGCCGATCGAGTGGTCAACTGACCCAATCACCATTGGCTACGCCCGCTTCGATACACCGGTCGAAGAGGTGGCAGAGACCCGCACCAAGGGATGACGCGACTAGCCGATTCGGTTGCTCAACGCTTCGTTTATTGCGGCGACGGCGGCATCTGGTTCGGGAACCGTAACGGTGACAGTGCGTTTGTTGCGGAGCGTGAGCCTGACCGTCGGCCCACGGCGGACCGTGCAGCAGGTGCGTTTCGGCGTCCACCAGAAACCAGACGAGACCAGCCACCATGGAAGGTCGATGACCTCGGCGCGCTCGATCACATCAAGGGGGTAGTCGCAGCGGGGCCAGCCGAACGGACCCCAGCGAACAGTAAACCCGTTGGGGCCAGCCGTCGCCCGCACGTTTGACGTCGTCAGCACGTTTGCGAGCGAACCGATGGCGACGAGTAATAACGGCACGATGAAGAGGAGATCGCCCCAGGCGCCGTTCGAGCCTTTGGCCATGAGCACGATGAACAAGGCCATCATGCACGTGCTGGCAACCATCATCCAGTTTGTAGTTCTTCCCGTGTACACAGCATGTTTGCCCTGTTTCGCAATGGGTTGCGCGGTCATGTCAGCTCCTTGATAATTCGTATGAGGTCATTCTTGGCGAGGCCGTGTTGGCGGGCGGTTTCGACCAGTGCTCTGGCTGCCTCGGTGACAGACGACAGCGTGGGGCCGGTGGACAGCACCCGAGCACCGCGTCCACGCCGAAACTCGAGCACTTCCTCGTCTCGGAGTTGTCGGTAGGCGGCGAGCACAGTGTTGCGGTCGACCGAGAGTGCGTCTGCGAGCTCGGCGGCGGGTGGTAGCTGATCGCCGATTGGGAGCTCGCCGCTGGCGACGCCTCGTCGAACGCAGCTGGCAATTTGGTCTTGGAGCCTGTCGCTGGATGAGTGATCGATGGTCCACTGCATAGTGCTAATATCAATAGCACTATAAGTTGACAGAGTCAACGGCGAATCTGCGGCATGGGGTGCTCAATCAGCGGTGACACGATGGGCGAGCGCGACCCACATGACTGTCGTGACGATCCCAATGAGTGTGAGCACGATCAGATGGAAAGTTGTTGACGAGCCGATTCCGAGCCATGGCTGTTGTATTGCTTTGACGACGTGGTTGGTTGGTACCAGCTCGGCGACAGTGCGCATTATCGATGGCATCACGGCTGGGGGAGGTCCGGCTCCGCCGAGCAAGAACGAGGGGAAGAACAGGGCGAGGCCAACACCCTGCGCCGCCCTGGCGTTTGGGAGGGCCAACCCAAGCACGATCCCGGTGTTGATTGATGTCCAGATTCCGAGCGCCAAGCCGAGGAGGGTCAACGGAAGGTCGTTGATAGCGGGAACGCCAAACACGAGTTGCGTTGTCGCGAGCAGAGTCGCAATGGCGACGACTGTCAGCGCCGTCGCGACTGCGATCCATGCGACGGGGAGTGCCCACGCGGAGAAGTGCGAGGCTTGAAAGCGACGGAGCACGCCCCGTTCTCGATACGAGGCGAGATGGACTGGCAGCATGACCAGCCCGACGGCAGCAAGGACCACGCCGATGTAGGCGGCGATGTAGTACGCCGATGGAGGTGCGCCGCCGAACGCAGGGTCGTCCGCCTCGAAACTGGAGCCGATGATCAGCACCGTGAGGATCGGAAAGGCGAACACAAAGATCAGTCCGATCGGCTCCCGGATGAATAGCTTGGCCTCGGTGACGATGAGGTGGCGGAGGATGCTGCCCGAGCTTCGTTCGGTCAGTTGAGGGCTCATTGAGTGGCGTGTCGTCGAAAGGGGTTTTGCCGTCATTGGATCGCTCCGATCAGATTGACGAGGGCATCGTCAAGGGTGGGATGTTGGATGCGGAGGTCGTCTGGGCCTCGCCCAGATTCCAGCGTTTCGGCACACACTGACGCAATCATCGATGAGGTCCCGAAGACAGTGATCTGCCCATCGTGTTCCTCGATTCGCTCGACGCCATCGAGTCTGGCGACGCGCTGGCGATCGAGGCCGCGGCGCGGGGTGAAGCAGATCGTGGTGAGTGAAGCGTGACGATCAGTGATCTGCCGCGGAGTCCCCGTGTCGACTATGCGCCCGTGATCCATGACGGCCACTCGGTCACAAAGCGCCTCAATCTCTTCGGCGAAATGGCTTACAAGGACGACGGTCGTACCGCGGTCGCGAACGTCGCGGATGACCTGCCACACGTCGCGTCGGGCGGCGGGATCAAGGCCCTGGGTCAGTTCGTCGAGGAATACCACCTCGGGTTCGTTGAGTAGTGCGAGCACGATGAAGAGGCGTTGTCGTTGCCCGCCGGAGAGATCGGCGAAGCTCGTCTTTGCCTGTTCTGCGAGTCCCCATCGATCAAGGTGGGCCATCACATCGCGTCCACGGGCCTGATCGAACAAGGCAACCGCCTCACTAACTCGAAGCCGATCAGGCAACGATGACTGTTGGAGTTGGCTCCCGATTGAGCGACGCAACCGAGCGTGATCGGCGTTCGGGTCGAGGCCGAGCACACGCAACGATCCAGCGTCGGGCCGACGAAGGCCTTGCAAGCACTCGACGGTCGTCGTCTTTCCCGCTCCGTTCGCGCCGAGCAATCCGAAGATTTCGCCGCCGTCGACCGAGAAATTCACGTCGTCGACGACGCAGCGGCCCGAGTAGGACTTCGAGATGGCTTCGACGGAGATCACCGCACCGGACGAGAACCGCTGGTGAGTGCGAGCGGGACGAGGGAGCGGGCTGACCGGATGTGTGAGCATGGTTTCCAGCATGAGCGCTAAGAAACCGGTACGCATCGCCCTATGGTCGACGCGGTTCCTCGTCCCCTGGGAGGAGTTCGGGAGCGACGATGCCATGATCGTAAGCGAACACGATTGCCGCAGCCCGGTCGCGCACGCCGAGTTTCGAGAAGATCGCGCCGACGTGGCTTTTAACCGTCGCTTCGCTGACGATCAGCGTGTCGGCGATCTCGCGGTTGGTTGCGCCTCGCGCCATCAGCCGCAGTACATCGTGTTCACGTTCGGTTAGTTGCTCGACGCTAACCATTCCCTGCAGCGCGCTCCCACCAGCGCGGCGAAGCGTGTCAAGTACTCGCGGCGTCACCCTCGAATCGAGCCATGCGCCACCGCCGGCCACTGCTCGGGCGGCAGCGAGGAGACCTTCTGCTGGGGTGTCTTTGAGGACATACCCCGCAGCGCCGGCATCAAGCGCGCCCCAGAGGGCATCGTCTTCGTCAAAGGTCGTCAGGATCAGAACGGGAACGCCATCGGGGTAGTTGGCCCGAAGTTCTCGGGTTGCGGTGACTCCATCGGTGCGCTGCATCCGGATATCCATCAGCACGAGATCGGGCCGCAACTCTGCAACCGCTGCCGCCACCTCGTCTCCATCGGAGCACTCGCCGACAACGTCGAACCCGTCAGCGGGCGACAGGATTCGAGCCACGCCAGCACGCACGATGGCCTGATCGTCGACGATGAGAACTCGGATCACGTCAAACCTGGCCGAGCCGGATCGGTTCCCGCGAGCGGCAGGGTCGCGTCGACCCGCCATCCGTCTGCGGATGGTTCGGCTGAGACGCAGCCGCCTAGCGATCGGGCGCGTTCACGCATGCCGACGAGGCCGTACCCACCCCGCGGGGCCGCGTCCGGGCCGGACAGGTCGGCGGATCGCCCATGGTCGGAGACGGTGAGTCGAACGGAACCGCTTTCAATTGCTGCGACGAACTCGACTCGATTAGATGACGCGTGGCGAGCGACATTGGCGAGCGCCTCGCGTGCGATCCGGTGCGTCGCCAGGCCGACGGCGCCACGGACGTCCGCGACGCCCGGATCGATCGTTGCATCCACTACCAATCCTGTTCGGCGATACTCCTCAACCAGGTCATCGAGCCGATCGGCTTCGGGCTGCGGCGGGTCGATACCCCGTTCGCTCGTACGAAGGGTCTCGACGGTGGCGCGGATCTGCGCCATGCTCGCTCGGCCAACCGCTTCGGCATCAAGGAGAGCGCGTTCAGCCTCGTCTGGGTCTCTCCGCAGAACGTGCCGGGCTCCCGTCACGTGCAACATGACGGCGGCGAGGGTGTGTCCCGCCACGTCATGCAACTCTCGAGCGATCCGACGGCGTTCTTCGGCCACCGCCTGGTCGGCGAGCGCCTCTCGCGCCGCCTCAAGATCGCGGACCAGGAGGTCTTGACGCCACAGTGTGCGACCGATCACCAACAGCAATACGTTGGCGGCGACCCACGGGAGCCAAGAGAATCCACCGTCACTGGCCAGCGACGCCAGCAGAATCGCTACTGAACTAGCCGCAGTAATCAGTGCCGCTCGAAGAGTTGATGCGAGGTACCAAGCGGCGTAGAGGCAGGCCGTGAGTACGAGAAAAAGTGATAGTTCCAGATGGCCCCTGTGACCGACAGCGAGACAAACCGGCACCGCCACTGCGGCGACGAAGAGTTCACCCGGGACCCAACCAAACACGGCTAGCGCGACGAGTGCGGCTCCCGCTCCGATGATTGCAACGAGATCAATCGTGGTGCTTGGCTCATTCCATTGGGCCGCCACCACGGCTACAACTGCGATTGACGCCAACAACGGCACCTCGCGCCGACCAACTGGGCGACCCTGGCGCGTGAGGTCGTCGCGCATCGCCTCAAGTAGATTCACGGTTTCACGTTAGCTGCCTGAGCTAGAACCGTCTTCCTACTACGGGCGATGCGGTGTCCACTCCAGGGGGGAGATCGAGCAGGATCGGAGAAGCCGCGACGCTCGAAACCTCGTATCGTATGGCGACGCCCGTAGTCGTCTGGGACGGCTCTCCGCTCGTCCCACGTAGAACACCACCGCCAAAGGAAGAAATCAATGAAGACCATGACATGCAAGCAACTCGGCGGTCCCTGCGATCTAGAGCACCACGGCGAAAGTGCCGATGAGGTCATTAAGGCGCAAGACCAGCACCTCAAAGACGCGGTTGAAGGCGGCGACAGCGCGCACCAGGCCGCTCGCAACGACATGAAGGGCCGCTGGAAGCGTCCGGTCTCTGGCATGAAGTGGTATCTCGCGGCGAAGAAGGACTTTGCGTCACTCCCAGAGGACTAGGTCGCCAGTCTCCGGTACTGTTTCTGGAATGTCGCCGGAAGAGATCGCAGACCTAGTACAGCTGCGTCGGGCTCGCGATTTCATGGATCGCAACTACTCACAAAACCTGAGCGTGCCTGCGTTGGCCGAACGAGCGTTGATGTCGCCTGCACACTTTTCGCGGAAGTTCCGAGCCGCATACGGCGAGACGCCGTATGCGTATCTGATGACGAGACGAATCGAGCGGGCTATGGCGTTGCTGCGACAAGGCGCCACCGTCACTGACGCGTGTTTCGCGGTTGGCTGTGCGTCGCTTGGATCGTTCAGTTCTCGCTTCACCGAGATCGTTGGTGAAAGCCCGTCGCAGTATCGCGATCGTGATCACCGCTCGTTCGATGTCGTGCCGCCGTGCGTCAGCAAGGTGCGAACCCGGCCACATCGAGCAGGATCGGAGAAGCGCTCGTCGTCACAGATCTCGTAGTGTGACGCCATGGCAGTCAACGTCTCGAAAATGTTCATTACCGTCAATGATCCTGATGAAGCGCTCGGGTTTTATCGCGATGCGCTCGGCCTCGAAGTCCGCCAAGACGTATCGAACAACGGCTTTCGTTGGATCACGCTCGGAGCGCCCGGTCAAGACGTCGACATCGTGCTGTCGCAACCGCACGGCGGTCGATCACCGGCCGAGGGCGATGCGTTGCTAGCGCTGGTTACCCAGGGAGCAATGCAGGCCGCGATCTTCAGCGCCGACGACCTTGAGGCCACGTTCGACAAGTTGGTTGAGTCTGGCGCCGAGGTACTTGAAGAACCGACTGACCAGTTCTGGGGTGTGCGTGACTGCGCCTTCCGTGATCCTTCTGGCAACCTCGTACGAATCGCCCAAGCCTGACGCCAGCCCATTCCCAAAACGAACACTTTGGGGTCAGACCCCAAAGTGTTCGGACCCCAAAGTGTTCGGTCGGCCATTCAAAGTTGTCACTGTCCATCGTGAGACGGCCACGTTTCGACTGCGAGCAAAAGTGAGTTCTGAATGGCGTCTTCGGCGTCGGCGATGCTGCGCCCGGGTTCCGAGTCTTCATGGCCCCGCCATCTACCCCTCGTCCGGCGCCGAGAGCACTTGGCGGACCTCGATCGGTTGACGAATCGGTGCTCCACCCATACCAGGTGCGGCCGAAACCTTCGCCGCGATCTCGATCGCTCGCTCCTCGGATGCCACTTCGACCAAGCGGTATCCAGCGATCAGTTCCTTGGTTTCAGGGAATGGGCCATCGGAAACGACTGGCGGCTGCTGCCCATCCGAAGTCACAAACCGTGCCTTGTCGGGACCGGCCAAGCCCTGAGCGTCGAGAAGTTCACCCAATGCTGTCAACTCTGCGTTGAGAGCGATCTGGAACTCGATGTGCGCCTGTATTTCGGCCTCGGACCATTCATTCATTGGGCCCATGTCAGACTCGGCTGGGCCGTAGTTCTGTAACAGCATGAAACGCATTGGTGCTACTTTGTGTCAGCGGTCGAACGCAGCCTGGAGGCCAGCGATGTCGAGTTTGTTCATGCCCATCATTGCCTCTTGTGCTTGCTGGGCTCGAACACGGTCTGGCGACCCAAGGAGATTGCCGAGGACAGTCGGCACGATCTGCCACGACAGTCCGTAGCGATCTTTCAACCATCCGCAGCGGCTTGGCTCGCCGCCGTCAGCAGTGAGGCGCTGCCAGAGGTCGTCGACCTCATCTTGGGTGTCGACGCTGACGAACAGCGAGATCGCTTCGGTGAATCCGGCGTGTGCTGGGCCACCGTTTAGAAAGTAGAGCTCCTGACCGCACAACTCGATAGTGGCCATGAAAACCGGGTCGTCGTCGGCGACCTCAGGCATTCCGGCGTCGCCGAAGATCGATCGGTAGTAGGCAATTGGCTCAGCGAGATCGGTGTTGAACCATAGGAAAGGGGTGATGGATGGCATTTGGGGTCTCCTGGTCTTGTCGTTGTCGCACCTCGAATGGGACGACACTAATACGTAATTTGTCCTTGCAACTCACGTCGCGTGAGGTCGTAAGGTCGGTCGTATGAACGATGACGCCAACCTCATTCGAGTCGGGGATCTCGCTGCGACCGCAGGCCTCACGGTCCGCGCTCTTCATCACTACGAGGAGATCGGGCTCCTTGCTCCGGTCGAACGCACACCGGCGGGCCATCGTCTCTATGGCTCTGTTGCGTTCGACCATCTCGAGTCCGAAATCGACGAGCAGCATCGGCTCCGAGCTGGTCTTATCGCTGCCCTTGTCGACATCGCCGATGACCGCGACCCCACTCACGACCTGGTGCACATATTGGAGGACATGATGAACAACACACTATTGAAAAGCCGAGTCTCGATTCTCGTCTACCGCGACATCACGGCGGCCCACCGCTTTCTGGTTTGGCGCCGCCGGCTTCAGCCGGGGCGGCCACGGCCACTATGGCGATCATGGTTGACGACGTCGATGAGCATCATCGCCTCGTTGCCGAGAAGTCGGCCGATGTTGTGTACGAGCCCGTTGATCAACCGTATGGTTACCGGGAATACAGCGTGCGTGAACCAGAAGGTGCGCTGTGGTCATTCATGAAGCCGCTCGAGTGATCGATAAGGATGAGTCCATGAGCAAGAAAGCTCCAACAGTTTCTTTCGACACCACCCTGAGCGGGTTTGGCAAGAACACTGGGATCGTCGTCCCACCCGAGGCAATCGATGCCCTCGGGGCAGGCAAGCGACCGCCGGTGGATGTCGACGTGAACGGCTACCAATACCGCAACACGGTCGGCGTGATGAAAGGCCAATTTCTCATCAGCGTGAGCGCAGCGATTCGTAAGGAAACCGGGCTCGCAGCCGGTGATGCGATTTCCGTCACGCTCACGCTCAACGAAGCACCCCGCACCGTCGAAGTCCCCGACGACTTTGCCACCGCGCTCGCCGCGAGCGCTGGAACCGGGGAGTTCTTTGCGGCCCTGTCGAACAGCCTTCAGCGTTATCACCTCGATCAGATCGCAAGCGCGAAAACGGCGGAGACGAGGCAACGACGTATCGACAAATCCGTAGGCCTATTTCTCGACGGGAAGAAACGTTAATAAGAGCGGGCTGTTATCAGCGTCGCCAGAACATGTGGTGCGTTATTCCGCTCGCGCTTGTTACTGCCTCGTGGTGGAAGCGATCCTCGAGTTCGTCAGGTGACTCCCATAAACGTTCGCCTCGTCCGAGCGTGACAGGAGAGACGGAGATGTGCATCTCATCGACCAGGTCGGCGTCGAGAAACTCGCGAATCGTGGTGACGCCACCGCCGAGTCGGACGTCTTGGCCGTCGGCTGCGTTCTTGGCCCGTTCCAGCGCTTCGGACGGTGTGACGTTGAGGAAGTGGAAGGTGGTGTCGGAGAGCGTGAGTGAAGGCCGCTCGTGATGTGTGAGCACAAACACGGGAGTGCGAAACGGCGGAGTGTCGCCCCACCATCCCTGCCACTCATGATCTTCCCAAGGGCCTCGCTGCGGACCGAACTTGTTGCGGCCCATGATCTCAGCGCCGATGTTGCGGTCGTAGTCACGACCGAAGTGATCGTCCAAGCCGCGCGTGCCGCCTGGTTCGCTTCGGTAGTGCCAGTTGGCGGTGGCGCCGACCCATCCGAGCAAGGCGCTTGGATCGGCGTGACCGAACGGTCGCTCCATGCTTTGGCCCTCGCCGGCGCCGAAGCCGTCCGCTGATACCCCGAAGCAATGGACTCTGAGCAGCTGCGACATATTCGTATCTCCGTAGATCGAGTCAGGGCGACTGGTTGCTGCCTGCAACTGGGCACGATTCTAGCTATGGGGAGCGATTCTGTCCCGACCAGCCTGCTGTCCAAACGGGGTGAGGGATTCGTCCACCTGTTGACGGGCGTTGCCGATGATGTTGAGCCCCCAAGTGAAGCCGTACAGATCATCGAACTCGATACCGGCGAGGCGCTGGTGGACGTCGCCCACGATGGCGCTTCCGGCGGCGACGTCGTTGGGGACGCTATGCATCACCGCGACATGGCGGCGGTCGGCGGCGACCTGGAGCGAGTCGCCAGTGAGCAGAACCGGACGGTCAGGGCGATTCCAATGCAGTGCGCAGCTACCGGGAAAGTGTCCGGGCAGGTGCACAAGCGTGACGGTCGGTGACAGTTCGAGACGGTCGCCGCTCCAGGTCTGCACGTGTGGTGAGGTGCGGCGGATCCAGCTTCGGTCGTCTTCATGGATGACGATCGGAATACCGCCGAACGCATCGCTCCACTCGATCATCGATGAGTAGAAGTGGGGGTGGGAAATCGCAATCAGGTCGATGCCCCCAAGCCGTGTGATCTGGTCGACGGCTTCCGGAGTGACGACACTGATGCAGTCCCACATGATGTTTCCACCGTCGGCGGCTGGCACGAGAATGGCACGTTGCGGAATGGCGAACGGCTGAACGATCCCGACGCCGGTGAGCCCGTCGTCATCTTCGATTCGAACGTCAAGCTCGGTGACGAGCTGATCGTGGGTGGTCCAGCGTTGCTCGTATGGGCCGGTGTATTGGCGGTCGTCGGTGCACACCGGGCACGTCGTCGGTGGTGTTGAGGAATCGCCGTATTGGGTCCCGCAGCTCTCACAGATGAAGCAACTCATAGCGTCGACACCTTGGTGTGGTTCGGTAGATGTTTGATCATAGCTCAACCGTATTCGCCACGATGGTCTGGTAGAAGTACCAATTGAATAGCAATCAGTAGGACCAATTTATGGATCAAATTAGATCTTGCATTATGCAGTTATATGCCTGCATAATTGCAGAATGGTAGCCGAGCCCAACGAGATTGATGCGGTGTTCAAGGCGTTGGCCGATCCGACCAGACGTCTCCTGCTCGACCGGTTAAGGGAGCGAAATGGCCAGACGCTGAGTGATCTGTGTGAACAGCTAGAGATGGCCCGCCAGTCAGCGACCCAGCACCTCGACCTTCTGGCGGCAGCCAATCTTGTGGCCGTCGTCCGGCGGGGTCGAGAACGATTTCACTACCTGAATCCTGGACCGATCCACGACATTAATCAGCGGTGGATCGCAGGATTCGACAAACCACGACTCGAAGAATTGTCCGACATTAAGACAAAAGCAGAAAGGCAAGTAATGACAAACCAATCATCTACCGTTCCGACCTACGCCTACGTGACATACATTCACGCCACTCCAGACCAGGTGTGGCAGGCACTCACCGATGCGGAGCTCACAGCCAAGTATTGGGGCCATGCCAATGTCTCAGACTGGAAGAAGGGCTCGACGTGGGAACACCGGCGTCTTGACGGAACGAACAAGGCCGACGTTGTTGGCCGCGTGATCGAGTCTGACCCGCCGAACCGTTTGGTTTTTACCTTCGAGTCGCCCGATGCTGAACCGTCAGCGACACCCTCGGTCGTGACGTTCCTTATCGAAGCTCATGGCGACATCGTCCGACTCACCGTTACCCACGAGGACTTGGCAGACCACAACGCGTTCGGCGAGATCTCTCATGGCTGGCCAGCTGTGGTCGCCAACCTTAAATCGATGATCGAAACCGGCGACGTCCTGCCCGTCTCGCCCTGGGAAATGCCGAAGACTGCCTGACAACGAGTACCAGCGGGCGCAGCTACGCAGCGCCCGCTGGAGCGAGTGCCATTGAAGCCATCGCCTCCTCGAGAATTGCGTCGATGTCGCCTGGTTCGGTGCCGAGTACTCGAAGGACGAGGCGGACGACGTCGGGGGAGTCAGTCGCCGTGGTCTCGCCCATCAGTCTGGAACGCATCGATTGCAGCGCCGTGCCGAGTACGGCATTGGTTGCCGACTCGCCTGGCACGGTGTCGAAACGTCCAGCAGCAACGCCATCACTGATCGCCTGGTTGACAACACCTCGGATGCGAGCGCGGAAGCCGGGGAGCGTCGCCGTGAGCCCCGCAAATGCTGCGGCCGCTTGCGGCGTCTCGTCAGCCATGTTGAGGAGTTGCAGCACGCCGATCGCAACGCGGCGCGCGGCATCATGTTCGATGTCTGCGAGCGTTCCCCCGCTGATCTCGACCCCCCGTCCCAGATCGTGAGCGATGGCCTCGATGAGGTTATCGACCGTTGGGAAATGGTTATAGAAGGTGCCGATTGCGACACCGGCTGACTTTGCGACCTGAGCGGCCGTCATGTGTCCAGGGCCGCGCTCGGCCAGTACGGCGATGCCAGCGTTTACAAGACGACGGCGAGTCTGGCGCCGCTTGCGCGGATAGCCAGCAGCGCTGGCAGGACGGTCTTCTGATGCGCTCGGGTCAAGAAGTTGCTCGGTAGTCACGGGTACAACGTAGCCGCAGTAAAAATGAATGTCTAGTTCAATATTGACAAATTGCTATAAAAATGATTAACTTCTTCAATATTGAATCTGAAGGGGACATTGCATGGCAACGAAGCAATCAGCACAGAACGACAAAGTGCAGAACAACAAAGCGGCAGCCGACGCGGCATCAACAGACGAATCAACGGTAAACCAACAGACAGACCGTGAACTCATAGCCGCCACAGTCGACGCGCTTACTGGCACGGTGCCTGCTGGTCTTCAGGCCGACCAGGTCGCCGCAGCAGCGGGCCGTCTCGTTGAGACCGCCATTAAGCAGCCTCAGGTCCTCGCTCGGCGTGCCGCGAAATTCACAGGCGAGTATGCCCGTATTTTGACTGGCCGCTCCGACGTCGCTCCTCACCCCAAGGACCGTCGCTTCGTCGACGAGGCCTGGTCGACTAACCCGTTCTACAAGCGACTCGGTCAGTCCTACCTCGCTTTCGATGAGCAACTGCACGGCTTCGTCGCAGATCTAGACATGGACCCGAAGACGCGTCTGCGCACCGAGTTTCTTGCCAACCTGGCTGGCGATGCGGTTGCTCCGACCAACAGCTTGCTCGGCAATCCGGCAGCGTTGAAGGAAGCTCGGCGCACCAAGGGTCGCAGCCTTGTCGACGGCGCTCGCCATGCGATGTACGACATGAAAGAGAACGGCGGCATGCCGTCCATGGTCGACAGCCGACCGTTCGTGCCGGGAGACTCGGTGGCGGCAACCCCTGGCACAGTTGTCTTCCGCAACGAGGTGCTCGAGCTGATCCAGTACACCCCAACGAAGGCAAAGGTGTTCGAGCGGCCGATGTTGGTCGTGCCGCCTCAGATCAACAAGTACTACATCCTCGATCTCGCGCCGGGCCGTAGCTTGTTCGAACACCTCGTCGGCGAAGGCCATCAGGTATTCACGATCAGTTGGCGCAACCCTGGTCCTGAGCATCGCGACTGGAACCTCGACACCTACGCAGCCGCCATTCTCGAAGCCGTCGACGCGACGCTCGACATCACTGGTTCAGACGACCTCAACATGCTCGGCGTTTGTGCAGGCGGAATCACCATGGCTGGCGTGCTCGGACATCTCGCAGCGCTCGAAGACTCACGTATCCGATCGGCGAGCTTCCTCGTCACGATCATCGACTGGGATGTGCCGTCGACCATGGGAACCATGATGTCGAAGCCGGTCATCGATGCGGCCACTCGACGCAGTCAGCGCCAAGGCATTCTCAAGGGCGACGATCTGAGCAAGGTATTCGCCTGGCTTCGTCCAAACGACCTGGTCTGGAACTACGTCGTCAACAATTACCTGATGGGGAAGAATCCACCAGCATTCGATGTGCTCGCGTGGAATGGCGACGCCACCAACCTCCCGGCTGGTCTGCATGCCGACTTCATGAACATGGCGATGGACAACGCGATGACCAAGCCGGGCGAAGTCAGCGTGCTCGACACTCCAATTGATCTTGGCGCCATCAGCTGCCCAAGCTTTGTCGTCGGTGCGGTTACTGATCACATCACACCATGGCAAGCGTGTTATGAGACCATCAATTTGCTTGGCGGCGAGTCAGAATTTGTGCTCAGCTCGCAGGGTCATATTCAGGCCCTGGTTAACCCGGCTGGCAACCCAAAGGGGAAGTACTTCCTCAACACTGAATCGGCCGATTCGGCCGAAGAGTGGCAGGCAGGCGCCGTGGAACACCAGGGAAGCTGGTGGGATCACTGGAGCAAATGGCTCACGCCGCACGGTGGCCGAAAGGTCAAAGCACCGGATGAGCCTGGCAGCTCGACACATGAAGCGATCATGCCAGCCCCCGGTGCATACGTGCTCCGGTGAGTCCCTTGGGTACTGTTGCCATTCCACTCCGAACCTTGTGCCGATTGACTGGTGACTGTGCGTGTAGCTGATGGCCCCATCCGAACTAAGTCGTCGACCGTTTCGGTTGGCCGGCAGCGGCTGCGCGTCACTGTGGAGAATTCAGGTGTCGGTCGGCCGCTGCTGTTAATAAACGGCATCGGCGCCACCGGCGATTTGTTCGACCCACTACGTCGTCACCTGACCGACCGAGAGACCATTGCGTTCGATGCGCCCGGGGTCGGCGGTAGTCCTGGCCCGCTCCTGCCTTTCTCAATGCGAAGCTTGGCGGCAACGGTTGCTGGGTTGATTGACGAACTTGGCCACGATTGCGTCGATGTGCTTGGACTGAGTTGGGGTGGAGCCCTCGCCCAAGAACTGGCGCGGCGCCATCCTGAAGTTGTTCATCGACTGATCCTGGCGGCGACCATGCCAGGCATCACGAGCATTCCTGGTAGGCCGGCCGCACTCGCAACGCTCATGTCGCCAGCGAGGTATTACTCGCCTGAATACCTCAAACGGATCGCGCCGACTCTCTACGGGGGTGCCATTCGAACCCACCCCGATCTACTCGACGAGCATGCGAAACAACGGGCGGCGCGACCTCCAAGCCACCTCGGTTATCTCTATCAACTCAGCGCCATCCAGCGTTGGACGAGCCTGCCATGGTTGCACCGGCTGCCGATGCGAACCCTCGTGCTCGCCGGTGACGACGACCCAATCGTGCGCCTTGCCAACGGGCGACTCTTGGCTCACCGGATTCCCGATTCTCGGCTCCATGTAGTTGAGGGTGGGGGACACCTGTTCCTCTTCACCAAGAGCGAGGCGATGGCCGAGCTGATAATTGACTTCCTTGATACGGGTGCGTCAAAGGCCAAGCGGCAACTTCGAGCCTGACTCTTTTCTCGATTAGCGGCCGCCGCTCTCAGTCACGCCTTGAGGGCGCGGCGTAGCGCAGCTAGTGCGTCTGGCAGGTCGGCCGTTGGGATAGCTCCGAAACCGACAATGAGTCCGGCTGGCGGGTTTTCTCGCTGCCAACACCTCGCGTAGTCGCCGAGCGCGATGCCTTCGGCCCTTGCGGCTTCCCTGACAGTTGCTTCGGCGATTCCGGCGGGCAAACGGGGCGCAACATGTAGCCCGGCGTGACTCGGCATTGGTTCCATCAGGAGTCCGGCGTTGACTGCGTCGTTGACGAAATCAGTGACCATTCGATGGCGCTCGCTATAGATCTTTCGGGTGCGCCGTAGGTATCGATCAAGGTGTCCGTCGACGATGAAGTGCAGCAACGTGGCTTGCGACGTAGCGGGGGGTTGCCAATCGATCAATGACCGTAGGGCGATGGCGTGACTTACGAGCGATGGCGGAAGCACGACAAACCCGAGGCGCAGAGACGGCGAAAGCGTCTTAGAGAAGGTGCCGACATAGATCACGCGGCCGTGACGGTCGAGACGATGGAGCGGCTCGAGTGGACGATCCGAATGACGGTATTCGGAGTCGTAATCGTCTTCGATAATCGCAACGTTGTGGTTCTCCGCAAACTGCAGCAGTTCACGCCGTCGCTCGATGCTCATCGTTACCCCAGTCGGTGACTGATGCGATGGAGTCGTGTAGACCATGCAGGCGTCGGTTGGAATCTGCTCGACCACGATGCCGGCGGCGTCGACGGGGACCGGCACCACCCTGGCTCCCGAAGTCGCAAAGAGTTCCGCCGCTGGTGGATACCCAGGGTCTTCGACGGCAACGACCTGACCGGGAGCGACGAGAAGCCTAGTGACGAGATCGATTCCTTGTTGCGCCCCAGATGTGATGATGATCTGTTCGGCGTTTGCTTCGACCGCACGCGACAGGCCAATCCAGTGAGCGATGGCACGGCGCAACGCGGGGAGGCCTGCCGGGTGGCCGTACCCTCCTGGAGCGGTTTGCAGGGCCGTGGTCATGCACCGTCGCCATTCCACAAGAGGAAAGAGCGCCGGGTCGGGGCGCCCGGTTCGCAGATCGAATGTGGGGGGTACGTCATCGAATCCACCGAGAGACCATGACACCGTGGACGCCTCCGCGACTGCGACCGGCATCAAGGCGGCTGGAATTTGACGGTCGGGTAATTCAGCAGCGCCACCAGTCGCGACGAAGCTTCCTGCGCCGGCACGGCCTTCGATGTACCCCTCGGCGGCCAGTCGCCCGTACACGGTGGTCACGGTGTTTCGTGAAATGCCAAGCTGCGCTGCGATGTCTCGCGTCGGCGGCAGTCGGTCGCCTGCGGTGAGGCGTCCCGACACGATTCCCTCGCGTAGCTGCTCGAAGAGAGCGCCGGTCTTGCCTCCCCTGATCGTTGGGTCAAGAAACAGATCCACTACGTTGGCTCCCAACTCGGTCGAACTTGGTCTGGTAGATCATAGCGATGTTGGACCTTTCGCTGGGCCAAGAGTCAACGCTATTTTGGCAATATGAACAGTGCAACTCAAACCCAGGTTCTTGTCGGCGACATCGGAAAGGCGATGGCGGAAGGCCGTTGGGACGACGTCCTCGGCAGTGTCAGTCCGACTGTCATCGCTCACGTCCCGGCCGTTGGCGATCTCGAGGGGGTCGACGCCCTCGCTGAATTCCTCTTCGAGACTGCGGTCAAAACTGACGACGGTGAACACCTGGAGTTGCTCGACACTCTCGTTGGAAGCCACTTCGCTGCGCTCTATTTTCGGATCACCGCCACCCGGGCTGGTCGTGCTCCGCTCGACAACCTGACGCTCCACTTGGCTCGGCTAGAAAACGATCAAATCGCCGAGATATGGTTCCATAACTTCGACGGCGCATCAGTCGCAGCGTTCTGGGAGTAGTTCTGGGTCCCGGCTTGATTGGGCCCGCCTCAACGAAAGCAGGTACTCATGGCAGCGGAACCAGTTTCGGTCCGATCCGAACAAATCAACGTCGATGGAGCCAGTCTGTACGTCGAGATTCGGGGCGAGGGTCCAGCCATCATGTTGGTTGGTTGCCCGATGGGTGCCTCAGCGTTCACGCCGTTTGCCGAACAGCTGGCTGCCGATTACACGGTAATCACGACTGATCCGAGGGGCATCAATCGAAGCATCGTCGATGATCGTCAGAATGAGGTGACGCCGGAGGTCCTGGCCAACGACTACAGGCAGATCCTGACGCACCTCGGCGTGGAGTCCGCCTCGATGTTCGGTTCATCTGGGGGCGCGGTTGCGACGCTCGCCTTCGCTCAGGCGAACCCTGAAATGGTGGCCAAAGTGATCGCCCATGAGCCACCGCTAGAAGAACTCCTCGACGACCGCGAACAACTCCGAGCCGACACCAACGACATGGTTGAGACGTACCTCGCCGGCGACATCATCGGGGCGTGGCTGAAGTTCTTCAAAGGCGCTGGCATCGACATGGATCCTGATGGGGTCGCCGCCTGGATCAACAACCGCACCGACAAACAAGAGATAGCCGACGAAGAATTCTTCTTCGGCAACACGATGAGGCCAACGTCCTGGTGGCAGCCCGACGTCGGAGCTCTGCGAGCGGTAGCGCCTCGAATCGTAATCGGCGTCGGGTCCGAATCTGTTGGCCAGGTCTGTGATCGAACGGCGAATGCGATGGCATCGCTGCTCGGGCTGACACCGACAGTGTTTCCCGGTGACCACACTGGTTTCGTCGGACACCCGGAAGCATTCGCCACTCAACTCCGCGCCATTCTGGCTGGGGGTTCGGTGGGCGAGCCGCAATGAGCCGAACCACCGATAGTCCTGATGTGCGTGCCATCGAAGCAGCAACCACCGACGAGCGTCTCAAGCTCTGCGTAATCCTCGAACAGCTCCAACCCGAGGAATGGGACATTGCATCGCTGTGCGACGGTTGGACGGTACGCGATGTCGTCGGGCATCTCACCCTGGCCACCCAAGAGACAGTGCGAGACATGTTTGTTGGCATGATCAAGGCTCGTGGAAACTTCGACCGAATGACGAGAGACACTGCAATCGAGCGAGCGAGGCAGTTCGAACCGGCTGCGCTGATCGAGCAAGTCCGGTCGACTGCGAGTTCAACGCGACGGGCCCCGATGAGCAGCCCACTCGACCCTCTCACCGACATCATCGTGCATACACAAGACATCGCCCGACCGCTGGGACGGGTCTACTCGCCAGCCGTCGATCACGTGGCTCCAGCGCTCGATCACGCGGCGAAGAGTCGCTGGTATGGGGGCATCAAAAGGTTCGCCGACGTCAGACTTGAAACAACCGACATCGAGTGGACGGCAGGTGCCGGCCAGCTGGTGGTCGCCGGGCCAGCCATCGATCTTCTGCTAGTAGCAACGGGCCGATTGGCTGGCTCCGTTTCTATCTAGGCGTAGGCCCAGAAGCTGCGAGCGGCGGTCCGAGAAGGTCCCACTTGTTCCCTGCAATATCGAGGAACACGGCGAAGCGGCCGTAGCTTTCGTCTCGCGGGGCAGTAACGAATTCGACACCATGGTCAACCATGCGCGTGTACATCGAGCCAAAGTCGTCGACTCGGAGGAACAGTCCGACGCGTCCGGCGAACTGTGCCCCGACGGCATTGCCTTGGTGCTCGCCATCGGCCTTCGCTAACAACAGTCCCGTCTGTGCTCCCGGTGGGCGAACGATGACCCAGCGCTTGGGGCGACCATCGTTCGTGGTCGACGGCGAGTCTTCGACGAGCTCGAATCCGAGGGCGTTCACAAAGAAGGCGATCGCTGAGTCGTAGTCGTCGACCACAAGTGCTGCGTGTTCGATGTGCATCTGGTCACAGTAGGGGTCGAACCCGACTGATCGCGCATCCATTGAGGCCTGTCGGTCCGTAAGAATGATTAGGACCGACTCTCCGATCAAATTGTCATCCAAAGGACTCGCTGTCGATGCCCAAAGATCTGCCGTTGAACGCCAGACTTCAGCTGGATGTGGTTCCCGCCTGTAGCGGTTTGACAGAGCTGTTCTTCGGTCCGGAAGGAGAGCGCCCTCGTCGACGGGCAGCGCGAGAATCGTTGGCGAAAGAGAAATGCATCTCTTGCGTGTTGATGCTCAACTGCCGTGAACTAGGTCGGCGCAATCACGAGCATGGAATATGGGGAGGTGAGAACGACGAGGACCGAGCGTTGGCAGGGTTTCCGCCTCGCTCACCGAGTAGGCGCTCAGTCGTTTTTGCCAAGCACTGCGGCGAAGAGGCCGTGGGGCAGGCAGGGTGAGGGGCCGAGAAGCTAGCTAATCGCTTAGCGGGCGGCTAGTGCCATCTCGAGTAGCGCATCGAGCGTCTGTCCGGACCCACCTACAACGCATGGCGTGCCCGCTGATTGCAGCCCTTCGGCAATTGACTCTGCGAGACGCCGCACGTCCGGATTCGTGACCGTCAACACCGCCAGATCGACGTCGTTCTGCTTGCAGAACTTCTCTATTTGCTCCGTCGGCAAGTCGGAGCCAAGGTGATGAACCCGCCAGTGATCGGCCCGGAGCACAACGGCCGCCATCGTCGTTGGTAGCGAATGGCGGTCTCCGGCAACACCCATAACAACCGCGGTTCCGCGCCGTCGCCCACGCGGATTAGGGGCCAGGTTTCCGATCAGTCGTTCGACGATTGACGATGCGCGGTGTTCTTCCCAGATTGTTAATGCGCCGGTGTGCCATTGCATGCCAATTTGATGAAGCGGCGGTACGAGGACGCTTTGGATCAGGTCTTTGATTGGTGTGCCCTCGTCAATGAGGCGGCGACCAATCTTCATCGCTGCGGTCTCGTCACCAGCAATGAGAGCTTCGTACATTCGCTCCGCTGCATGGTCGAGCCGAGATGCCTTTGGCGGCGGCGGCGTTCGGGGTGCATCTCGTGACTCATCGAGAATCGCGAGGTCTTGAGGGCTTACGAGATAGCGCCCTCTCACCATCTCGGCGTTCAGTCGGCCGCTACGCACCCATCGGTAGGCGGTTTGATAGTGCACGCCAAGCTCATCGGCTGCGGTTTGAAGATCAATTTTGGCAACGGGCACCGAGTTCATGCCTCAACACTAGACGGCTTTGGAAGAATTAGATACTAACAATAAGTAAATAGAACTAAAGCATGATAAAACAAAGAAGTGAGGGCAGCCAAACGGTTGTCCACCGGTCTTCAGGAGGTCGCATGTCCGAAACAGTGATGACGCCCCGCCCCACCTCGCCAGTTGTTTGCGAACTACGTGTGCTTGTCCGCTCGGGTAATTACCCGCAGATGCTGCGGCGATCAACTCACCTCGCTGATTTGGCGAGGTGGTCAACAGACGCTCCAGCCTTAATTCAGCAGCTCACCGTCGTTGCGGACGAGGGTCCGATCGCGGCCATGATTGCGATCGAGTGTCTGGCCGAAATACGCCACGGAGACGCTGACGATGTACTCGTCGATCTCTTACGACACCAAGATCTCATCGTTCGTCGTCATGCCGCTTGGCGGCTCGGCGATCGCAAACCGACGGCCCGGGCAATACCTGAACTTGTCGCCATGATCACGCTTGGTGGGATCGACACCATGCACGCCAACCGCACGCTTGCGAACTGGTCTGAGTCGACAGCACACCTGGTTGTTCGATCGGCTGTCGAGTTTCTCGTCAACGAGACCAACCCCGCGATGAGGGCTCGACTAGTTGACCTTCTTGGCGTTGCGGGCCGTTGCGCCGAGGGCGTTCTACTCACGGTCGCTGCTGATCTTGAAGAGGCGGTCACCGTGAGGGCAGCCGCTATCGGGGCGCTTGGCGAAATGGGCGGCAATCACATCGACGCGATGCTGCGAGAGTTGGCGGCGATCGACGGGCCCGTTGCTGTTGACTCCGCGATGGCGCTTGGACGTCGCGCCTTCGGTGAGCTACCAAACCCTGAAACGGTCGGGGGCGACGGGCTGCGTGTGGCCCAACTCGTCCTCGCCGAAGGGTTGGACGGCCAACTGAGTCTTGGCGGTCGTGGCGACACCGGAGGCGTCGCCAGCCTCCTGGTTTCGCTGGGAGAGGCGCTTGCCAATCGGCCTGACGTCGACCATGTGCTCACAATCGGTCGGGGTAGTTCGACCGATGCGTTCGCTGGGCCGCATTCGTCGAGTCGCATTCCACTGACCTATGGCACAATTGCCTTCGGCGATGACGTTCGTCCGGCGGAAACGCCAGACGAGATCTGGGAGCATATACCGGCAATTAGACGCGGGATTCGGCGATCGCTTCGAATCGCAGGCCCGGTCGACCTGCTTCACCTTCGTATGGCTGACGCTGGCACGGTTGCCGGTGCCGAGGTGGCGAAATCGTTGGGTGTTCCTATTTGTTTCAGCGTTGCCCCTGACCCGCACAACGTCGTCGAGTCAATGCATTCGAGGGGTGAGCTGGACGACGAAGCCTTTGTTCGCCTCGTCACTGAATCCCACGTGTGGTTCCGGGCGCGATTGGTCGAGCGGCTTGCAGGCGAGGCCGATCAGCTTGCCCTTTTCCCACGAACCAAGCAGATCGACTTCCTGGAGGATCTCGCTAGTGACACCGGCCAGCGGATGGCGGTGGTGGCCGAGGGGATTGATATCTCGCTGCTCGATCGAGCGGTCCGGGACTACTCGATCGACCCTCAAGGCGCCCGTCGAAATGATGTGCTTGATGAGCTCACCGGTCTGATTCCTGCGGAGCGTCGCGGTCTTCCGCTGGTCCTCAGCGTTGGCCGACTCAACCCGGTCAAGGGTATGGACCGTGTCGTCTCGGCCTGGGCCTCTGATCACCGACTCGCCGCCTCGTGCAACCTCGTGATCGTTGGTGGGAGCCTTGACGAGCCATCGGCAACCGAGACCTCAGTACTCGAGGCGATTGACCGTGCGCTTCCGCTCGACGATCCGAATCGAGCTGGTCTGATTCTCCTTGGGGGCCGGCCTAGAGCCGACGTCGCCCGCATTCTGGTCGCCACATCGGTTGGTCGGACCAACGCTTGGTCAGGTGGCGGCGTGTATGTTGACGGCGCACTGAAAGAAGAGTTCGGCCTGGCCGTGCTTGAGGCGATGGCGGCGGGACTCGTCGTCGTGGCACCCAGTACTGGTGGCCCCTCGACCTATGTTGACCACGGCGACACCGGCGTGTTGGTAGCGCCAGAAGATGATTTGGGCTTCGCGATTCGCGGCGCCTTCGGTCTAGTCGATCGAATTGGCCGGGCCGAGCGTGCTCGCTCGTTGGTCGAGTCGCAGTATTCGATCGCAACGATGGCCGACCAACTTCTGGATCTCTACCGCCCGGCCATGGCGATGCGATGAGCCTGCTTGTTCTTAGCCCCGAATTCGCGTCCCACTATGGACCGCTCGCGGTTATAGCGGAAGCGGCCCGACGAAGCGGAAGCCGCGTCGTCGTGGCGACGGGGCCGGAGTTGAGAGCACGGGTTGAGGCGGACGGGTTCGAATGGCGGCCGCTCCAGCTCGGAGCATCGTCGAACAGTGGAATCGTCGACCGCGATCCCGGCATCGCACGCTTTATTGAAGCCACCCGGGGCGGCCCGCTCGCAACGATCCGTAGCCAGGCGCTCGACCGAGAAACAGACTTGTTGTGGCAGCCTGAGCGCGTTGCAGCCGACATCGACGATCTTTGTGAATCGATCAATCCAGAGTGTGTGCTCGTCGATCACGTGTCGTTCGGCTCGACACTTGGCATGTACGCAGCGGGCCGACCGTTCGTAACACTGGTACCAGGACACCCCTCCCAGCTGCCCGTTGGAACCGAGCGCTACGGCGTCCCATCGGACTGGCCCGATCGGATGCGTCCCGACCCGGGAGAACTTACCGAACTCGAGCAAGTTGTTGATCGGGTCACGATCGCATTTACCCGCCGCTGGAACTCGGCCCTCGCTTCGATCACTGGAGATCAATCTCCAGTCGCAGATTCGTTTCGGGTGCACGGTTCGAGGGTGCTCTACAACAGCGTGCCTGAGATGAACTCGCCAGCTAGATCCGCTCTGTTGCCAAACGATCATCGGTTCGTTGGGCCACTGGTGCGGGAGGAGCAATTGCCCGCCGAAATGCAATCCTGGTCAGAGTCGACTGGCTGTCAGCGACAGGTCTACGTGGCATTGGGAACTTTCCTGTCGCACCGCAGTGACGTCCTCGCCGTGATCGCCGAAGCGCTTCGGCTTGTCGGGGCGCGGGCGGCGATCGCAATCGGTGCAACCTCCGTTGACGAGTTGGGGCGAATCCCTGAGAACTGGCTGGTTGCCCGCGAGTTGCCTCAGGTGGCAATGATGAGGTCAGCCGATCTCGTCATTCACCATGGAGGAAACAACAGTGTGCAGGAAGCGCTCGCCGCTGGTGTCCGCCAGATCGTGCTGCCGTTTTCAACAGACCAGTTTTCTAACGCCGCTGACTTGGAGCGCGTTGGCGCGGGATCGGTCTTCGCCCCAAACGAGACGACCAGCGAAGAACTGGCGCAGTCGATCGAGGAGGCTTTGGCGTCTTGGCCAGTTCCCGTCTCCGCCGCCGTCGCTGACGATCGTATTTTTGACGCGCTGTTCGCCTGAGCCGGCGTTCATTTGTGGTGTTCAGTGGCGACGGCGATGCCATGTGCGCTGAGGGCGGCCAAGGTGGCGGGGTCGAGCGTGATGGTCTGATGGAGGTAGCTGACGCCGGATTGGATCGCATCGCCACTGGCGAGTCGAGCCGCCGCAAGGCTGGCAAGAACCGCGGTGCCTTTCGCCTGACCGATGCCCGTCGCCCATGCGGTGGTTTCGTTTGACTGTGCTGCGATGAGCCATGGCCCAATCCCTGTCGGGCGGGGAAGTAGGGAGGAGATTCGAGTAAGTACTGTTCGCCCGCCCGGGAGCCGGGATGCCGCTACGAAGATCAGGGTGGTGGCAGCGTTGGTGAATCCGTAGGTGGTCTTGACCGGGGTCTCGAGTTCGGCGGTGAGGATGTGCTGATCGGGGAAGTCGGCCTGTGCGACGGCGCGTCGTCCGAACCCAGCCGGCAGGGACGGCCGGTAGAGCTTGCCGAAGTTGCGGAGTCGGCGGCCAGTGACTGGGTCGGTATACGAAGTGCCGACCTTCCCTAGGGTGAATGCCGCTGACCCTGGCCCATATTCGTCACGAGTGTCGAGGATTCCGTGGAT
>JBBKWJ010000153.1:0-8207 GCA_037968895.1 Acidimicrobiales bacterium
ACGTGCTGGAACAGGTTTGCGGGCGTAATCTCCGCCGCGCTCCGAACGTAGTCGTTGGGTTTGTTACAACGTAGTGCATCCATCAGAGCAGGTCCCTACGTAAAGGAAGCATGAGCGACCGGATCAGTCAACGTGCACTACGCATCGTGGCGGCTGTTGTGCTCGTGTGTGGCGCGCCGTTGGTTCTGCTGCTCACTCCCGTCCTTTTCGCGGTTTCAGGAGCGATCGACCTCATGCGACCAGGGAAGTCAGCCGGCTTTAGTCGGCTGCTTGCGATGGTTCTGAACTATCTGATCTTGGAGTGGATCGGTGTGCTCGCCGCATGCGGTTTATGGGTAGCCACTGGCTTTGGCTTGTTCATGGGCACCGGACTTTCTCGTCGCGTGCACTACATGGTCCAGGCCTGGTGGGGCCAGTCGGTTTTTGCGGCGGCCCAAAAGTGGCTTCGGCTCCAGGTCGACTTTGAGGGAAGCACGCTTGCGGGCGGCGCTCCACTCATTGTCGCCGCTCAGCACGCCAGCTTTTTTGACGCCCTGCTTCCGACGTTGCTGCTCAGCCAGGGTGGTCGCCATCCGGTGCGTCATGTTCTAAAACGACAACTCGCCTGGGACCCATGCCTCGGTATTTACGGTCACCGCCACGCCAACCATTTCGTCAACCGCAGAAGCGGCGATTCCGTCGAGCTTGAGGCGATCGAAGCGTTGGCGAAGGGAGCGGGCAACGAGCCGCTTGTGATCTTTCCGGAAGGCACTTTTCGATCGGCCACGAATCCCGAACTGATAAGCGAGAAGGTTGCCGCCAGCGACCCCGAACGTGGTGACCGATTGCAGCTGTCGCACACGCTGCCTCCTCGACCAGGGGGAATCCTGGCTCTCTTACGGGGCGCACCTGAGGCCGATGTTGTCTTCGTCGGACACGTGGGATTCGAAGCCTTTGGGTCGCTTTGCTCGATCGCATCAAGCGTGCCGTTCTCCGAACCAGTCAAAGTGAAGTCGTGGCGGGTTCCTGCTGAACGCTTTGGAGCAGATCCAGTGGCCAATCTTCGAGTGATCGATCGCTACTGGCAGCTGATGGACGACTGGATCAGCGAACAGGCGGAGAGCGCAACGGGCCCTTGCTCAGCTAGTTATGTTCGAGGGCGATTTGCTCGCACCTTGCCAAACCGCGTTCGAGATCGGCTTCGTGTCGGTACCGGGCCCAGTTAAGCCAGAGGCCGTTCTGATTGACGATTACGTCTGTTGCCCTTGCCGCAGCGTCATCTGCGGTGAGTGTGGGACTGGCCGTTCGTATGAGGTCGAGTAGCTGAGCTTCGTAGCGGTGGTACAGGTTTGCCTCAACCTCGGCCAGCTCCGGATCGGTTCGTGAAATCGCCCATAGCGCAGTTCGGAGTGCGAGGTATTCGGCCTCAAGATAGTCGCCCGCAAATGCGCCACGAATGAACGCTCGAACCCTGTCGGGCGGACTCTCGATCTCGTTGATGGCGGCCAACGAGCTCTCGAGAAGTCGCTGGGTCGCCAACCTAAACGACTCGACGATGAGCGACCGCTTGTCATCAAAGTGGTAGCTCAGAAGCCCGAGTGAGACGTCGGCTTCGCGCGCCACTGCTCGAAGGCTCGTCCCTTCAACTCCTTCGCGAGCAATGCACGACATTGCGGCATCGAGGATGTGCTCCTGGGAGTCAGATAGCGGCATCCGCCCATTCTGAACGAATCCTGGACATTCGTCCAGTTTGCGATCTACAGTCACACTTCTGGACGAGTGTCCAGTGCCTTGCATTAGGGGGCCAGCGTTGCCAACTGCGTTTGCTGCAGCTGAGATCGAACTCGATGAATTGATCGATCTCGACACATTTCCAATACACGATCTCACGAGCCGGACTCGGGCCGATCTTGTTGGCTCGGCCCGGTCCGAGATGCGCAGTATTGGTTGCATGCGCGTAGCGAACTTCATCCGTCTCGAAACGGTGAGTGCGATGGCGGTCGAGGCTCGCGATCTCCATCCAATGACGTACTGGGCTATCGAAGACCACAATCCCTATTTCTCACAACCCGACGACGAGCTCCCGGCCGGGCACCCGAGACAAACACTCCAGCACCGCGAGAGCGGATTCATAAACTCCGACCTGCTCACAGTCCAATCTCGGTTGCGACAGCTCTACGACTCTGACGTCCTGCTTCATTTCATTTGGGAGTGCCTCGGCGTGCAGCAGCCCATCTATCGATGGGCCGACCCGTTGGGTCGCAATCCCTACGGCGTCATGGAAACCGATCACTACCTACCATGGCATTTCGACGGCAACGAGTTCACCGTCAGCATCCTGGCCCAGAAGGCCGAGCAGGGTGGCGTGTTCGAATACGTGCCGAACATTCGTAATCGCGACGCAGAGAACTATGACGCAATCGCTCACATTCTTGGCGGCGGAACTGAGGGTGTTTGTCGCCTCGACCTTCAACCAGGTGACCTCCAGCTCTTCGCCGGTCGCTATTCGTTGCATCGGGTCACGCCGATCATTGGCACAATCCCCCGCTACATCGGACTCCCCTCGTATGTCCACGATCCGTTCCGTATGAACCGGCCATTCCATTCCGAAAATATCTACGGACGGGCGACCGACATGCATCGTCAGCGAGCGAAAGTACTTGTTGACGGACTGGTCGATTAGAGGTGCAGCTTGATCGAGTGGCCTTTATCGGGCTCGGCAATATGGGCGGCCCTATGGCCCGAAACGTTGTGGCCGCCGGGTTCAGCACGACTGTTTTCGATCCTGACGCGGCGAAAGTCGAGGCCGTCATCGGCGCAACTGCGGCGACGAGTGCAGTCGACGCTGCCCGCAACGCAGAAATAGTTCTCACCTCATTGCCGGGGCCGACGGAAGTTCGATCGGTTGGCGAGGAGCTTCTCGCCGCGATGTTGCCAGGGTCGATCTGGCTCGATCTCAGCACCAACGACATTGAGTGCGCTCGTTCGTTGGCCGCCACCGCCGCTGCGGCCGGGGTTCATCTGCTTGATGGCCCCGTGACAGGGGGTGCGGAAGGCGCAGAGGCGGGCACGCTCAGCGTGTTGGTCGGAGGCGACGAGGCCACGCACACACGCGCCATTCCGGTGCTGGCGGCGATTGGTTCTCGATTCGACCTCATCGGCCCTCACGGTGCGGGGTATGTCGCGAAGATCGCGTCTGTCAGCCTCTGCTATCTGCAATCGGTTTGTCTCACTGAAGCGCTTCTCCTCGGTGTAAAGGGTGGCGTCGATCCGGGGCGGATGCTCGACATCATTCAGCATTCGACCGGACGAAGCTATGTGGCCGACCGCTACGGTCCAGAGATACTGTCGGGGGGATATGACGACACGTTCGACCTCAAACTCGCGGTCAAAGATCTACGCCTCGCCTCAGAACTTGGTGCTGTCGTCGGCACAACGCTTCCATTCATGGACCAGGTCTTTGACTTATACCGCGACGCCGAAAAGTCTTTTGGCGGCGACACACCCCATCTCCTTGCAATGCAAATGCTCGAACGCATGAACGACCTCATTCTTCACAAACTGCCCGAGGAGGGCTCATGACAGACACCTCCAAATCAGCAAAGGCCGACCGCAACTACGAGATCACGGCCGATGACTTCTCGGCCGTGAATGCAGGGTCATTTACCGGCGACGAGTGGCAAGCTCGGGTCGACCTCGCGGCCATGTATCGGCTTGCTGCTCACTTCGGTTACGACGATCTCGTATGGAACCACATCACGATGCGTGTCCCAGGAAGCGAGCACGACTTCTTCCTCAATAAGTTTGGTTTGCTCTACAACGAAGTCACTGCATCAAACATCATCAAGGTTGACAGCGCAGGCACGGTGCTCGAAGGCCCGGCCGACGTCAATACCGCTGGTTTTGTCATCCATTCGGCGATACACAACGACTTCCCAAAATGGAAGGTCGTCTTTCACGCCCACGTTCCGGATGCATTGGCGGTTACGGCGCTTGAGGGCGGCCTTCAACATCTCGTCCAAGACTCGTCAATGCTCTACGGCGATGTCGGTTACCACGATTGGGAAGGGCTGTCGCTAACACTCGAGGAGCGCGAACGACTCGCGGCCAATCTGGCCGGCAAGCGCGCACTCATCATGCGGAACCACGGCTTCCTAACTGTTGGCGAAACCGCAGGCGAAGCGTTCATGGTTATGCACTACCTCATTCGGGCGTGCCGAACCATGCTCGCGGCCCACGCAACCGGCCTTCCCCTCGATCCGGGGCCAACCAAGATCTGGGAGCTGTCAAAGCAGCAATACGATCACTTCCCGCTCGGGCTTCATGAGTGGCCAGCGCTGGTTCGGATGCTGGACCAGAGCGACCCGTCCTTCCGCCAGTGAAGATCACGAGCCTTGAGACTCAGCTGATCGAACTGCCGCTCGCAAAGCCAATCGGGACCGCGATCCACGCCATGCATTCGGTCGGATGCGTGTTGGTCGAACTGAAGACCGACGCTGACGTCGTTGGCCAATCCTTCGTGTTCACGCTCAACGCGGTCAGGATCCGCTCGTTTGATGAGATGGTTCGCGGACTGCGCCACCATGTGATCGGCCGAGACCCCCACGAGACCGAAGGCATCTGGCACGACATCTGGGCTGATATCAACCCAACAGGTCATAAGGGAGTCACTATCTCGGCCTTGTCGGCGATCGACATCGCCTGTTGGGATGCCGTTGGCCGGGCCGCCGACCTTCCATTGCACAAGCTGTTCGGTTCGTGCCGCAACGAAGTCGACACGTATGCGAGCTCGGGACTCTGGTTGTCGACCCCAACTGTAAAGCTCGGCGCTGAGGCCGAGGCACTTGTCGAGGATGGATTTCACGCCGTCAAGCTCCGGATCGGGAGCCAACGAATTTCAGACGATATCGCCAGGGTGCAAGTGGTGCGTGATGCGATTGGCCCCGACATCGGCCTCTTGGTTGACGCCAACCAGGGATTCACACCAAAGCACGCGATCCGATTGGGCCAGCGTCTCGAAGAGTTCGATCTCGTGTGGATCGAAGAGCCAGTCGGCGCGCACGACTTGGAAGGTCATGCCGACGTTCGGGCCGCTCTGGCCACCCCTATTGCGTCAGGCGAAACTGAATACACCCGCTACGGCATGCAGGCCATGCTCGATGCGAGGGCCGCCGACATTCTGATGCCCGACCTGCAGCGGATTGGTGGCTATAGCGAGTTTCGGAAGGCCGCCGCAACCGCTGCGTCAAGAAATGTGCCAGTCTCAAGCCACTTCTTCACGGAGCAAAGCCTCGCTATCGCCGGCTCGACCCACAATTGCATTTCGGTCGAACACATCGACTGGTTCGCGCCACTGTTCAATGAAGAGGTCGAGCTCCGGTCGGGCAAGCTGGTGGTTCCCGAGCGACCTGGCACTGGCTTTACGTTCCGATCCGATCTGGCGACGCGGTTCCCCTTGTCAACGTAACTAGCTCAGGTCGAGGCGGCTTTCGGTGGATCGGGGGCCACCTCGCCGTTCACGTCGTCGAGCAATTCCCTAAGATGGCCAAGGTTGGCAAGCTGATCATCGAGCGACTCACCCATTGGGCCAATCCTGATCTCGTTGATGCCACAGTCGCGATACTCGCGCAGCCGACGCCGAATCTCATCGGGCGGACCAATGATGTTGGTGCGCAATCCGATGTCGACAGGCACACGAGCAGCCGCGCCCTCTCGGTCACCGGCAAGCCACAGACGCTGGACCTCGGCGACATCATCGCCCCAGCCTTGGCGGGCGAACGCATTGTTATAGAAATTCGACTTCTCTGATCCCATGGCGCCGAAGGTAAACGCAAAGCCCGATGCATGGCGCCGACCTGCCTCCTCGACGTCGTCAGTGATCTCGACCCCGACTGACACGGTCAGATCGATATCGTCGAGTGATCGGCCCGCAGACTCAGCCCCAGCGCGAATGGCGTCGAGGAACACGTCAGCGGTCTCGCAGAAGAACGAGTTGCCGATCCACCCGTCGGCAGCCGCTCCGGTGAGGCGAAGGTTCGCTGGTCCAAGCGAGGCCAAGTAGATAGGTATATGGGCAGTCGGAGCGGCGGAGCGAATCGCCTTGCCCTCACCTCCCGGCAATGGCAGCTGGAAGACCTCTCCGTCATAACTGAGTCGTTCCCCAGCGCTCACACGGCGGATGATCTCGATCGTTTCGCGTGTTCTGGTCACGGGCTTGTCAAAGGGCACGCCGTGCCACCCCTCCATCACTTGTGGCCCGCTCGTGCCGAGTCCAAGCCGGAACCGGTCGCCAGAGAGGCGCTGCAAGGTCATTGCTGTCATGGCCAGCATTGCCGGAGTGCGTGTCCCGAGTTGCACAATTGCCGACCCGAGCTGGATTTTCTCGGTTAGTGCCGCGGCCGCGGCAAGAGGAGTGAGGGCGTCATAGCTCCAATACTCGGGGACCCACGCCGAGTCGACGCCGAGTCGTTCAGCTTCGATCACAAAGTCGAGGCCGGCTCGATCAACGGGTAATGCCCACACGCCGAGTTTCAATGTCATTGGGTCTGACTGTAGACACTGCTCTCGCCGTTAGCTAGCTGCCTTTCCATCGCGCCTGAACCGTTCGCAAACACGCCTCAACTGCGGCCGCGTTTTGGAGCGCAGCGAGAAAAGGCGCTTAGTGAGCGAAGCGAACGGTGAAGACTTGTTTGCCTGGTGGCGCAGTTGTCTGCCGCTTCGCCCGGCGTTTCGATCGGCTTGAACCAGGTTTTGGTGCGCTCGGCATTGGTTGGACCTGGAACACCGTGCCATCGGGCCGTTTGATTGTCAGGTTTCGTGCCTCGTCGAGGTGTATCGACCAGCCGCCCTCATGCACTTTGTGATGATGGTCGCTGCAGAGCGGAATCAGGTTGTTGAGGTCAGTCAACCCTCCGTGTTGCCACGGCTCAATATGATGCATCTGGCACCATGCAAACGCGGTGTCGCAACCAGCTACGCCGCAGGTCGATCCGTACATGGCTCGGAGTGCGAGTCGTTGGGCTTTGGTCGCTGAGCGGTAGGTGCGTCCGACGTTGATGGCGACACCATTGGTGTCCAGCAGCAACGTGTGGATCTGGCAGTCACAGGCAAGTCGTTCAATTGTGGGTTGCGACAGTGACGCCCCGAAGTCGCGGGTTTCGCGAACCGATCCATCGTGGGATCCGTGCATGAGGGTGTCGGCGTCGACGATGACACCGAAACTTGTGGTGCTCGATTGGCTGTCTGGTGTTTGTGCGCAGAGTGCGACGAGGGCATCGATTTTGAGTTGTTCACCGAACGTTGTTTTCTTGTCGGCTTGTTTGGCCATTGAGCGGATCATGGCGTCGAGACCAGAAATGATTTGTTCACCGCGTACTGGGTCGATGCTGCCTCGCAGATATGCCATCCCCGTCTTGGAGTTGACGCCGTATGAGAGTGTCGAGTCGTTGACTTGCTGCTCATATTCAGAGAGTCCAAAATCTTGTTTGGCGTGCTCAATCTCAGTCTTCAAATACGGGCGGAACAGGTTGGGTGGGAGAGTCTCAGCTTTTTTGATGATGTCGTCTTGGACCGCACTGAATCGTTGCTTGGCGTCGTCGTCGAGTTTGTTGTAGGCCGACGCGATCGCGTCGAGGTTTTCGGTTGGTGCGGTGCCGTTGTCGAGGGCGTCACCGACCGCGGGCAATGCTTTGCCGACTTTGCGGCGGCGGGTGACGTTCTTTGCCGCCCCGGGTGACATGAGCCCTGCGTTCATGAGGGTGTCTTCAGGGGACAGGATGTCACCGTTATCAGCGAACTCTTCCAGGGAACGAGTGAGTGTGGATTCGAACCCTGTGTGGAGTTGGCGGCTGAGGCGAACCTGACGCAAGAGTTCTTTGATTGAGTCGACCGACGTGTTGTCGGGGTCGTAGTGGTCGATGGAGTGGGCGAGACCAGTGAGTATCGAGGTATCGAGTCTGGCGTTGCTCATTGTGGTCTCCTTCCCGTGTCGTCGTTGGGTCAACTATAACAGAACATACGTTCGATACAACCCTCTGGAGAGTATTTATTTAGACACGAGAGGGTGCTATCTACTTCTGTGTGCGCTGTGGTGTGTGGTTGTTGACCCAAACCGCGGGACGCGGATGCAGCAGCGCTCGCCATCCCTGCGGCAGGTTGCTAGCTCCGAGTCCACAGTGACGTTGGCCTCTTGCGAATTCCGGACTTCGCGTTGATCATTGGTGAATCCG
>JBBKWJ010000154.1:0-2608 GCA_037968895.1 Acidimicrobiales bacterium
GCTCGCTGGTGCCGGCTTCCTCGAAGACGTCGCGCTGATCACCGACGGCCGATTCTCTGGCGGCAGTCACGGATTTATCGTTGGCCACGTCGTGCCCGAGGCGCAAGAGGGCGGCCCGATCGCCCTTGTCGAAGATGGTGACATGATCACGATCGACGACGAGTCACACCAGATGACCATCGACGTCGATGCCGACGAGATGGAGAAGCGTCGCGAGGTGTGGGAGATGCCGCCTTACAAGGCGACCTCCGGCACGTTGTGGAAGTACATCAAGCTGGTGGAGGACGCGTCAAACGGTTGTGTGACTGATGGCTGAAGCGGTTATCCCCCCACTCAGTTCCTCCCAAGCTGATTCCAGCGCAGCTACTCCTCACTCCTCGAATGTCGTCTGCTTTGACGATCTATGAAGCCGGTGGCGGGTCGGCAATCATTCGCCAACGTTGTCCAGGTTGGGCGTAGGTTGACTGCTGATTTCGTAGGCGCAGGTGTGGGCCCCACTTGTTTTGTGGGTGACACGCTCCACGGTTGCGTCGGGCATGGCAGCACGGAGGAAGTCGAGTTCAGCGGCACAGGCTTGTCCGTAGCGGCTCGCAACGGGCCAGATGGCGCAGCTGTGGAGGTTGATCCGGTGGTGGCTGTCGTCGACGCTCTCTGCGTCGGCGAGGTACCCCTGGGCGTCGAGTAGTTCTGCGAGGATGAGGACTCGTTCCTCGGTCGCCTTGCCTGAGAGTTCGTGTTCGGTGCCCTCTACGAGTCGGCGTTGACGCCGGTCGAAGACTCGGCTCACGAGTTCGGGGTCTTCGTCTTCGATGTGCCCGAGTAGCTCGATAGACAGCTCGGTGTCGGTCGTGCCGAACATCGGCTCGGTTAGTTCGGTAGCGCGGTAGTGATCGGCAGGGCGTCCGGGCTGTCCGCGCACTTGGTGCGCTGCGATGAGACCCGCTGAACGGAGGGCGCTCAAGTGCTGGCGGACGGCGCTGGAGGAGATCCCGAGAGTGCCGGCCAGCTCGTCAGCTGTTGCTTCGCCCCGTCGTTTCAGCGCGGCGAGAACGCGTCGTTGAGTTGGCGAAGGTGCCGCGTCTGGCGGGTGCATGACAAAAACGATAGCAGTTCGTGACCAATTTAGGAAGTTTCGCAACATGAAACTGTCGAAATTGCGATAGTGTGGCTCTTGCAGCGATGGGTGAACAGTTGAGGGCAATACGCTTGGCTACCCCACCCGACGACACGACCGCTTACGGAAAGGATACTCGATGAGCGAAACACTTCGAGAGATCGAGGAATTGACTGAGGCGAGCTATCAGTACGGGTTCAGCAGCGATATCGACACGGACATCGCACCCCCGGGCCTTACCGAGGACACGGTACGGCTAATTTCTGCGAAGAAGGACGAGCCCGATTGGCTGCTCGACTGGCGCCTCAAAGCCTTTCAGGCGTGGCAATCGATGGAAGAACCCAACTGGGCCAAGCTCGAGATAAAGCCAATCGACTACCAGGCGTTGAGCTACTGGGCCGCGCCAACGAGCAAGCCCGTACTTGACAGCATGGACGACGTTGATCCCGAGATTCGAGACATGTTCGACAAGCTCGGCATCCCACTGCACGAGCAGAAGTTGCTCAGCAATGTCGCCGTCGATGCGATCGTTGACTCGGTGTCCGTGGTGACGACGTTCAAGAAGACGCTGGCTGAATCCGGTGTTATCTTCTGTTCGTTTTCCGAAGCCGTGCAGGACCATCCCGATCTGGTGCGCGAGCACCTCGGCTCGGTTGTGCCGGTGCGCGATAACTTCTTCGCAGCGCTCAACTCTGCGGTGTTCTCTGACGGGTCGTTCTGCTACATCCCGGCTGGCGTTCGCTGCCCGATGGAACTGTCCACATACTTCCGTATCAATTCCATGAACACCGGCCAGTTCGAGCGCACGCTCATCATCGCCGAAGACGACTCCCACGTCTCCTACCTCGAAGGCTGCACCGCACCCCAGCGGGACGAGAACCAACTGCACGCTGCGGTCGTAGAGCTGGTCGCCAAAGACCGCTCGGAGATCAAGTACTCAACCGTGCAGAACTGGTACCCGGGGGACGAGAACGGCGTCGGTGGGATCTACAACTTCGTGACGAAGCGGGGCCGTGCCCACACCGACGCCAAAATCTCCTGGACTCAGGTCGAAACCGGCTCGGCGATCACCTGGAAGTATCCCAGCGTCATCCTCCAGGGTGATCGATCGGTTGGTGAGTTCTACTCGGTTGCCCTGTAGAGCAAACACCAGCAGGCCGACACCGGCACCAAGATGATCCACATCGGAGCCGACACCACCAGCAGCATCATCTCCAAAGGCATCTCGGCCGCGAAGGGGCAGAACACCTACCGAGGATTGGTGAAGATGCTGCGCTCAGCGGAGAACGCCCGCAACTACACGCAATGCGATTCGCTCCTCCTCGGCAAGGAGTGCGGAGCGCACACCGTGCCCTATATCGAGGTGAAGAACCCGA
Organism: Acidimicrobiales bacterium; assembly: GCA_037968895.1. GTDB lineage: Bacteria > Actinomycetota > Acidimicrobiia > Acidimicrobiales > SZUA-35 > JBBKWJ01. The sequence goes on from JBBKWJ010000154.1 coordinate 2,491, forward strand.
CCGCCCAAGTCGAGCACGAGGCCTCCACCTCCACCGTGGGCGAAGACCAGCTGTATTACTGCCGCCAGCGCGGCATGAACGAAGAAGACGCCATGGCGATGATCGTCAACGGCTTCTG
>JBBKWJ010000155.1:0-34111 GCA_037968895.1 Acidimicrobiales bacterium
CCCTAACTGGTCCCGGTGTAACAGCCTCCGGCTGTTCCACCGGGACCAGTTCGGGAAGGGGGCTCGGGGAAGGGGAGACGGGTTAGACGTTGCGGCGGTATTTACCGCCGACCTCGAAGAGCGCGTCGGTGATCTGACCGAGTGAGCACACCTTGACTGCGTCCATCAACACCGCAAATAGGTTGTCGCCGGCCAACGCTGCGGCCTGGAGGGTGGCCAACATCGGAGCAGATTCGTCTTTGTGCCTCTCGTGGAAGGACGCGAGCCGGTTGAGCTGGTCTTGCTTCTCGGCATCGGTCGAACGAGCGAGTGGCACGGCGTCTGCCGTCGACTCTTCGTGTGGACTACGGAACGTGTTGACGCCGACGATCGGCAGCGAGCCGTCGTGCTTAGCGTGCTCGTATCGCATCGACTCGTCTTGGATCTTGCCCCGCTGGTAGCCCGTCTCCATTGCGCCAAGCACACCGCCGCGATCGCTGATTCGCTCGAACTCGATGAGCACGGCCTCTTCGACAAGGTCAGTGAGTTCCTCGACGATGAAGCTGCCTTGCAGCGGGTTCTCGTTCATCGCCAGACCCCATTCCTTGTTGATCACCATCTGGATGGCAAGCGCACGTCTGACCGATTCTTCGGTCGGCGTTGTGACCGCCTCGTCGTATGCGTTCGTGTGGAGACTGTTGCAGTTGTCGTAGATCGCACAGAGTGCCTGCAATGAGGTTCTGATGTCGTTGAACGCCATCTCTTGGGCGTGAAGCGAGCGGCCCGAGGTCTGCACGTGGTACTTGAGTTTCTGCGATCGAGCGTTTGCGCCGTAACGCTCCTTCATCGCAATGGCCCAGATACGGCGAGCCACTCGTCCGATCACCGTGTATTCGGGGTCCATGCCGTTTGAGAAGAAGAACGACAAGTTCGGCGCGAAATCGTCGATGTCGAGACCCCGTGCGAGGTAGGACTCGACATAGGTGAAGCCATTTGACAGGGTGAATGCTAGTTGGCTGATTGGGTTCGCGCCGGCCTCAGCAATGTGATAGCCGGAGATCGAAACCGAATAGAAGTTCCTGACTTCGTGCTCGACGAACCACTCCTGAATGTCGGCCATCATGCCAAGCGAGAACTCCGTCGAGAAGATGCAGGTGTTCTGTCCTTGGTCTTCCTTGAGGATGTCAGCTTGGACCGTGCCCCTGGCGTTGCGAAGTACTTCGGCCCGGATGTTCTCGGCTTCGTCGCTGGTCACCGCCCGACCTTGCTCGGCTTCGAATTTGTCGATGTTTTGGTCGATCGCCGTGTTGAGGAACATCGCGAGGATCGTTGGGGCGGGACCGTTAATCGTCATGGAGACAGAGGTGGTTGGGTCGAGCAGATCGAACCCTCCATAGAGCACCTTCATGTCGTCGAGCGTTGCGATTGAGACGCCAGAGTTGCCGACCTTGCCGTAGATGTCTGGTCGGTCGGCCGGGTCGAATCCGTAGAGCGTGACCGAGTCGAAGGCAGTCGATAGCCGGGTTGCAGGCTGACCCTCGGCCAACATATGGAAGCGAGTGTTGGTCTTGGCTGGTCCGCCTTCGCCTGCGAACATGCGGGCTGGGTCTTCGCCCTCACGCTTGAGTGGGAAGACGCCAGCGGTGTAGGGGAAGTGGCCAGGAAGGTTCTCTGAGCGGAGCCAGCGGACAAGCTCGCCTTGATCAGTGAAACGAGGCAGCGAAACCCGTGAGACGGGTGTGCCGCTCTGTGAAACTCGGGTGAACTTTGGGTCTCGGAGCTTCTCGGCCTCGGCCGTGTATGACTCCAACAGGCCGATGGTCTCCGGCAAGACCGCCGTGCTGGCGGCGTCGATATCGGTGGAAAGGTCGGCCTCGACGATCTCGTTTACCTCCACAAGCTGTTGGTGGTGCCGGCTGCGTGACGCCTGCGCAGCCGTTGTGTCGTGGTAGCTGCGGACGCCACCGGCGATTTCGGCGAGATAACGAACCTTGGATGCTGGCACGATGACAGACGGTTGGCTTGAGAATTTGATCTCGACTCTCGTCAATTGCCCCGCGCTGACGCTCAGACCCTTTTCGGTGAGTTGGCTCAACAGCTCCTGGTAGAGCGCCGTGACTCCATCGTCATTGAAACGAGCAGCGATGGTCCCATAGACAGGGAGATCTTCGATTGGGACGGTGAATGCCTCACGGTTTCGGGCGACCTGGCGACGGACGTCGCGCAGAGCGTCTTCCGCGCCTCGGCGTTCGAACTTGTTAATGGCGACGACGTCGGCCCAATCGAGCATGTCGATTTTCTCGAGCTGCGAGGCGGCTCCGAACTCTGGTGTCATTACATAAAGCGAGACATCGGCAAGGGGAGTGATGCCAGAGTCGGCCTGGCCGATACCGGGCGTTTCGACGATGACAAGGTCGAAGCCAGCTACTTTCATGGCAGCAATCGAGTCGGCTACGGCCGCGGGCACCTCGGACGAGGCGCCTCGTGTTGCGATCGATCGGAAGAATACTTGGGTGCCGCCCAGGGAGTTCATTCTGATCCGATCGCCGAGCAGGGCGCCGCCGCCGCGGCGCCTAGTTGGGTCGATAGCGATCACGCCGATTCGGATCTTGTCCTCTTGGTCGAGGCGGAAACGGCGAACGATCTCGTCGGTGAGTGATGACTTGCCAGAGCCGCCGGTGCCCGTAATTCCGAGAACGGGAACCGTCTTCGATGCGGCCACAGAGCGGAGCTCGTCGAGGAAGGCATCGCTGGCGGTTTCAGCCTCGATACATGTGATAGTTCGAGCCAGCGCTCGCGGTGAACCACTGAGGAGCTCATCGATAGCTGGCGGACCGGACTCGCCGAGGTTCACGTCACACGCCGCGACCATCGAGTTGATCATGCCAACGAGCCCGAGTTTCTGACCATCCTCGGGACTGAAGATGCGGCTCACGCCGTAGTCGTGGAGCTCGGCGATCTCATCAGGGATGATGACGCCGCCTCCGCCCCCGTAAATCTTGACGTGGCCGTAACCCTCTTCACGCAGACGATCGATGAGGTATTTGAAGTATTCGACGTGGCCGCCTTGATACGAAGAAAGCGCGACACCGTTTGTGTCTTCTTGGATAACGGCGGTGACGATGTCGTCGACCGAACGATTGTGGCCAAGGTGGATGACCTCGACACCCTGCGATTGCAGGATGCGCCGCATGATGTTGATCGAGGCGTCATGTCCATCGAAAAGGCTCGCCGCGGTGACAAAGCGAACTGGGTGTTCAGGCACGTGAAGGTCAACCGGCGTTTCAGTCATGAAATCAATATAGTTTGATGTCCAAGTAAATGAAAGCGCGACTATGATTCAATCTATGACCGAGTCCTTGGACCCAATCACAGAGGCGCATCGTCAGTGGACTGCTCACGGGTGGGACGACGCGGCGGAAGGAATGGAAGTCGTAACCTCCATCACCCGCGTGCAGCAGATCTTTCAAGCCGAAGTGGACGCAGCGCTCAAGCCGCATGGACTGACCTTTGCTCGTTTCGAGTTGCTTCGCTTGCTGTCGTTCACCAAGACCGGAGCGCTTCCACTCGGCAAGGTCGGCGCTCGACTTCAGGTGCATGCGGCAAGCGTGACAAGTGCGGTTGACCGACTCGAACGTGATGGTCTTGTCGAGCGACAGGCAAACCCAGACGACGGTCGCTCGTTTCTCGCAACCATCACGACACTCGGTCGCAAGGTCGTCGAAGAAGCGACACTTGATCTGAATAGTCAGGTGTTCGAAGACGTCGGGCTGTCGGCGAAAGACATTGCCGATCTTCGACGGGTGTTAGGGAAGCTCCGCTAGCGAACCCGATGCCGTAGTGTTTAGCCATGCCGTTGACCTCGCCAAACCATCCCCGCTCGTGGCTCGAGCACGTCACATCGAATTCTGACCGCGAGAAGCTCCTTCAACAGATCATCGGCCTCGTCAACATCAACTCGGGTTCGACCAACATCGAAGGCATTACGACTGTGCAGCACAGTCTCGCCGAGCTTCTCGCCCCTGTAGGCGAAGCTACGGTCGGTGATCCGATAGAGATCGACGCGATCGACGATGCAGGCAATCAGTCCAAGGTGACCTGCGGATCGATCCTTGAGCTGTCTATTCGACCCGATATGGCCCGTCGTCTACTCATCGTCGGTCACGCCGACACCGTCTTCTCTCCGTCGAGCAGCTTTCAAACCGCAACGCTCAGTGGCGATCGTCTTCACGGACCTGGCACCGCCGATATGAAGGGTGGCCTTGTGCTTGCCGCGGAGGCGCTTCGCTTGGTTGAACAGGCCGGAACGGCGTCTGGTATTGGGATCGATCTGCTCGTATCCGGCGACGAAGAAACAGGGTCCCTCGCGTCCGCACCTCGTATTGCCGAACTCAGTCGAGCGGCGAGTGTGGGAATCGCTCTTGAGCCACCAATGGCCGACGGATCGATCGCAAGGGCGCGAGCGGGCAGCGCCAACATCACGGTTGTCATTAACGGCCGCAGCGCCCACGCGGGACGGGCGCTTGATGACGGTCGAAATGCTGTCGTCGCTGCTGCCAAGTTAGCTATTGCCGCCGAGGCTGAGGGTGCAAACGTTGCGTCGATACATGGCGGCGAGGCGTTCAATTCGGTGCCCGACCTTTGCGTGCTCAAGCTGAACAAACGGGGCGCAACACCAGCCGACATCGAGGTCGTGCTCTCATCCCTTCGTCGCTCGGCGGCTGAACTTTCTGAGGCGCTCGAGGTGAGCTTCGAGTTTCACGGCCACCAGCACCGACCGGCCAAGCCGTGGTCAGACGCCAGCGAACAACTAGCAACTGTCGTGAAGATCGCCGCTTCGGAATTTGGGCGAGAGCTCAACTTCGCTGACACCTTTGGCGTCTGCGACGGCAACAATATGGCCGCCGAGGGAATCGGCGTCATCGATACTCTTGGCATTCAAGGTGCCAATATCCATACCGCCAACGAGTTTGCCGTGATTAACAACCTGGATGACCAAGTTGGCCTACTGTGCAGCGTCATTTCCCATATCGCCGATAAGTGGAGCCAGTCATGAGAATCGTTCGAATGGTCCGATCGAGTGATCTCGAATCGTTGGTCGCACTAGCTAGCAAATCGTCCGGTCTCATGACGACGATGCCTCGTGATCGTGCAGGAATGGAAGAGCGCCTAAACGAAGCGCTCCAGTTCGACGAGACCTTCATGTTCGTGCTCGTCGAAGACGAGAAGATCGTCGGTATGTCCGCCTTCTATCTCAACATCGGCCAGGCCCGGCCGTTCTACAGCTACAAGATCACGCACCTGACCAAGGCGGCGCCCGACCTCGGAGTGCGGGTCGATACCAGGGTTCTTCACCCTGTGAACGACTATTCGGGTGCGACGGAAGTCGGCACCCTATTCCTTGACCCCGACTACCGAGGCGATGGCCGTGGCCGTCTGCTCTCGTGGTCCCGCCTGATGTTTCTCGCCACCCATCGTCAGCTTTCTGGCGACATCGTGATGGCCGAGTTGCGGGGCTGGACCGACAATGCCGGGCGATCGCCGTTCTGGGACGCAATCGGCAATCGATTCTTCACGCTCGATCTCGACGAGGCCGACATCCTGAGTGGGCGGGAATTCCGCTTTATTGCCGATCTCCTTCCCAACTATCCGATTTACATCGACCTACTTCCTGACGAGGCGCAGCGCGTCATTGGCGTTCCTCATGACGGTTCGGCCCCGGCAATGAACTTGCTCGGACAACAAGGCCTCCGCTTCAACGGATATGTCGACATCTTTGACGGAGGGCCCTGTATCGACGGCCACCTCGACGATGTCGACCTGGTTCGCTCCTCAACCGAGATGACGGTGTCGACCATGTCTGAGGAATCCTCAACGACTTCCGGTTTCGTTGCGACGCTTGGCATATCTGACTTCTCGGTCGGCCAGTTTGAGGTGGCGCTCGGCGATCATGACCTCGGCCTCGATTACGAGACTCGTGACGCCCTCGGCACGACTGAGGGCGAGACCGTTCGGTTCTATCGGTGGGGGAGATGATGGCTGACCAGTTCATCGGTGGGCGCTGGGAATCGGGCGACGGGCCAAACCTCTTGTCGATTTCTCCTATAGACGGCGGCTCGATGTGGGCCGGGACCGAAGCATCGAAGGCTCAAGTCGACAATGCCATCGTGGCTGCGGCCGAGGCGTTTCCGGCTTGGGCTATCAACCCTCGGCGACAACAGATTGTCGAGCGGTTCGCCGAACTTGTCGCGGAGCAACGGGAGCGCCTCGCTGGCCTCATCTCTTCTGAGGTTGGGAAACCCCTTTGGGATGCTGCTGGCGAGGTCAACTCGATCGTCGGTAAGGCGGCGCTTTCCATAGCGGCGCACGCCGAACGAACAGGAACAGTTGTGAATGGAGCGGTGACAACGAGCCACCGACCCCTCGGCGTAATGGTCGTACTTGGTCCGTTTAACTTTCCGGGGCACCTGGCAAACGGACACATCATGCCCGCACTATTGGCAGGCAACACAGTGGTCTTCAAGCCATCTGAACAAGCGCCTGCGTTTGGCGAGGCGATGGTCAAGCTGTGGGAAGAGGCCGGAGCACCCGCTGGTGTCGTCAGCCTCGTCCAAGGAGGCCAAGTTGTTGGCCAAGCGTTGGTTGACCACCCCCAGATCGGCGGTGTGCTCTTCACCGGCGGCGTTGGTGCGGGCCGTGCTATTCATCGTTCGCTCGCTGGTCGGCCCGAGGTGCAGTTGGCGCTTGAGCTAGGTGGAAACAACCCACTTATTGTCTGGGATGTCGACGACGTTGATGCTGCCGCTCGCCTCGTCGTTCGCTCCGCTTTTGTGACATCGGGTCAACGGTGTACGTGCGCCCGACGCCTCATCACCAATGACAAGGCGCTCGTGGATCGAGTCGTCGCTATGGCGGCTCAGCTTCGGATAGGTGACCCCCTTGGCAACCCGCAGCCGTTCCTCGGTCCGTTGATCTCCGATCAGGCGGCGCACGCTGTGCTGACCGCTCAAGCAGATCTGATCGAGCTTGGTGGCAAGGCGTTGTTGGTTGGCGCGCTTGCCTCTGATGGGCCTGCGTATCTGACGCCAGCGGTTATCGATATGACAACGGCAACCGAGCGCCCCGACCGAGAGATTTTCGGTCCGCTCCTCCAGGTGGTGGTTGTCGATATGCTCGACGACGCCATCGACGAAGCAAACCGCACCGAGTTCGGGCTCGCCGCCGGCGTGGTGAGCGACAATCAGGCTGTCTGGGACGAGGCACTGCCTCGACTCAGGGCTGGCATCATCAACTGGAACCGCCCAACGGTCGGAGCATCAGGGTCGGCCCCGTTCGGGGGAGTGGGTGCCTCGGGAAACCACCGTCCTGCCGGCTATGCAGCTGCTGATTACTGCTCGTTTCCAGTAGCGAGCCTCTTGAGCGAAAGTGTCGTCGACGAGGGACCGTTGCATGGTGTCGATCCCGAGCAGGAGCCAAACAAATGAGCGAAGTTAACTTCGACGGCCTTGTCGGCCCAACCCACAACTACGCCGGCTTGTCGCACGGCAACCGTGCATCAACGGGAAACGCGGGCGCGGTCTCTAACCCGAAGCGGGCGGCACTACAGGGACTAGCCAAGATGAGGTTCGCCGCATCGCTCGGTCTGCCGCAAGGTGTCCTGCCGCCGCACGAGCGCCCGCACGGACCGACGCTTCGTCGACTTGGGTTTGGTGACGACCCGGCGGTTGCCGTGCAAGCTGCACCGGCCGCCGCGCTGCGGATGGTGTCGTCAGCAGCATCAATGTGGACAGCGAATGCAGCAACAGTCTCACCATCGGCTGACACTGTCGACGGTCGAGTCCACTTCACGCCCGCAAACCTTTTGGCGAATGCCCATCGAGCGATCGAGGGAGAACAGTCGTATCGAACTCTGAATACGATCTTTGCCGATGCCGATCACTTCGCTGTCCACGAGCCCCTTCCGGCGACGTTGATGTTTGCGGACGAGGGTGCGGCGAACCACACCAGACTCCACTGGGCAAACGGAGCCGAGGCCATCGAACTGTTTGTATACGGCCGTGAGGGCGCCGAGTCGCTTGATGCCGGCGGAAGTTTCCCTAGGCGCCAGACCAGAGAAGCGTCTGAGGCCGTCGCTCGGCTCCATCAGGTAAAGAATGCGGTGTTTCTCCGTCAGTCGGCTGAGGCAATCGACTCCGGTGCCTTCCATAACGACGTCGTTGCCGTTGGGAACGGAAATGTCCTGCTCTATCACGCGCATGCATTCGACGAGGACCCGATGAACCTGCTCCCCACCGATGCGATCTGCTTCGTTCCCGTCGACGGCATCAGTCTCGACGACGCTGTCGCCACCTATCTTTTCAACTCCCAGTTGCTGACGCTGCACGACGGATCAATGCTGCTGCTCGCGCCACAGGCCGTGGCCGAGGCACCACACGTGGCCCGCGAAGTAGATCGGATTCTTGCCGATGGTTCGAATCCAATTGAGCGTGTCCAGTATCTCGATCTCCGAGAGTCGATGAGAAACGGTGGCGGCCCCGCTTGCCTCCGGCTTCGTGTCGAACTCAATGATGCTGAGCGGGAAGCAATCAGCGGCAACGTACTCAACCCATCATTCGATGCGCTTGAGGTCTGGGTTGAACGGCACTACCGAGAGCGGCTTCAGGCTAGTGACCTCGCCGACCCTGCGTTTGTACGGGAGACACACGATGCGCTCAGCGAACTCACCGACATGCTCGGCCTAGGTGATCTTTACGACTTCCAGCGCACGAGTCGTGGGAGCACAGCCGATGGGGAATAGGCAGCCGATTCCTAAAGCCGTCGTGAGATAGAACCGACTACTTTCGATAACAGTGTGTTAAAAGGCATCTGCTTTGGTGGGTGGTGCGCATAGAGAAATTGACTGAGGAGAGATGATTATGAGAAATAGAGTTGTTGGAGTCCTGGCCATTGGTCTGCTGTCGCTCGGTGCCGTCGCCTGCGGCGGAGCTGATGCTGATCGTGACGAAGCGGGCGAAATCGTTTCCGAAGCCGAAGTCGATGCATTCAACGTGCGCGCCGGTGATTGCTTTAATATGCCAGATGGCATTTCGGTTGAGTCTGTTGCCGCTGCCCCATGCACCGAGCCCCACGACTCGCAGGCCTTCCGCCTATTCGAGATCACTGGCTTTGATGCGCTCCCTACCTCGACCGAGATGGAAAAGGTCGTCATTGATGGTTGCCTGGGCGACTACTTCACAAACTTTGTCGGCGTTCCTTACGACGAGTCTGTACTCGAGCTGACCTGGTTCGAGCCAAGCCCTGATACTTGGGACCAGCTCGATGACCGCGAAATCGTGTGCATCGTGACTCACCCTGAAGAAGTCATGACCGTTGACGCCTCGGGCTCCAACCTCTAGCCACCACTTCCCGCCGACGTCGTTCGCGACGTCCGACACGTGGCAAATGCAACCAGTGACGGTGCCCGGGAACCGCGTGCGGTGTCCGGGCACTGTCGCCCCGATTGACACCAAAGGGTTGGATTTGTACGCTGCGATCCGATGCTCACGCAAACGTTTGCGTAACCCGGGCAGTAGCCAAGGCGATCATGACATACCAAACAAACGAGGGCTTCGGTTTCGACCGTCCCCAGGGGTACCTTTTTGATGTCGACGGCGTAATAACTCCGACCGCTGAAGTGCACCAACGGGCCTGGAAGCTGATGTTTGATGAGTATCTCGACGAACCGTTCACCGCCGATGATTATCTCCGCTACGTCGACGGTCGAGCTCGCCGCGAAGGTATTGCCGCCATGTTGGCGAGTCGTTCGTTGGAACCTTCGGATGCGGTGGTTGAAGAACTGGCGACGGCAAAGAACGACATCTTCCTGAGAATCCTGAGCGAAGAAGGCGTTGTGGCCTATCCAGACGCTGTCGCGTTGATCGATCACCTTCTCGACATTGGTGCCCGATTGGCGGTAGTGAGCTCGTCGCGAAATGCGAGAATGGTCCTCGATGCAGCCGGTCTGAGTGACCGCTTCGACGGTTGGGTCGACGGCGTGGTCGCAGCCGAACACGGTCTGCCCGGCAAGCCTGCACCAGATGTCTTTCAGCTTGCGGCGAAGATGCTTGGCCTCGAGGACCGTGATTGCATCGTCATTGAAGACGCCGAGGCGGGTGTGCGTGCTGGGGCCGCCGGATCGTTCGCCGCTGTGGTGGGGGTCGACAGGGTTGGCAACGCTGAGGCGCTGCGAGAGTGCGGAGCCGATCTCGTGGTGACTGACTTGAACGATCTCAAGTATGGAGTGATCCTCCGTGCCGACTGAGGTTGCCAAGGGCCGTGAATCGTGGACTGCTAGTCCAGATGGTTGCTATCACTACGACGACCCCTGGAAACTCGCAGCGACGACGCTCGACCTGTCGCCTGGATCGCCCGACCCATCCCTCTTCTCACTCGGCAATGGATTTGTCGGATTGCGCGGGTCAGTGCTTGGCGAAGTTGGTTCGTCGTCGAGCGATGCGATTATCAACGGCTTCTATGAGAGCTGGACGATCGAGTACCCCGAGGTGGCCTACGGCTTCGCCACCGCCGGGCAGACACTTCTCACTGCGCCGGGTCCGGCCGAAGTTGTCATTGAGATAGAAGGCGTTCGCTTTGTTCATGGCGTAAGCAGCGTGAGTGACTACTCGCAGGTGCTCGACATGGAGCGTGGCGAGTCGGTTGAGACACAGACATGGGATCACCCAAACGGCAGCTCGTTTCGACTTCGCCTTGAAAAGTTCGTTTCGATGGCGGAGGCCGCGTTCGTTGGCTGTCGCGTATTGGTTGATGCGCTCGACGCAGAGGCCGACGTAGTCGTGAGTTTCCGAACGGCTGATGGAACGCAACACCCGCTTGGTGGCGATCCTGGCGATCCACGGAGGTCGCGCGATCTTCCTGAGAACTCCGTTATCCAACTCGTTTCAACGGCGGATGAAGCTGGCTGGGCTACGTGCTTAAGGACCGCTCGAAGCAAGATGCAATTGGCGACCTTCTCGCGTTATGAGGCCGCGGTCCCCGGTCTCATGAGCGCCGACGATGACGACGGGATCGTGAGTGCCTCCTTCGGTAATCGTGTCCATCCTGGTGCTCCCATTGTTTTGGCTCGGTGCACGACATATGTTCTGGGCTCTCCCGACGCCGAAGCAGCTGGTTTGATTCGTAGTGCAGTTGCCGCGAACCGATTGGACTATGCCGCGTCGAACGCACTTCACCGCAGTGCGTTAGCGTCGCTGTGGCGTGCCGCCGACATTGCAGTCGGGTCGACTGCAGCAGAGCAGCAAGCCATTCGATTCGCGGTATATCAGCTCCTGCAATCTGGTGCGTTGACGAACGCTGGCATCGCGGCCAAGGGCGTTTCCTCCAACGGCTACGAGGGTCACTACTTCTGGGACACGGAAATGTACCTGGTGCCGTTCTGGCAGCACGTGAAACCTGACCGAGCAAGGCAGTTACTGCGTTTTCGTCACTCTCAACTTCCCATCGCACGATCATGGGCTGCCCATCTCCGCCACGATGGGGCACTTTTCGCCTGGCGGACAATCAACGGACACGAGGCATCGGCGTACTTCCTCGCGGGCACCGCTCAGTTCCATATCAATGCCGATGTCGCGTACGCCACGAACCGGTTCATTACCGACTACCCCGATGACGAATTTCTCCTCGATGGCGTAGAGATTCTTATCGAAACGGCGCGGTTTTTTGCTGGCTTCGGCTTCATTGCAAGTGATGGTGAGTTCCATCTTCATTGCGTGACCGGGCCAGACGAATACACGGCCCTGGTCGACGACAACTACTACACCAACCGAATGGCCCAAGCGAACCTCCGTTCTGCTGCGTCGGCGGTGGCCGGGCTTAGCGAGGAGCAGCGATCGGAGGTCGTTCGGCGAACCGGGCTACTCGCGGACGAGGTTGACACCTGGGGAGACCGAGCCAATCGTATGTATCTCGGCTACTCCGAGGAGTTCGAGATCACGCCGCAAGACAACTCATTCCTGTCGAAGGAGCGCTGGGACTTTTCGAACGGCGGGCCATCCCGGCCGCTGCTGCTCGATGAGCATCCGACGACTATTTACCGACACCAGGTTCTAAAACAATCCGATGTTGTACTCGCCGACTTCATCTTTGAAGCTGAAGAAGACATTGCGCTTGTCCGGCGTAACTTCGACTACTACGAGGAACTAACAACTGGCGACTCCTCGCTGTCGGCTGGAGTGCAAGCTGCGGTTGCGGCCCGCCTCGAATACGCCGAGCTCGCCAAACGACACTTCCAGCATGCACTCTGGACTGATCTTGACAACCTGCATGCCAATACTGCTGATGGCATCCACGTGGCCACGGCTGGATCGATCTGGCAATGCATTGTCCGTGGCTTTGGTGGAGTGCGGAGCGAAAGCCTGCTGATTATCAACCCAGCGCTGCCTGCGGAATGGGAGTACCTGGCCTTTCCGTACCTCTGGCGCGGTCAAGACATCAGAATTCGGATCACGCATTCTGACGTCGTCGTAACCAATTCTGGTTCGCTCGATGTTGAGGTGCAGATCGAAGGCGCAACTATGACTGTTCTAGCGGGTCAGCAGACTGTGGTGGCGCGACGGTGAACGATCGGCCTCGGGTTCGGCTGGTCGATGTCGCTGCGTATCTCGGGGTCGCTCCATCAACTGTGAGTAGGGCGCTTGCCGGAGCAGGAGCTATTCCTCAAGCAACTCGCGACCGCGTCAAGCAAGCCGCTGACGAACTCGGGTATCGAGCGAATCCCGCCGCGGCTGGCCTGAAGCGCGGCGTCACGTTCAATCTCGGCCTGATCACCTCACTTGGTGGCAGCTGGTACTCCGGAGCGTTGGCTGCTGGTGCAGACAGAGCCGCCGCTGAAGCTGGATATGACTTCGTGGTAGCTACGGCCGATGAAATTGATGGACGTTCTGGCCTGCTTCGACGGGGCGAACGGCTGGGCCAACGGGTTGATGGTGTAGTCATTGTTGACGTCAACGATGCGAACGGTTTACTTGATCGCCTCGTGGAGAAGGTGGCGGTGCCGGTTGTAACGGTTGGTTGCCGGCACGCTGAATGGCCATCGCTTGAGATCGACAACCATCGAGTTGGGTTCGAGGCAGGCAAGCATCTGTCGACGTTGGGCCATCGTTCGGTCGTTGTCTTGGGCCTTGAAACGCCGAACGAAATGTCGATCGACAACACATCCGAGCGAATCGCTGGCTTTGTCAAAGGTGCTTCTTACTCCGCCGTAATGCGGAGCACCCTGTCGCGCAATAGTCCGGCGGAGCGTCGCAGCGAGATCGTGGCCGCCACTGCGGCGGCGACGGCGGTGTTCTGTACCTCCGACGAGCTCGCGATCGAGGTAGTAGCTGTCTTGACGAGGAATGGCAGGCGGGTGCCAGACGAGATTGCGGTGATAGGCGTCGACGATCATCCGCTGGCTGAAGCAGTCGGCCTAACTACAGTTGGCCAAAACCCGGCTGCGATTGGTCGAGACGCAGCAACCATACTGATGGCCCAGATTGATCACCAAACGGAGCCGGTCCGAGTCGTTGTACCGATAAGTCTTGCTGCGCGAGCAACGACTCTTGGCCACGTGGGGTGACAGCCCCGCTCGGACTTGACCGGCCGTTCGCAGTACTCTCGAACGGAGGGGACTCGGGGTGAAATGCAAGAGTTTGAGGTAATCGGGTTAGGGGATAGCGATACCCCGCAGTCCGTCGACATCGGAGATTCTCCCGTCACGAGTCCTGGCGCGCCGCGATGGTTGCTCCTTCTTCCCGTGATCTTCGCCGTCGGCATTCTGATTCTGCTTTCGAGGAGTTCGTCTGACCAAACTGCAGACGAGGGCGCTGAGACTTCGGTCCCTGCCTCAACGACGGTGCCAAGCGAGACGGAGGAGACCGTCTCGACCGAGTCGTCGCTGGCGCAGGCCGATTTGTTGGCTTCGTTCGCAGGCCAGGTCTTATTGACTGGCGCGAGCGGGGTCGAGATCCGTGTGAATGACCTCACCACTGGCATGTCGTTCCCGCTCGATATTAAGGGTGCTCCGCTGTACTTCGTTGATGGCTGGCTCGTGTACGTCGAGGAGGCAACGGTCCAGGTGCTCAACCTCCTTGACGCGGCGTCGGAGCCGCTCGTCATTCTTGAGAGCGAACCTTCCGGTTCTGGCCTACAGGTTTCAGTCGACGCGAGTCCAACGATTGTGACCGTGACCAGATTCTCCGAAGACAGTTCGTCGGCCGAAGCGACTGGTTTCGTTATTGGACAGTGGGACGAACCCATTGTGACTGACTCGGTCAGCCAGTGGAATCTCGCAGGTGGTCTTATTTCTAGTCCCGGAAGTGGAACGTACGAGCTGACGCCTGATGGGTATACACGTCGCGGTGATGGGTTTGTCATCGGGATGAATCGCGATGTGGCAGTGATCTGGGAGTGTCACCAGTCATTGTCCTCCTGCCAAATGAGAGTTCGTGATCGGGCGTCCTGGAACGTCGTTGGATCGTCGATCAAGGCAACGCCAAATACGAACATGGTCCTCGCGCCGCAGGGCGCCATCGTCATCCAAGTCGAATGGAGGCAGCTGACGTTCGAAGTCGTCAATCTTATGAATGGTGACCGAATCGATCTGGATACGGCCGGGTTCCAGAACACCTATTTCGAGAAGCTCCTCGGAGTGTCTGAATCAGCAGTTCTGGCCTCCACCGACGGTGCAATCGTCATGATTGATCGAGTCAGTGGAGCAATTACCCCAGTAGAGGTCGATGGCGCACCAAGCGCCCGGCAAGCGATTCTGGTCGAAGCAGCGTTGCCATACTTCATGGAGCGGGGTCAGTGAGCGGCGACCTTGGCGACCTCGAGGAGTCAGTCGTCGCCAGACCTTCGAGCGTCGCCGCTCGTCTCATCGTTGCCGCTTGCCTTGTTGTCGGATTCTTCGCCGCGGGACAATGGCTGTTGGGTCGCGGCGACGATGCCCTCTCGACGGACGAAGACGCCGCACCGTCGACAACTATCTTGACTACGACATCGGTCGCCGCTGCGACTTCACAGCCGGAAGAAACTTCTGGGACGGTGGACAAGCCAACACCACTTGAGGTCAGCATTGGGGTTGACGTCGCCGAGCTTGCGCTTGGCGCACCCGAGCAAACAAGAGTTGCGTACGGCACCATCGACGGCGGCCTCCGCATCGTTGACCTGAGCAATGGTGCGTCAGCTGATGTCGGAACCGTCTTCCCGCTCGGGATGACGACTAACTACCTCGTCGGATCCCTGTCCAATATTCGACAGTTCACCACCGGTTCGACGAGCTTGGTCATTATCAATCTCGACTCGTTCGCCGTCGCTACGTTTTATGTGCCAAACGAGGTGTCAGGAGCCGTGTCGACTGGTAACCCCGACCGGATGTGGTTGCATAGCGTGGGGTCAGACGGACAGTCGCGATACCAGTTGCTTGATCTTCGTGACGGTGGACTTCTGCTCGAAACGCTCGACGCCCCGGTGTGGTCGTGGATGATTCCGACCGGTGGTGGCCATCCGCCATTTCTGAACGTGCTGACCAACGGCGTGTACGAGGTCATCGGCACTGAGCTCGTGTACCTCGGACCCGGAACGGTTGTCGCTGCGTCGGCTGGAGGAGCGCTATGGACGACCTGCGACGAGTCGTTCGTCTGCTCGACCCTGTTGATCACTGACGATGGGTCGATCCCGCTTGAGATCGGTGTAGGAGAGCCATTTAGCGAGCCAAATGCCCGTGTGTCTCCCGATGGAAGGTTCGTTGCCGCCATCGACACGGCTCTTGAGGGTGTCACGGTTATCGAGACCGCCACCGGTACTTCGAGTCGGTACGAGATTGGCCATGTCTGGACCGTCGAAGGCCTGGTGTTCATCGACCATCGTCTACTGGTGTGGAGCGAGGCTGCGCTCAAGGTGATCGATGCTGAGACCGGCGAGATCACCCACCTTGGGATTACCCCAAACTATGAGTTTCTCGTGTCATCGCGATGATCGAGCACGACGGTGCCTCAGTCCCGAGTGGCATTGACGACGAGACCGTGGCGACGTCGCAGCGCAGCAGGGCAGCCGTGATTGTTGCTGGCCTTGTGCTGCTTGCGCTACTCGTCGGAGTAGGTCGCCTCGTTGTGCACGAAATTTCAGGGCCAACGGGTGACGAGGCGGCGACACCCTCAACAACGGCACCGAGCAACCGGGAGCCACAGATCCCGATAGCAAACCAAGGTTCGGTCGAAGTGCGCGACGGGCCAACCATCGAGGGCCTGGCGCTTGGCGCGCCGCCGGGGACGCGAATCGCGTTTTCCAGCTTCCCGGGACCGATCACGATCGTTGATCTCGCTGATGGCACGAGCTTACAAGTTGACGAGTTGCGCCCTATCGTGATGACGAACAACTACCTCGTAGCTCAGCCATGGGACACTGGCGACGGCTCTGCCGACTACTCGCTGGTTGTCGTAAATCTTCGTGCGAAGAATGCCGCCAGGGTGTGGTGGAACGCATCAGCCCACGACGCGAGCTCAGCGGGTGACGGTGATCGCGTCTGGCTCGGACTCACAACTAATGACGGGACAAGTTATCTGGGCTTCGACCTAGCCACGAACAACGGACAGATCTTCGAGGTCAAGGTCCAGGGCTATTCTTGGCTGGCGCCGAATAGCAATGGCAAACCGTTTATCAATGCAACAGCGGCAGGCGTATATGCGATCTCAAACGGGTCGCTTGAGTTTGTTCGCCGCGGACTAGTGCTCGCGACCTCAGCCGCCGGCGAAGTCGGGTGGCAGTGCGACGAGGCTCTTGCTTGCACCGCAACGCTGACTGCGGGTGGCTCTGAGGTCACTCTCCCCACCGATCGGCTCAACCCGGTCGACGGAGTTTTTGCGCTATCGGACGATGCAAGATACTTCGCCTACTCGCGTCCCGACTGGGCGGGAATTACCGTGTTCGATAGCAAAACGGGGTCGTCGACCGACTTCGAAAGCGGCCGAATATGGAATTCCAGCGGGTTGGCCTTCGTCGGCGACCGCCTCATTGTCGGAGGCGAGTTGGGCCTGGAGATCCTTGACCTGCAGACGGGTCAGACGAACGGCGTCGAAGGTCTGAGCACCGACTATTATCTCGAGATGGTGTCTGGCTAAAGCGGCAGCAGGCTCAGCGAATCGTTGTCGGTCATCGCTTGAGTTGAGCGAGCCAGCATCTTGAGCATCAGTTTGTGCTGACGGCCATCGAATGCTTCCCATGCTTGGAAAGACGTAACGGCATAGATCAGGCAGAACGCAAGCCCGACTCGATATTTGTGCATGACGTCATCGAAGCTGACTCCGACACCAGCCGCATTGAGCGTGTTGACGTAGAGGCGGACGACTCGCTCGTCGTTTGCCTTGCGTAGATCGGGCTCGAGCGATTGCGACATGAAGTAGGCGATGTCATAGGCCCCATGCCCAGTGCCTGTGATCTGAAAATCGATGATAGTGATTGCGCCGTCTTCGTCGAACATGAGGTTGTCGCCTCTGAAGTCGCCGTGCACCAGGGTGGTTGGCGATCCGAGAGTGGCCAGCATCGGGGGAATCAACTCGCCATACCGATCACCGAAGGCAATAACTTCGGGGGTCAGAATGTCAGTGCCATGCGCCTTTGCCGCCTCCCACCCGCCAGCAAAGACCTGAGGCAAAGCGGCGTGATAGATCGGTCCGTTGATTCGCAGGAAGGGGTCGGCAAGCGTTTCGATGTCGTCGTGTTCCCAGTAGCGCGCATGTTGCTCGGCAATGGCCACGACTGCAGCCTCGACGTCTTCGATACTGGCTCCGGCAACCTGGTCGACCTGAGTCAGGTGGCCGAGGTCTTCCATCACGAGCACGAAGTCAGTTGACTCGCCTTCGGGAGCCACCATCCCGTAGATCTCCGGAGTCCGAAACGACGTGGTGTGGGCGCGTTCGCGGTAGAACGTGCACTCCCGGTTGTAGAAACCGAGCATGTCGCATACCCCGCGCTGGGCTGGATCGGTGGTTGGAATCTTGATTACCGTTGACGCCGGCCCGGTTGCGCCATCGCTGTAGGTCATCGTTGTGCGATAGAGGAGACCGAGCAGGCCAGCCTGTTCACCAAGCGAAACGACGTCCATCTCGGTGACTGATTGTGCATCAGTTAGCGAGCCATGGTTGCGGAGAACGTTTGTCATCCACTCTGCGGTCATGTCAGCTTCGGAGGTGATCATGGCGATGGCGTTGGTCATACGTGTCCTCATGTGACGGCGGTCTCAGTTGGAGTAGTTCAGTCACAAAGCGCCGACCTGTCAAGTCAGTGCGTTGCAGCGATTTTGGTGCCGGGTCGAGGTGAAGACGGGCTAAGCTTCTGACTCCTGCGCAGATGCCCGAGCGGCCCAAGGGAACGGCCTGCAAAGCCGTACAGTCACGGGTTCAAATCCCGTTCTGCGCTCCAGGGTTGGGAGAGGCTAGCGACCTGCTAGCCTCTCTCTTTCCAGGGCCATTAGCTCAGTTGGCTAGAGCACCTCCATGACGTGGAGGGGGTCGGGGGTTCGAATCCCTCATGGCCCACGTCGTTCGACTTGCAGAGCAAGTCTCTCTTATCAAGTTCCGGGCCCAGGGGCCCGGAACTTGGTCGTTTTGTCCGCCGCTCCGTGTATTCCGAGTACACGTACCTGGTACGTGAACTATTGCGGGCGAATGACAGGCATGTAGTTAGATCCGGTTACAGTCTGACACGGTATGACGGTTCTGATCGGTCCTTTTCACACACTTCTCGTCGTGCTCTTCCTCAGTGGCACCGACAAGCTAGTCCGACCTGATGGAGCGGCACGGGCAATGCGCTCGGCCAAGCTCGTCCCTGGCGTTGGGCTCTCGGCGCTTCGACGTAGTCGGTTGCTCGCCCGCAGCCTCGGTGCGACCGAGGTCGGTCTGGCCATTGCGCCTCTTGTCGCGAGTCGGTTGGCGGCTGAGTCTTCGGTGGTCGCAATCTCTGCTGCTTCCGCCTTCGCAGTGGCGCTCATGTTCATCGGCTTCGTTTGGTTTGTGGTCAGGCTAACCGCCCAAGACAGCACCGCCGGGTGCGGTTGCTTCGGCGTGGCGAGCGTTCCGCCCGGAACCGCACACCGACTGTTCAACCTGGCGGCGGTCGCCATTGCAGTCTCATCGGCAGTGGTAGTGCTCGTCACGTCAGAGAGTCTCGGTCTCGGTCCAATTGCCGACCATGGCGTAGGCGTCTCAGCCCTCTATGGGCTTGTTGTCCTGGCCGCCGCTGTGATGTTTCTTGTCGGCCCATCGCTCCTGACTGGCTTGAAGCCCCCCGAGGCGGTTCATGATCTGGGGACGGCCCACAGTTTCCGTATCACCGAACGGCTCAGCCGATGAGCCTGACTATGGACCTGACCGACCGTGTTGCCTCGATTGTCGAGCGGCGTACGAGTCGTCGCGGATTCGTGGGTCGCACCGCCTTGGTCGGCAGCGCGCTCGCCGTAACGGGTCCGGCCTATGTGCTCCGTCCGGCCACGGCCTACGCTGCGGTTTGCGGCTGTCCACGGCGATCATCTGGCGGCAACACGCGAACGTGCAATTGTGGCGACCTCTGTTGCGATGGCTATACCGAATTCTGCTGTCACATCTACGGTCAGAACTCATGCCCGCCAAATACGCTTCTGGCCGGCTGGTGGAAGGTCGACAACTCGAGCTTCTGCGATGGAGCAGCTCGCTACTACATGGACTGCAACCAACAAGCGCCTCGCTGCGCGTGCGGGTCCAGTGGCGTCTGCCGCGATGGTGAGCTTCCTTGCCAATGTCGATCGTGCGGCAGCCGGGCCGATGGCTGCACTGCGTTTCGCTATGGCAACTGCAACAACGATGTAGCGTGCGTCGGACCAATCGTTTGCCGGGTAGTCACCTGCACAAAGCCGTGGGAGATCGATCCTGGCTGCTCAATGGTCGCTCGAACCGACCCTGCAACCCGATATCACCATCGACCTTGCCTAGAGGCTGGCTACATTCCGCCCCCATTCTCTTCGTCTTGGGTGTTCGCTGCGTTTGAAGATTACGTCGGCAGGGCACCAACCGAGAACGAGTCGAGCTACTACTCGGCACGGCTCAACAATGGAGACGACCGAAGCGGGCTCTCGGTCACCCTGGCGAGAAGCTACCCGTACATCGGGGCCTACCTCGAAGGCCTCTACCAAGATGTCTTCGGCCGGAGCATCGATGAGTCGGGGGCGAAGTTCTGGACTGACAAAATACTCGCTGGTTTGAACCCAGCGAGCCTTGCATCGAACTTGTATGCGTCCGAAGAGTTCTTCCAAGCGTCTGGCAGCGTAAAAGGGTTCGTTGAACGCCTTTACCGCCTCATTCTCGAACGTGAACCCGACCAAGACGGCGTTGCCTATTGGGTCGGTCTCATCGAGGCGAGCGACGACCGGGTTGCGGCAACGACGTCGTTCTATGGCTCGATCGAGTCAAGACGGCGGCGCGTGGCTAGCCTCTATCAACATTTTCTTGGGCGTGACGCGGAGTTGGAGGGCCTCGAGTATTGGGCTGAGATTCTGCGCGATGGCAACGATCTTCGCCTCGCCACCTATCTATCTGGCAGTCAAGAGTATTTGGAACGAGCGGCACGGAGGTTCCCTGAATGACCATTGTGACTTGGCTCCTTGTCGGGCTCGTCTTGATCCTTTGCGTCCTGGTCGTCGGCCTGCTGCGTAGCCACGCGGTGATCGTCCGAGCGCTCCACGATGCTGGTATCAACCTCGACCCAGACGGCACGCAGGCCAGTCGCCACCTCGAGCCGGCAACCACGGCCGCTGACGACATCGACCTCAGGCCGGTTACCGAGCTTCATAGCGATGTGGCCCCCGACATCCGAACCATCGCTGGCGTGCCGCCGCCGGCTGAAGTAACGGGGACACGCGCCGCCGATCTTGTGGGGATCACGCCAAACGGTTCGACCCGCGCCATCTCGATGCAAGGCCGCCAGCCGACCCTGGTTGCCTTCCTGACCACCGGCTGTGCAACATGCGCCGAATTCTGGCGAGCCTTCGGACAAGGTGTCCGGCTTCCGTCCGAGCTACGCCTCGTTATCGTGACCAAAGGGCCTCATGAGGAGAGCCCAGCCGACGTGGCTGCGCTCGCACCGCATGGCTACGCCACGATTCAGTCGAGCGAAGCGTGGAACGACTATCGAATTCCGGTTGCGCCCTACTTCGTACTGGTCGATGGCCAGCGGGGTGTTGTCGTCGGCGAAGGAGCCGCTCACAGCTGGGACCTCGTGCTCCAACTCCTCGAGCGGGCGCTCGCCGATGCCGGATACGGGAAAGGCACAATGAAGCGTCGCGAAGTATTCCTTGGGCGCTCAAGGGCTCGCCGAGTCGACCAAGACCTGCTCGACGCCGGAATATTGCCTGGTGACCCTCAGCTGTATCACGAAGCGGCCGAACCACACGCCCATGATCACTAGCGTGGCTCCCATTGTGGTTGCTGTCGGCGTCCTGGCCGCCGTGCTGGGAGCTATTCGCTCGACGTGGTCGCCCTGAGGCGAGTCGATGCTTTCGAGCATCCACCCGCTCGGTGAGCGAGGTAGAGGATTCACATTCGGTCAGACGGCCAGCGCATTTGTCGTTGGCTCGACGATCGGAGGTCTAGTCACTGGGGCGGTATTCGGTGGGGCTGGCGCAGTATTGTCGTGGCTGCTTGAAGCGGGCGGCCTCGGGATCGGTCCGACGGCCCGACTCGTCATCGTCGCTGGCGCTGCGGTTGTTGCCACTGTTGTCGAGCGGACTAACACAGCATTGCCTTCAGTCCATCGACAGGTGAACGAAGACTGGTTGCACGAGTTCAGAGGCTGGGTGTATGGCCTTGGATTCGGTTTCCAACTTGGCACCGGGCTGATGACGTTCATCACCTCGGCGGCCCTGCTCTTATGGCTTGTCACGATCCTGTTCGCTGGCTCGTTCGTGGCGTCCCTCGCTATCGGTGGCGCCTTCGGCCTTGCCCGGGGCCTAGGCATCCTCGCGGTTCGACGCGTGCGCTCGCCCAGTGACCTTGTGCGGTTCCACAAGGCGCTTCACGCTCGTTCGCCTCTTGTGTGGCGCCTTGGTTCGCTTGCTCTGGCGGCGCTCGGAGCCGCTGCCGGACTCGCGGCGCTCACCCAATGGGCGGCCTGACATGAGCCCTGCCCCCTCGATTATCGGAGATCCGACATGACTCGTCGACTCATGCAACTGACAAGCCCTGGCATCGTCCTTCAGCTGCCATCAAACTGGGAAGCCGAGGTTGATTCGGGATCTGGGGAAGCCGAGGAAGGTTCCGTCGCGCTAGCAACGCCCCGTGTCCACATTGGCAACTTTCCCCTGCCACTGGAACGAGGCGATTTTGGTAGTGGCGCAGTTGAGCGCATGGGGACTGGCGATGTCCTCATCTGTCTGCTCGAGGAGTCCCCGACCGTGATTGGAAGCACCCTCTTCAGCGATGAAGGGATACCAACTATTGCCGGTTCTGACTTCATCACCGACGGGATGCAGCGCCCGATCCGAGGCCAGTCGGGCGCGCAGAAGTTCTTCTTCGCCAAGGGTCGAGCCTTTGCTCTCTACATCGTGCTCGGCAGTCATCTCTCGCGAGGAACACTTGTTGACGAGATAAATCTGGTGCTTGGCGGCATCGAGATTCGGTAGTCGACGTCGCGGTGACGCCATGTCGAATTGTGCCAATCGGCTTCCGCCCGTCATGATGACGCCGTGATGGATGTCAACGACGATGCACAGGTCAACGCAGCAGGACGGCTTCGTGATGTGATGCACGCCCTGATGGGTCATGCGCAAGACCCTGCGGTACTTGATGATCTAGCGACAGAGTTGGAGCGCCGGCTGCCAACACTAACGGCGGGACCGGTTACTGATCGATCGGTGGAGGACTGGGCTGACTTCAAGGCTGAGTCGTACGTGCCGCCGGATGGTGGCTACTTCGAGAATGATCTACGTCGCCCGATGTCAGGGAAAGGGAATCCGTTCAGCGTTCCATACGACGTGCTGCGCAGCGGCGACCGCATTGAGGCTCACATCACGCTTCGGCCCGGATTTGAGGGCGCACCGAAACGAAGTCATGGCGGCGTCGTGGCCGCCATCTTCGATGACCTGGCTGGCTACCTTCTCGCAATGCTCCAGCGAATGGCGTTCACGGCATGGATCAGGATCGACTACAAGGCGCCGACCCCGATTGGTGAGCCGCTCGTGTATCGAGCTTGGGTCGAGAAGGACGAGGAGCGAAAGCTTTTCGTCGGCGGTGATTGCCTTGACGAAGCGGAGAACCTCATCGCAACCTGCGAAGGTCTATTCATCACGCCCCGTGGGGTTTGACCGTCAGTCCTTCGTCGCTAGACCTTTATCGTCATAGTGATGTCGTCGCTGCCGGCCTCGCTCTCAGAAACGAAGCCAAGCGAACGGTAGAGCTCGATTGCTCCGGTGTTGTGGGAGTAGACGGTCAGCGTCACCGTGTCGACCGCTCGATCTCGGGCCCATGCTAAAGCCGACAGAACGAGCTCACCGGCCACGCCGGATCGCCGATCCTCTGGGCGAACCCACATTCCCCACAGCACAGCCACATCTGGATTCTCAGAGAGTCCGATTCCCGCAACGCCGCTCGCGACGCCCGTGGGGCTTTCGTCAGCGAGCACCACGCCAGGCCGACCCGCGAAACGGTCAATTCGCGCAGCCCAAATTGCATCATCGAATGCCACCTCGCGTTCGTAAGAAGAGCCGAACGAGCGCGGATCAGTTGCAAGCCCTTGAAGGCGAGTTTCTCGAAATAGCGCAACGTCGTGCCGCCCCAGAACTCTGATGGTCATCGTCAAACAGTAGCGAGCACAATGTACTTGGGCCGGCAATTTGTGTGTCGGGCGGACTGTGTTCGGCACGAGTGGGTCTGGCAGACTCCATGCAATGCCTGCTCCAGAGCGATACCTCGACGACTTCTCCACCGGACAAACTTTCGATCTCGGCAGCTTCCGCTTCACCGAGTCCGAGATCATTGAGTTTGCGGTTCGGTTTGATCCACAGCCTTTTCACACCGACCCCGAAGCGGCGAAAGACTCCCCATTTGGTGGTTTAATCGCCTCGGGTTGGCACACCTCGGCTGCCGTCATGCGACTGATGGTCGACAACTTTATTCCCCGTGAATCGTCGATGGGTTCGCCCGGTATCGACGACCTTCGCTGGACAAAGCCGGTCAGACCCGACGTCGACTACGACGTGAGCTATCTCGTCGAAGACGTGGTGCCGTCAAGATCAAAGCCAGACCGCGGGCACATTAAGGGGTATCTCGAAGTGACCGATCCTGAAGGCGACATCGTGATGTCGTTTCGGGGCCGGGGGATCTACCGTCGACGTGTAGGTACCTAGGCGACAGAAACGAGCGGTAGTAGACGTTCAACATCGTCTGGATCGCAGAGCTGAGTGCCATCGCTGAGCACTGCCGCGGTGCCTGAGGCCGTACCGAGAATGCAGGCGTCGGTCAGACTCAGCCCGCGAGCCAAACCGACGGCGATGCCGGCGACCATCGAATCGCCAGCACCGACGGCGCTTTTGACCTTGACGGTAGGGGCCCGAAGGCGGGTGATCGTTCCGTCGGCTGCCGCCACGATGACTCCGCCCGGGCCGATCGAAACCGCCAATGCTTGGAGCCGAGAATCGGTCACGAGCTCAAGCGCGGCGTCCCTGATGTCGGCCTCGGTATCGAGCTGACGGCCAGCAGCAGTCGCCAGTTCGCTCGCGCTTGGCTTGACGAGATAGGCCCCGGAACTCAATGCCCTCTGAAGCGATGGGCCTGAGGTGTCGACAATGATCTTGGCATGTGGAAGCGCGGCGATGAGGTCATCGATGATGTAGCCCTCGACACCGCCCGGCATGCTGCCAGAGATTACGACGCATTTCGCGTCGGCTCCGGCCTTAATGGCTTCGTCTCGGCATTGCTTTATCTCTTGGTCACTGAGTACTGGCCCAGGGAAAACAAAGCGGTACTGGTCGCCGTTGTTCGATTGGGTCACCGTGATCGACTGTCGAGTTTGTCCCTCGATCGGAATAACCACGGACGGAAAGCCCTCGGCCGTGAGGAGCTGGTCGACGCGGCCACCAACCGCACCGCCGAGGGGGATGATTGCAACTGTCGACTCCCCGAGTCGCCGGCTCACTCTGGCCACGTTGATACCTCCACCACCGGGTTCTTCGTGTGGCTGGGTGCAGCGAAGTTTGTGGGTTGGGGCTACCACCGGCGCCGAGGACGACACATCAAGCGCAGGGTTGAGAGTCAGTGTGACAATTGAAGGTTTCATAAATCCGTTGCTTCGATCAAGACTCGTACCTCGTCGAGAGGCTTTCTTCGCAGGTCTGGCACGAGACTATCGGGGAGCGGGTAGCCGATGGGAAATAGGACAAATGGACGCTCGTTCGCAGGACGCCCGAGGAGCCTTGTTAAGAATGCCATTGGACTGGGCGTATGCGTGAGGGTCGCTAGTCCCATTGTGTGAAGCGCCGTCACGAAGATGCCCGCCGCGATGCCGCAGCTCTCCTTCACGTAGTAGTTCTTACGTCGTGAGCCGTCTGGGCGCTGCTCAAACCGCTCCTCGAAGAGGACAACAATCCACGGGGCGATGTCGAGAAACTCTTTGTGCCAATCGGTGCCGAGTGGAGCGAGAGCGGTCTGCCATTCCTCGTTCATGCGGTTTGCGATGTAGTTCGTCTGCTCCTCCTCCTCGGCCGCGACCCGGATCGCCGCCTTAACCTCGGCCGAGCTGATAGCAACAAACCGCCACGGTTGTTTGTGTGCCCCCGATGGCGCAGTCGACGCTGCTTCGATCGCGAGGTCGATGAGCTCTTGGGCAACCGGCTCATCTGAGAACATCCGCACGCTGCGGCGGTGTTCCATCAACTCAAGGAATTCTCGGCCTCTGGCGAGCTGTTCAGTCGGCTCAAGGCGAGGCAGATCGTGCGGAACAAAGGGAAACTCAGTTGCTAGTTCCGGTGATGGGTATGGGTGTTCGTACAACTCGCGCATCTGTCTAGCATCGCACGACGTTGCGAGAAGCGGCCGAATGCCCGACACTGCCTGGATGCCTACAACTGTCGAAGAGTTCAAGAGCCTGGTCGCCGCCGTAGAAGGACGCGAGGGATATGCACCGCCAGTTGCCTTTGGCCTTGGCCTCGCCACCCTCGGACTTGATGACCGGCTGCTCGACGCCGACTTCGTGGCCCTCAACTTCGAGGCCAACACTGGCTCGGCGGCAGCGATTGCCGATGTGCTCGGCGAGCTAACAACCGGTTCGTATTTCCCCTCGGCCGATCAGCTTGCCGCGATGGTGACGCAGTTTGCGGCGTTCGAAGGCGATGGCAAGGTGCACAGCAACGTTGACGCCCTCAAGGCGTTGGCTGCCTTTAATGGTGCGGGCGCGCCAGCTGGCCACCGGCGAGTGCCAATCATCTCCGTAATCACCAACCTCTCAGACGCCCCAGTGAGCGCCGGCGACGTCTACCTCCGCTTATTCCTTCTTTCGCACCGTCATGTGCAGCCAAACGGCGTCAGCCTTGATGGTGCGTTCGGCAAGCTCAACAACGTCGTGTGGACAAACGTTGGTCCGATCGATCCCGATCTCTACGACGTGGCCCGAGGTGCCGCTCGCTTGTCCGGCAATCACATGCACGTCTACGGCGTCGACAAGTTCCCACGCATGGTCGACTATGTCGTACCAACAGGTGTGCGGATAGCTGATGCCTCTCGCGTGCGACTCGGCGCGTATTTGGGCGAAGGAACCGTTGTCATGCACGAAGGCTTCATCAATTTCAACGCAGGCACGGTCGGGCCGAACATGGTCGAAGGACGAATCTCGCAAGGCGTCACCGTCCACGCCGACTCCGACCTCGGCGGAGGCTGCTCGACCATGGGCACGCTGTCTGGCGGGGGCACCGAGATCATCTCGGTAGGGGAGCGCTGCCTCATTGGCGCCAATGCCGGCATCGGCCTCGCGCTTGGTAACGATTGCACCGTTGAGGCTGGACTGTATGTAACGGGCGGAACCCCTGTGCTTGCGGTTGGGCTCGGCTCCGACGGTGCTGACGAGAAGATGAAGGCCGGCCAACTCAGCGGCCGAGACAACCTCTTGTTCCGGCGCAATGGTCTTACCGGCGCGGTCGAGGTGCTTCCAAACAACGGCAAGTGGGGTGGCCTCAACGCTGCCCTCCATGACTAGCGCAGCCACTTTCTACCCGAACTGGTGCCAGCGGCAACCGAGCACTTAACGTGGTAAATAGCGCAAACGCCCACGCTCTGAGGTTTGGCAGAGGTTGTATTGAAGGCCTTTCGGTGACACCATGTCGAACACAGCACGGCATGAGCGACTTGGCGGGAATTGTGCTGCTGTGGCGACGTGTTGCTATGCGTGAACGCGATCGGTTGTGGTGAGTGTGATCGAACCTAAGATCCTGTGGGCGGTTGCGCTTGGCCTCCTGTTGCTTCTCGCGCTCGGCCTGCTACTCCGCTCCGGTCTCAAATTCCGTCGAAGACCGCCGTCATCGAAGCAGCAATCGGCCGCCAGCGCCGTTAGGTCACAACCTCAGACTGGACTGCGGGCGACTCCACTCATCGCCCCGGGACCAACCGTGCTCCCCGCAGACGATGCAGTAATTGATCTAAGAGTCAGTTTCGACAAGACGGAGTCGCGTCCCCTGGATCGAACGTCAGCGGCGACCACAGTGGCGATTGCCGTGACCAATAGCAGCCCATCGCCGCTACTCCGCTCGATCGCCTCTGAGCTGGCCCAGGCGGGCTACTACCTGAGGACGGAGCGCCCATCTGAAGGTTGGCTCAGGTCGGTCTATGACCGGCGCCAAAACCATGCAGGCGAGCTTGCCGCTTCAAGGAATGACGCAGAGACTTCAAAGATCACGCTTTCGATGCGCGACTATGGAGCCCCGCTCGAACTCGTTGATCGGGCAACCAAAGCGGCAGGGTATGTACTCCTCACGCGTGATCGGGTCCAAGACAGGCATCAGTACAGCTATCTCCATGAGGCAGGCGGCAGAGTGCGAGCGACCCTGACCGAGGCGGCGAGTCAAGTATTAAATAACGGGTGAGCGATCGTGAAGGATTCGAGGTGTCTTTTGACACTTCGAGTGACGGAATCCGAGGCCGCTCGGGCCGAGACCTACCGGTTCTTCTCCTGAGTGACCTACGCTTCTCGCATGAGCGAGGCCAACTATCCGAGCGAGCTTGAGACCGTCGCAGTCCTTCGCGACGGGGTGCCAGTGCAACTACGGCCAATCCGGCCTGAAGATGCGCCTGCCCTCGACCGATTCCATCGTCGGCAGTCGCCCGAAAGCGTCTATTTCCGGTTCTTCCGGCATCGCCCTGAACTCAGCGAGAAGGAACTCGATTACTTCACGAACATCGACTATGAGCGTCGTATGGCCTTCGTTGCGATGCAAGGCGACGAGCTTGTCGCCGTTTCCCGGTATGAGGCATACGAGGGCAAGAACGAAGCAGAGGTTGCGTTCTTCGTTGATGACGCGAACCACGGCCGTGGGCTCGCAACGTTGATGCTCGAATACTTGGCTGCGCATGGACGGCGCATGAAGTTCAACAATTTCACCGCCACCGTACTACCAGAGAATTACCGCATGCTCAGCGTCTTTCGACGTGCGGGTTTCGCGGTGAAGACAAAATTTGCCGACGGCGTGATCGACGTGCACCTTGGCATCAACATCACGGCCGAAACCTCGGCGCTAATCAACGCCAGAGCTCGCCAAGCGGGGGCCGCTTCTGTAGCCAGAATCTTGAAGCCTGCGAGTATCGCGGTAGTTGGCGTCGGGCGCCGAGAGACATCCATTGGCCGCCAAATCCTCCAGCGGATAGTGGACGGCAACTATCAAGGCACGACGTTCGCTATTCACCCGGCCGTCGCCGACGAGACATGGGTTCCGGTTGACGGAGCAGCGGTTGCGACAAGCCTTAGCGAACTTGATGAGCCAGTCGATCTGGTCATCATTGCCGTTCCCGCTGGTGTGGTCGAGAGCGTCGTTGAGGACGCGGTTTCGGCCAAGGCTGGCTCGCTTCTCATCGTGTCGGCCGGGTTCTCCGACGCCGACCCCGCTGGCGCCGAGCGAGAGGGTGCCATCGTTCGGACTGCGCTTGAGAATGGGTTGCGAGTCGTCGGGCCAAACGCATTCGGCGTCGCCAACACCGCAGACGATGTTCGGCTCACTGGGATGTTCATACCCGTTGGAATCGAGAAAGGCGTCCTCGGAGTGGCGTCTCAATCGGGCCCGCTTGGCGGTGCGGTACTCAATTCACTCAACTTGTTAGGAGTCGGGATCTCGTCGTTCCTGGGCTTGGGTAATCAAGCCGATATCGCTCCCGCTGATGTCCTTCAGTACTGGGCTACGGACGAAGCAACAGAAGCAGTTGCGGTGTATGTCGATGATGTTGGTGACGCGAGGAACGTCGCTAACGAGGTACGAGTTGTTTCCGAGGTCAAGCCCGTGCTGTGGGTTCGGCCTGACAACGACGATCTCGCCGAGGTGCTCGCACAAGCCGGAGTGATCTTGGTTGACCGCGTCTCCGATCTGGCGGAGATCGCACGCCTTGTCGTAACCCAGCCTGTTCCAGAAGGTCGACGAGTCGCAGTCGTCTCGAACGCTGCGTCAGTCGGAAAACTGGCAGTCGCCGCGTGCCGTCGTGAGGGACTCGAGGTCGTGAGCCCGGCGAACCTAGCCGACGTCGATTCCGGCACTGCGTTGGTTGTGAACGACGCCGAGTCGATCTCGCTGTCCCACGACACAGATCTCGACAGCTTCGAACGCATCGTGATCGCGACGGCGGTGAGCGATGAGGTTGACGCAGTTGTCGTCGCTCTGGCTCCGACCCTCGACAGCCCATATGACGAACTCGCTGTCGTGCTTGGACGAATCGACAGGGCCGTAGCCAAGCCGCTCGTCGCCGTCAGCTTGGCTGGCGATGAATTTCTACGCGTCGACGGAATGCCGACGTACGCATTCCCCGAAGAGGCCGCGGCAGCACTTGGCCGATACGCGCAATACGGCGAGTGGCGCCGCACACATAAAGAAGTGCCGTTTGTGCCCGAGGACGATGACCGCACCAAAATAATGTCTGCAGTCGAGGCGTTCGACGAGCCAACCATGATCTCGATGCTCGATCCGAAGCTTGGTCATCTCTTTGACGCCTTCGGACTGGTGCTCGCTCCGTACGGCATTGTCGGCTCTCATTTCGAAGCCCGTCAGCGGGCTTCCTCGATTGGATTCCCTGTTGTGCTAAAGGCGGGTGGCGTGTCGTCGCGACGGGCCGGAGAGGCAGGAGGCGTCGCGCTCGATCTTCGAAGTGACGACGCGTTGCTCGATGCGCTCGGACGAATGGAAACAACCTTCGGCGATGCCTTGTATCCCGTCATTGTGCAAAAAATGGTCGAGCCTGGCGTTGCCCTCAAAATCGAACTCGAGCAAAGTGCGGCAACCGGTGGTCTCATTAGCATCTCGATTGGAGGCAACGCAGGAGCGCTGGCCGAGCGAAGGGTCTGTCGTGCACTCCCAGCGAGCATCGACAACCTCCAGTCACTCGCAACGGAGCCATGGCTCGAAGACCTTCTCTCCGAGGCGACGGTGGCGGCAGATCTGATTGAGATCACGACACGACTCGTCGCGGTCGGCGAAGCAACGCCAGCGGTACGACATCTCTGCCTCGACCCTGTCCTCGTGGCCCCGACAGGGCTCGAAGTGATCGAAGGGTACGTCAAGATCGCCCCGCCGCCGCTCGACCACCTTGCCGAGATGCGTCACCTCTAACGATTCCCTCGGGCCGGCTGTAGGGGGCTAGGGTCATCGCTATGCGAGCTGTAGTTCTGAACGAAAAGGGTGGGCCTGAAGTGCTCACCATCGAAGAGGTTTCCGACCCGACTCCAGGGCCAGAAGAGGTTTTGGTCAAATTGACTGCGACCGCGCTCAACCGAGCGGATCTTCTGCAACGGCGAGGCTTCTACCCCGGCCCCCCGATGCCGAAGGAGATACCAGGGATGGAGTTCGCTGGCACCATCACTGCGCTCGGCGAGCGGGTCCAAGGGTGGGAGGTTGGTGACCGCTGCATGGGCATTGTTGGCGGAGGCGCATACGCCGAGCAACTCACGATTCACGAACGTCTGTTGCTCCCCATTCCCGATGGTGTGTCGATCGATGATGCGGCCGCGATCCCCGAGGTTTTCCTCACCGCATTCGATGCGCTTGTGGTGCAGGGCGGACTCACGTCAGGGCGTTTCGCCCTGGTCCATGCCGGTGCATCGGGTGTCGGAACTGCTTCCATCCAGATTGCGAAGGCGATCGGAGCGGGAATCATCGTCACTTGTTCGACTGGGAAGGTCGACGCTTGTCTGGAACTTGGGGCCGACGTTGTGGTCGACTACACCGCGACCTCGTTCGCCGAAGCGGTTCTTTCGGTAACCGGCGGCGAGGGGGTCGATGTCGTGCTCGATGTCATCGGCGGCGAATACACCCTCGACAACATCAAGTGCCTAAAGACGAAGGGCCGCCTCATTCAGGTGGGGATGATGGGCGAGCAGAAGGTCGAACTGCCGCTTGGGCTTCTTCTGGCCAAGCGAGCCTCGATCATCGGTACCACGCTGCGGGCAAGGCCTTTGGAAGAGAAGGCTGCTCTCGTACAGAGGGTGAAGGCTGAATTGCTGCCCCTGTTTGAGTGGGGTGCGCTTCGCCCCGTGATCGATTCTCGATTCGCGTTCGCCG
This sequence comes from Acidimicrobiales bacterium, assembly GCA_037968895.1. Lineage (GTDB taxonomy): Bacteria > Actinomycetota > Acidimicrobiia > Acidimicrobiales > SZUA-35 > JBBKWJ01. The sequence goes on from JBBKWJ010000155.1 coordinate 31,775, forward strand.
ATATCGCCGATGCGCACCGCCACATGGAGTCAAACGCGAACGTCGGCAAGATCTTGGTGACGTTCGGCGAGTAGACAGCGTCACACAACCTAGGAGAATCCAAAAACAACTATGGCCCGCTCTGCTAGGAGCGGGCCATAGTTGTTTTTGGCTGCGGATGGCTTACTTGCGGTCGGCCATTGCCACGTAGTCTCGCTCGGGTGAACCAGTGTAGATCTGGCGTGGACGAGCAATTGGCTGGTCTTGCTCGAGCAGTTCGCTCCAGTGAGCGAGCCATCCTGGCATTCTGCCGATGGTGAACATCACGGTGAACATGTTGAGCGGAATTCCCATGGCCTGGTAGATCAGGCCGGTGTAGAAGTCGACATTTGGATAAAGGTTACGGCTCTTGAAGTAATCGTCGTTGAGGGCGATCTCTTCTAGCTTGAGCGCGATGTCGAGCATTGGGTTCTTGCCGGTGATTTCGAAGACGCGGTCTGCGGTTTCCTTGACAATGCGAGCCCGAGGGTCGTATGCCTTGTAGACCCGGTGGCCGAAGCCCATGAGTCGTCCTTCGCCTGCCTTGACGCTCTCGATGAATGGTTCGATGTTGTCGTATGACCCGATCTCGTCGAGCATGTAAATGACCTGCTCGTTTGCGCCACCATGGCGGGGCCCGTAGAGGCCAGCAGTTGCGGCGGCGGCTGCAATGTATGGGTCGGCGTGTGATGAGCCAACAACCCGCATCGTGGTGGTCGAGCAGTTCTGCTCGTGATCGGCGTGGAGGATGAGGAGCTGATCGAGCGCCTTCGAAAGGACTGGATTCGGTACGTAGTCTTTCTCGTTGACCTTCCACATCATCGAGAGGAAGTTCTCGGAATAGTTGAGCTTGTTGTCTGGGTAGACAAACGGCTGTCCAACTGATGCCTTATAGGTCATAGCCGCAATGGTTGGGGCCTTAGAGATGAGACGGTTGATCTGTCGATACCGGTTTTCTGGATCTTCGATGTTCTTGGCGTCTGGGTAGAAGGTCGACAACGCCGCGATAGCGGAAACCATCATGCCCATCGGGTGGGCGTCGTGATGGAAGCCTTCCATGAACCGGCGACGGAAGTTTTCATGCACGTATGTGTGGTGCGTGACGTCGTGTGTCCAAATGTCATTTTGCTCTTTGGTCGGCAGCTCGCCGTTTTGAAGCAGGTAACAGACCTCAAGGAAGGTGGATTTTTCGGCGAGTTGTTCGATGGGGTAACCGCGATAGCGGAGGAAGCCTTTGCCACCGTCGAGTTCGGTGATCGCGCTCGCTGTCGAAGCGGTCGACTTGAAGCCTTCGTCGAAATACCACACCCCCGGCAGGAGCTTGGCCATCGCCTTGCCGTCGATCCCACCGTTCTCGATGGGGATCTCGACGCTTTCGCCGGTGCGGTTGTCGGTAATGGTGACGGACTCTGACACGTTCACTGCTCCTCAGCGATTGGCATGATCTCACGACGAGGGGCTACTGCCACCTGCACCACACTGTGCTGAGCGCATGCGATTCAACAAATCGTATTTGCACGAATCTAGCCTGAAGCTCGCTCCGTAGTGGAATGCAAGCGGAACCTTTTGTGGCCGAGCTAGAGCGGTAGGTTGTCGTGTGTCCTGGAGCGGAGGCGTTCGCGCTTCGTCGACAACATGTCGAATGAGGCCACGAGGTTGCGTCTGGTCTCAGCTGGATCGATGACTGCGGTAATCGAACCTCGCTCCGCTGAGGGGTAAGGCGATAAGAAGTCACGCTCGTAGGCAGCCTCAAGCTCGACTCGTTCTTCCGGCGAAGCCCTGCGATGAAGGATTTCAACTGCGCCCTTTGCGCCCATCACCGCTACTTCCGCGCTTGGCCACGCAAACATGATGTCATTGCCCATGTAACGCGAGTCCATAACGATGTACGCGCCGCCGTATGACTTGCGAAGGATCAGAGCGACGCGCGGGACTGTGGCTCTGGCATACGAGAACGCCAGTTGCGCCCCGTGCCGAATCATGCCCCGCCACTCAAGGTCCTTGCCTGGGAGGAAACCCGAGGTGTCGACCAGGGTTAGCAACGGGACGTTGAACGCGTCGCACATTCCGACAAACCGAGCCCCTTTCTGCGACGCCGGGATGTCGATCGAACCAGCGAGCGATTGGCTCTGATTCGCGACGACGCCAACAGTGTGGCCGCCGAAATTAGCGAAGCCGGTCACCATGTTTGGAGCCCAACCGGCCCGCAGCTCGAAGAATTCGTCGTCGTCAGCAACCGACCGGATGACGTCTCTGACGTCGTATGAGCCGGTGGCATGAGCGGGGACAATGTCACCCGCTTCTGGGGTCGATCGATCG
>JBBKWJ010000156.1:0-5489 GCA_037968895.1 Acidimicrobiales bacterium
GTCACTTCGGGTGAGTCCGGCTTGCACAGGGGCGGCCAGTTATTCGCATCGCGATGCCACATCTGCGCTGACTCACCGGGACCGATGATCATCATCTGCCCGGTATTCAGCCAATAGTCATCACACGACGGGAGCAGCAGAGTGTCGGCAACGCCTCGCAAGGTTGGCGCCAGCATGATGTCTTCGAACGCTTGACTCCGCCACCCAAGTCGGGTGAACCGCTTCGTTTGACTCCCCCAGAATTCAGCCATTCGTTCGCTGCCGGAGGTCGCACCAGACCCATGCGTCTCGGTTTCCGAGGTGATGTCTTCCCGGAAACGGTCGATTAGCGCCGACCCGAGCAGGTCGCGCAAAATAACGCCACCTTCTTCGTTCACATGACCAATGACCTCGGCCAGTTCGGCATCGCTAGGCAGCACAGCGAGTTCAGCTCTCATTTCAAGAACACTAGAGCACCGGGTCAGTTCAAGCCCATGCCAATACAAGCCCACATCACTGACACTTGGGTCGTCTGTCTTGGCGGTTGGCCGACGACTACAATCCGACGATGCAGTCTGGAGCATTTAGCGAAATCCCTATCGTCGACCTGGGACCTCTGCGGCAGGGACCAGACGCTCGCGCCAAACTGGCAGACGAGTTGCGCGAAATTTGCCACGAGGTCGGGTTCTTCATAGCCACGAACCACGGAGTTGACCCGAAGCTGGTCGATTCGGTGTTTGATGCGATGCGATCCTTCTATGCGCTCCCGACCGACCAGAAGCAGCTGATCGACAAGATGGCCTCGCGCCATTTCCGGGGCTGGGAATCACTTGGTTCGGAGTACACGAACAATCGGCCAGACATGCGGGAACAGATCGACCTATGGAGCGAGTGGCCGGCCCGAGATCGAGAAGTGACGCCAAACTATCTGCGTCTACTTGGCCCAAACCAGTGGCTTCCCAACGACGTAATCCCTGGGTTCCGAGCCCTCCTCGATGAATACTTCGCCCGTCTTGGCGAGTTGGGAGACAGCCTTTTACGCGTCTTCTCGCTCAGCCTCGGCCTAGACGAAGACCATCTCACCGGCTACTTCGGCGACGAGCCAATGTCGCTCATCAAACTGATCAATTACCCGCCAACTCCGGCGGGACAGGCTGGCGTCAACGCCCATCACGACGCGGGCTTCGTCACCCTCTTGGCCGCCGGGCACACGCCGGGGCTTCAAGTCGGAAACAGCAACGGCGAATGGATCAACGTGCCGACGGTTGAGGACGCATTCGTTGTCAACCTCGGAGAGATGCTCCAGGGGATCTCCGGCAACTACTTCGTTGCGACGCCGCACCGTGTCATTACCACCGAGCCCCGAATGTCCGTCGGGTACTTCCACGGACCCTCGCTGACGACAGCTCTCGATCCGCTCCCGATTTCCCCCCAACTCACCGCAGCGGTCGCAGCCAGCGAACGCCACGCCAACGCTGGCTTCATGGCGAGCAGTTCCGAGACTGACGCTGGTGTCGGAGACATGTCGAGCGCGTATCGGGCATCAACCTACGGCGAGCAGCTTTGGAACTACTTCAGCCGGAGCTACCCAAAGAACATGGAAGCCCATTATCCAACGTGAACGCCCCTGACTCTAGGCGATGACGTTGACCGCCTCGCCAAAGGCACCCATCCACGACTCACCGTCAGACCGACTCAGGAACGCTGCTTCACCGAAGAGAACGTCCTCAAGGTCGGCGCGATTCGTGTGCCTCAAGGGATGTGACGATGACGGTCGGAGTTTGACCGACCGGTGTGCGACGACCTCGCGCAGATGCGGCTCGACCCTGCCATCGACAACGGCACCACCGTTGTCGTAAGCGTCGTGGAGCAAGTGGGCAAACACCGAAGGTAACTCTGACGCTTCACCGGCGAGCTGCCAGACGTGCGATATGCCACCCCGATTGAGCAGGTAGACGTACCATCCCGAGATGGCGCCACTGGCATTGCGGAAGAGCGCACTGCGCACCTCGCCCTTTCCAGCCGCAGCCATCGCCTCAAACTGCCACGCCAAAAGGTCGACGCCATACGACGGTCGAAGAGCGAAGTCCGCCGGAAGTCCGGCAATACCATCTCGTAGAGCTTCCGGCGAAAGCGACTCGGCAACAAGTTTCGGGCGCTTTGGCAAGAGGAGACGAGCGACGGGGGCGACCGCCCGATCGCCAAGCACGACCGCGCCGTTGGCCCGGGATCCCGCACCCCGTCCGCGAAGGAAATGGTCATTGGCGAAGGTCAGTGGCCGAAGGACGACGGTCCAGCGTTCACGAACCACATCTGCGCGCTTTCCTCCGAGCTTTGTCCACATCTCAAGCACCGTGTCGGTGGCACTGTCGCTGATCGTGAAGTCTTGCCGGCCAGCCAGATATCGCTGCAAAAGGAACAAGCCGACGCCGATGGTTGGTGCATGAGGGTCGATGATTAGCGGGCCACAGCTACTCATACGGACGGGCGATCCGTTGAATTCGAAACGGCGGACGCTTGATCCGATGAAACCAACGAGCTTTCCGTCCGCGTCTACCGCGATCAGAGAGGGGATCTCAGCGTCGGCGTGTGGGTGGTCGAAGAAGTAGTTGGCCAAAACGCTGGTGAAGTACTCGAGCTGAGCCTGACTTGGCTGTCGCTTCATGAGCAACAGGGCAGCAACCTCGCCGAGACGGTCACGGTCGAGCGGGCGTATTTCGCCGCCACCGGGAAGCGGGAACGCCTGGCCGACCGGTGACGCGCTGACCGACGCCAATGAAGCGCTATTCGCAGCGACCAACAAGGCCAGGCTTCGTGCCGTCCGAAGGTCGTCGAGTTCGAGGGCATCAAGCGGAATCTCGACGCCAAAGGCTGACTCGAGCTCCGTCATCACCTCGATGAGTGCCAGCGAATCGAGTACGCCAGACTCAAGCAGGTCGAAGTCGGGCGACTCGATGTCGACACCCAAGGTCTTCTCGAGAAGTTCCACTATCTGGGGGGTGATATCCGATCTTGCCTTAAGGTCAGACACAAATTTCCTCGAAACTTTCTCGTATTGCCCGCCGGTCAATCTTTCCGTTCGCGTTCTTTGGAAGCACGTCGTATGACTGCCAACGGACGGGGATCATGTAGCGCGGCAGCGACGCCGCGAGCCGCTTACGCAGCGTCAGCACGGCGGCATCCTCGCCGGCTGAAAGATCGAGTCCCGTGTACGCGCACGCGACGAGCTTTCCGGCATCGTCGTCGTCGAGTGCGACAACGGCGCACTCCTTCGCCATCCCCAACGCGTCGATGGCGGCTTCAATCTCGCCGAGTTCGATTCGGTATCCACGACTTTTGATCTGTGAGTCTGACCGGCCGAGCAACAGCAGCTCGCCGTCGGGGCCGGTCTTCGCGAGATCGCCCGTGCGGTAGAGCCGACTTTCGTCGGTGCTAACAAAGAAGGCCTCGGCGGTCTTTACTGGATCTCGCCAATAGCCAGCTGACAGGCCCACGCCACCGATGACTAGGTTCCCGACCTCGCCTGGCCCGGTAGGATGTCCGGCGTCGTCGAGAATCTGAAGCGATTCGCCAGGGCACGCCACGCCAATGGGGATCGGGCTCGTCGGCGTCGCTGGTCGTTTATCGACGGTGTAGTAACTCGACGCGATCGTGGCCTCTGTGGGACCGTACAGATTGGTGAACGTGACTCCGGGCAACCGATCCATGAGATAGAGCAAGGTTGGCGTCGGCATCATTTCACCGCACCACAGAAGGCGCGTGAGGGATGGAAACTCAGCGTCATCCATGGCCCCTGACCGCATCAAGAGGGTCAAGATCGATGGCACACTGAACCACTGATTGATCTCGTGCTCCTGCATGAAACCGGCGATTTTGGCCGGCAAAAGATTGGTTGATTGCGGGACAAGGTGGAGTTCGGCTCCCGCACCAATCGTGGCGTAGATATCAAACGTTGAGAGGTCGAAGTGCAGTGGTGGATGTCCCGAGATCCGTTCACCAGGGTGTGTGCCGAAGTAGTTGATCCCCCAGTCAACGAAGTGGCAAACATTCTCGTGGCTTATGACAACACCTTTTGGGTCACCGGTGGATCCCGAGGTGAACAACAGATGGGCTGCGTCGGATGGGCTCGCTGCACTACCAACCGCAGACCGATCCTGACGTAGGACGTCTTCGTGATCGAAGGCAAGTGGCAGATTGGCGACCCCGTATTCGAGCGCGCCGATACGGAGGTTCGCGTTCACTCCAGGAGTGGCGAGAACCTCAGCCAGGCGATTCGCCCCTGCGGCCGCAGTCACCACAAAGGACGGCTCGGCCGAGACGAAGATTCGTGCAAGTCGTGCTGATGGCGATGACGTGTCGACCGGAACATAAACCGCGCCGGCCTTTAAGATCGCGAGAAACGCAGTGATCGCCCGCAATCCCTTCGGCGCGAAAACCACAACTCGGTCTCCTGGCATACAGCCAGAGCCGACAAGGGCCCGGGCCAGCGCGTTGCTTTCCTGGTCAAGGGCTTCATAAGTCAGCGATTGTTCACCGTCGACCAGTGCCCGAGCAGACGGCTGCCGTCCTGCGGTAGTGACGAATCTGTCTTGAATGAGTCGACTCATGCGGCTGCCAATGATCGGCAAACGGCCAGTCTGATAGCCATTGTTGCGTTTTCGGCGGCGTGCACCGCAACACAGTTGCTACGCCCACTGCGAAAAGAGCCCGAGCACTTTGAACCCGCCGAATAAGAACCAACGTCCATCGTTACACCGTTTCTGTCGCCACCGTAAGTAGCTGCAATTCACTCTGCGTGACAGCGGCTCACTGGAAACTATCACGGTGCGATCGAGCCGAAAATGGGCCGTAAGGCTGTTCGTTTAGGTCGCTTTGGCATGCCATACGACTCATGTACCTGGCTCAGGATCTGCAAATGTCGCTACATTCGGCGACGTGATACTTCCACCCGAATCCCTGGCCTGGCTTCGCGATCAGTACGCCGTTGCTGGCACCTACCCCGAGCCAGCGACAACAGCAGCGCAGCTACGAGAGCTTGCCCTGCGTACTCCCGCCTGGGTCCAGCCATATCGAGACATCGCGACTCGTTTGGCCGACCAAACAAGCGACGACACCTCGACTGATGCCGCGTTCGTTCGTGACACCTTCGTCGAGCTAGTCGGGTTGGCGGAAGCGTGTCCTCAGGTCGTCGGCGTCGACTTCCCCTCAATCGGGCTTACCCGAGCCGAGTGGCTGCGCGGCAACCTCCATCTCGAGGTCAATGCCGAAGCAGATCAGACCAGTACCCGCACGATGTTGCGGATCGTCGGGGCCGAGCCTCGAGTCTGGGAACTCAACGGCATCGCCGGAGCGTCAATGGAATTCACTCAGGCTGCGGTTCTGGTCACGTTTCCCCGCGAAAGCGGAGAGCTCGAGTTCGTCGCTGGCAGCTACTAGCGCATCTATTTGGTACCAGGTACCAGCGCATCTACGCGTTACGCGGTGAACGCATCTTTCAGGTTGGCCATGGT
>JBBKWJ010000157.1:0-3991 GCA_037968895.1 Acidimicrobiales bacterium
TCGTGGGCTGGCGGTTCGTGGGCTGGCGGTTCGTGGGCTGGCGGTTCGTGGGCCGGCGGTTCGTGGGCTGGCGGTTCGTGGGGTCAGAGCTAGGTTGGTCTGAGGGCCTACCCTATACAACAGAAGATTCCCCGAAGCGCCCGCCTCTGAGCGGGCGCTTTGCTGTTCTTGGGAGCCACACGGCCTCCCGCAACCAACGCTGAGGTGGGCTGCTCCAGATTTGTTACTATCTGCGTAGTAGAAATTCCGAACGACCGTTATGTCCTTGGAGAATGCCGTGAGCATCACCCCAGAAGGCTTTGACGTCGGCCGATACAGGCTTGGCGGGGGCAGCACGGAAAACTACGTCTACAAGTCAACGCTCGGTATCAACCAAAAGATCGTGCGCGATATGTCCGCGATGAAGGGCGAGCCCCAGTGGATGCTCGACATACGCCTCAGGGCACTCGCCTTTTTTAAGAAGTGCCCCATGCCAAATTGGGGTGGCGACATGGCAGAGATCGACTTCGACGACATCTGCTACTACAGCAAGCCAACCAAGGGTCAGGCCAATAATGGGAGCGACCTCCCCGACGCGACCAACGACGGCTACGAGTCCGAGGCCGTCTTCCACCGCAACCAAATCGAGCTAGAGCGGCAAGGCGTTCTGTTCACCGACATGAACACCGCCCTCGTCGAATACCCAGAACTCGTGCAGCAATACTTCGGCACGATCATCCCGCCAAACGACAACAAGTTTTCGTCCCTCAACACCTCGGTCTGGTCGGGCGGCTCGTTCATCTATGTCCCGCCTGGTGTCCAGGTCGAGATGCCACTACAGGCCCATTTCCGTACCAATGCGCAGGACAGGGGCCGTTTCGAGCGAACCCTCATTATCGCTGACGAGGGTTCGCAGGTTCACTACATCGAGGGATGCTCAGCCCCCGTCTACACCTCCGAATCCCTCCGTTCTGGTGTCGTCGAAATCATCGTGAAGCCAGGTGCTCACGTCACCTACACGACTATTCAGAACTGGTCATCAAACGTCTACAACCTGGTCACAAAGCGGGCATACGTCGAGACCGAAGGTCGCATGGAGTGGATCGACGGTAATATCGGCAGCCGCCTCACCATGATGTATCCGGCCATCTGGCTGGCAGGCCCAAAGGCGTCAGGTGAGGTTCGCTCTGTTGCCTATGCTGGCGTTGGCCAGCACCACGACACTGGTGCCAAGTTGGTGCACGCCGCCCCCGAAACCCACTCGACGATCCTCTCGAAGTCGATCTCAAAGGGCGGCGGGCGGTCTGCGTATCGAGGCCTCGTTCGAGTCGAAGACCATGCATTCGGCTGCAAGAGCGATGTCCAATGCGATTCGTTACTGCTCGACGACGAGTCAGTGAGTAACACCTATCCACATTTGGAGATTGGCTCTACGGACGCACTTGTAGGCCACGCAGTTACTTGTTCGAAAGTGGCCGACGCGCAGTTGTTCTACCTCATGAGCCGAGGCCTCTCTGAGGAGCAGGCAATCGGCATGGTCGTCAACGGCTTCATTGAACCGGTGACCCGCACTTTGCCGATGGAATATGCCGTCGAGTGGAGCCGTCTAATCGAACTTCAAATGCTGGGTTCCATAGGTTGATCCTTCGGGCCCTGGCGGGCCCTCAGGATCTTGGCCTTTCCTCGCTACGTGCTTCGGCCTCCGGCCGACTTCCTCGCTGCGCCCGGAAGGGCGCATCTTCGCTCGGAAACGCCTTGATCGTGGGGACTCAGATGGCCCTAAGGATCTTGGCTATTCGCCTGTGCCGGGGACTTTGCCTCTGAGGTCGTCGACCTTGTCGAGTGCGTCGGCCGCCTTGTCGCCGAGTCCGCCAGGAAGCTTGTCGCCGTGCTCCTCGAGAGCCTCCTTCGCCTTATCCGCAAGTTCGTCGAGATTTGCCAGATCTTTGGCCTTGTCAAAGATGCCCATGTTGTCTCCTTAGTTTGATGTCCGCGGTAGAAGCGAACACTCGATCGTGTGTATATGACGGCGTCCGGGCCGAATAAGTCGCGAGTCTTTCGTCGAAACCCTGCTCAGAATGCTGCGCTGCGCTCGAACGTTGCGTTTCGGTGTCGCCGGGAACCCGTCGGGGGCCGGTCGTCGACTAAACACCATGAACAACAAATCAACGAACAGCGGGCATGCACAAACGGAACGGGTTGGCACCGTACAGAGGAGTCGACAGAAAGTCGGACGGCGAACGGCGGCTCTACTTGTGGCCTTTGCGATGGCTGCGGCTGCGTGCGGGTCTTCGGCCGATACATCAACCGACACAGCTACCGAGTCAACCGACGCCGAACACGACCTCACCTCAGGTGACCAGAAAACCAGCAGAGTTGAGACAGAGTCAACCGACGCAATGTCGGATTCAAGTGAATTTGGCGAGCCGGCCACCGTCGTGTCAGACGAGATGACGGAGGCCGAACCAGAGAGTGCCGACGGCGGCGGCTTCTTCGGATCTGAGCCAAACGACGAGCTGACAACCTTTGAAGAATATGGGGTTCGGCCGTTCGTCAGCACGAGTCGTGACCCGCTCTCCACCTTTGCCCTCGATGTTGACACTGGGGCCTACACCGTTGGCCGGTCACATCTCAACAACGGCCAACTGCCTCCGTCCGACTCGGTCCGGGTCGAGGAATACGTTAACTTCTTTGACTACAACTACCGGTCGCCCTCAGATGGGCTGGCAATGGAAGCTGAGGGAAGCCCGTCGCCATTCGACGAGAACAATGTTGTGGTCCGCATTGGGGTCCAAGCTGAACAGGTCAGCAACGCACAGCGCCCCGACGCTTCTCTCGTCTTCGTTGTTGATACCTCTGGCTCGATGGACCAAGACAATCGTCTTGGCCTCGTCCGCCGGTCGCTGAAACTTCTCGTCGATGAGCTCGATCGCCATGATCAGGTCGCAATCGTGACCTACAGCAATGACGCTCGGGTTCTGTTGGAGCCGACGTCCGTCGGCGACGACAAAGCGGGGATTCTCGACGCAATCGATTCGCTGACCCCCAATGGCTCGACGAATCTTGAGGCTGGGCTTCAGAAGGGTTATGAGCTGGCGGGCGACGCGTTTATTGACGATGGAATCAACCGGGTGATCCTGGCTTCCGATGGCATCGCAAACGTTGGTCTTACTGATCCAACCGGGCTTTCGGCTCAGATTCGTGACGACGCCGATCGTGGCATCCACCTTGTCACCGTTGGTGTCGGAATGAATAGCTACAACGACGTCGTAATGGAACAACTCGCTGACGATGGTGACGGTTTCTACTCATACGTCGACACTGACGAAGAGGCCGAAAAACTCTTCCGCGACGATCTTGTCGGAACCCTGCTTACCGTCGCTATCGACGGCAAGATTCAGGTTGAGTTCGACGAAGATCGTGTTGAGCAGTACCGGCTTATTGGCTTCGAGAACCGGGCTGTGCTCGACAACGACTTCAGGAATGACGCCGTTGATGCGGGCGAACTCGGTGCAGGGCATCAGGTGACCGCGATCTATGAACTCACGCTTGTTGACGGTGTCTCTGGCGGCGACACACTTGGCACAGCTTCGCTGCGCTGGGAAGACCCCGACTCGCACTCCGTTACCGAGAACCAGCTTGAGATCACGGCTTCGATGATCGAAGACCGTTGGAGTGACACGAGTGAGGATTACCGTCTCGCCGTCACGGTCGCTTCTTTTGCCGAGCTGCTGCGAGGCAGCCCATACGCTGGCGATCTCAACATTGGTCAGGTACAGACGGAGGCAGAGAAGCTTTCCGGGATCTCTGAAGACGCAGCCGAGTTTGCGAGGCTAGTCGCCGAGGCGGCTCGTCGGATGTAGGCGGGCGCCTTCAGGCGGAACCGCTAAAGAGCAATTGCAGCATCGAGGACCATCGTGATCATGTCGTTGAACGACGTCTGACGGTCTTCGGTGCTCATTGCTTCGTTTCGCTTGATCTGATCGCTGACGGTGCAGACCGCGAGCGCTTT
>JBBKWJ010000158.1:0-30968 GCA_037968895.1 Acidimicrobiales bacterium
GCCGAGAGCGAATCAAGCTGCGCTTGGATGTGCGGTGGCACCTGTGACCACGCACCGTTCGTCGCCGCGTCACCGATGGTTCCCGTGTAGCTGGTCACATGGGCTGCGCCGTCACCCACTGCGTCTCGATTGGAGATGCTTGCTGCACCGCCGATCGTGCGCATTGCGTTGTAAGAGGCGTAGGAGTCGACCCCGAAGTTGACGGCATGGGCCGTGCTGGCATTGGCAGTGAAGCCGGTGCTGACGGTGCCAGCCATGCCAAGCCGGAGTGGACGGAAGATTGTCCGAGGGGCGAGGAAGACATCGACCTCGCCTGCGGCCGTTTGGAACTGCCATGGGCGACTTCGAGACGCGGCGCCAGCAGCTTGTGTCGCTGAACTCCCCGCCGCTACGTTGCGAGCGCCGGCATATCCGATTCCGGCGGCGCCAACAGTGAAGACATCCCATCCGATCGTGGTCCACGACATCGCTTCGCCGGTTTCAGGGTGGGTTGAGCCCGACGCCTTTAGCGTGAGGTCAGCCAGCAGCTTGGTGGCTGCTACGGCGAGCAAGATTCCTGCACCAAGTGGGGTAAACGAGAGAAACAGTCCGACGATGCCAGCCAGAGTCAAGAAGTGGCCGAGCCCGTCGCTGAGATGCCACAACGCGTCGGCCCAGCGACCGTCGAGCGCGGCGTCGACCATTTTGACGACCGATTCGACGAGGCCGTACAGCTCGCCACCAACGAAGCCAACGAAGCCGATCAGGCCAGATCCGACTTGCGATAGGAAACTCGGATCCGACATATCGCCTAGCGCGATGTCGTTGAGCCAGCGGTCGGTTTCTGAGTCGAGGGTTCCGTAGTCGGCCGCCAAGTCGTTCCAGGCGGTCTTCGACAACGCCAGATCGGCTTGAGCCGACGAAACGGTCTGCTCGCAGGCCCGCACCGTGCGCAACAGGTTGTCCCGGACGAAGCCGGTTGTCTCACGCTCAGTACCGAGCGGATCGTTCAGATCGTTGAAGAAATTGTCGTTGCGGCATGCCGTTTGGTGTCTGGCCGCGGCTGCTGCCGCATTGTCCTCTGCCGTCTTAAGCGATTGCCACCGTGTATTTGCGAGTGCGAGAGCTGTGTTTACGCTCGTGCGAATCTCGCCGAGGCGGGTGGCGTGCAGCGCCAGCCGACTGGCCGCTTCGTCAGTGCCAGGGCTGACCTTCCTCAGAGTTTTGGATAGATCTTCGACGAGGTTTTTGAATGCTTCGGCCGCTTGTCCTTCGAATATTGCGCCGTTGTCGCCGGTTAGCTTGTCGAACTCGATGGCGATGTCTTCGGTGTCTCGCCCAACCTGGGTGAAGAAAAGCGAAAGCTCCTCAAACACGGCTGGTGTGGCTGGTACCGGCTCGCCAGGGAGGTATGGGAAAATCTCTGTCCATCCGAGATCGCTCATCCTTCACCCTCCAGCGCATTGGTTAGCTCGGTGTCGACGGTGGCGAACGACTCGCTGATCACCCGAAGTGCTTGGCTGACGGCGCCGAGGGCGTCAGCTAATTCATCACGACGCTTGTCCCAGGCGCTCTCGAACTCGAGGAGCCCGTGCGCGGTCTTCGGTGAGTGGGACAGGTCATGGCCGGGGAGTCCCCGGATATCTCGAAGATTCTGGGTCACTGTCTCCGCGGTGGTAGCGAGGGTGCCCAATTCTTCGTAATTGACAAGCAGTCGGTCAGCCATATGTTCCTTTCTCGGCAGTCCAGACTCCGAACAGTAGGAAGAGATCAGGTTGCTGGCGATGGGGCGCGGTCCCCATGCGTACGCTCGTCTGGACCGCATTGCGCTAGGCAGAGACGCTCATGACTGCCAGCCCATTGCTACCTACTGTTGGGTGATGATCACCGAGCCGGTCGCCTTCGCGCCCTTTGATGTTGCACTCCACAGCGAAGACCTGCGAGTGCCAGTGCGGCTCACGTGGCGCCAGGGTATTCGTGAGAGCAGGGGAGTGTTCGCCACCAAACTCGGCGGCCCGCTTGCGCTCGTTGCGTCGTCGACGATGACCTTTATCGGGTTGGGATTGTGTCTCATTGCGTCGAGACCCCTGATGTTCTGGCTCGGCTGCCTTTACCTAGCGGTCTTCGTGCGCTGGTCGCCACTAAGTCTCGTGCTGGATCGCTCACTAGCCTGGCTTCACGGTTTCCGGCCCGCTCCGAACGCGCAATGGATTCTCGGCGCCGAAGGGTTGGCAATGTCGCCCCCGATCTCTGAAACTCCGATCGAGTGGGCGAAGATCAGCCGAATCGCCGTGGTGGCCGATACGGCAATTGTCGTGCAGGGCAATGGCGGCTACGGACTCGCGGCTCAGCCTGGCGGCCCAACGGTCGAAGAGATCGTGCTGCAACTTGAACGCCGCACCGGCCTCACCGCCACCCGACCAAACCGGCTCCTCTATTTCCTGTCGTTTGGCCCCAGTTACTAAAAGTACACGTACCAGGTACGTGTACTTTTAGTAGAGGGCGGTTTCGAAGACGGCGGTGGCGGTTGCGGTAACCGCTTGCATGGCGGGCTCGAGCGCAGGGCCCGTCGCCGATAGCCGGCCGACAACGGGCATCAGTCCTGGACTGGCGCCGTGCTCCACGAGCTCAACGAGATCGCCAAGGTCGACGTCTAGCGCCGAGGCGTAGTCGTTGGCCCGCCTCCTGGCGTCAGCAACAGCCGCCCGACGGGCCGCGGCATGGGCCGGGTTGTCAGCATCAACCTGCCAATTTGGGCCATGTACATCGATGCCCTCGATGCTCGTGAGCGTCTCGAGCAAGGCGAATGTCCGCTCGATGTTCCGCGACACGCAACTCACTTGGTGGCTCGCACGCCAGCCAAGGTGCACCTCTTTGTCCTGCTCCCATCGGGTTTCGCGTTGCACCGAGCTGAACTGCACGCCCCGTGCATCCTCGGTGACGCCTTCATCGGCGAGCGCGCTCAGCACGGCATCGGCCAATGCGCTTGATGCGGCCAGTGCGTCACTTGCATTCGCAGCCACGCTCGGCGTACCGATCGAGAAAGAGGCGGCATCTGGCTCTGTGTGGTGGCTTCCGGTACCAACAACGGTGATTCGAGTCATCGCAGGACTTTAGTTGCTGCCCGCGTCCGCCGTCGTGGCTACTTTATTTCGAGGCGTTGGAGCACGTCTTGATCAAGCACAATGGTCTCGGTGGCATCGGAGATGCGCATGCTCTGGCGTCCAGTTACCGCGATCGTGCTCGTCGGCATTGGCCGAGTGAGGTCGAGCACGCTCCTGCCTTCGATAACGACGTCCCACGCCAGCACCTCGACATCGGTGCCGTCAGGAACTCCTGGCATCGCGATTGTCCCTGACGCAACGGTCTGGCCGCCTGATGCGCTCAGGGTCACGATGTCGCCTTCAATCGAGACGACTTCGAAGACAGTTACCTGGTCAATCGGCGCGCCGTTTAACACAAGGCTGGTGCGGATCTCCCACTTCGCCCCGACGCCGACAGGCTCTTCGGGCAGAGGCGATGTCAGCTGATCGTTGTCAATGAGATCTTGCACGAGGGCGAGCATCTCGGCGGGTAGCGCGTCGACGCCGGTTGTCTCGCTCGAAACGATAAAGCCACGACGATCGATGATGGCGACCGTTTGCAGCGAGCGAAGAGTTTCTCCGGCGCGGGCCACTGCGTCAGCGACGCCAGGGTCAGTTCCCTCGGCTGCTCGCAGCGACAGGTAGTCGTAGGTCATCTTGAAGTTGTCGCCGCTCGCCTCAATCTCATACCCAATTTCCGTTATGGAAGTGATCTCGCCGGTTGCCGTCATCTCTTCGCCGTCAATGAATTGAGTGAGCGACTGGGTTTGCGTCATCTCGACGGTGCCAGGCTCCTCGGCCAGTCGGAAACGAAGTTCGACCCGTGGCTCGGCCCCAGGGTCGGTGAGCTCAACAATTGGACCGTCCCCTGCAGTCTCGACCGCTTGCGCCGTTGTTTCGGTGACATCCGTTTTGGCGACATCCGTCTCGGCGACCGCGGTGCTGCTGCTGCATCCAGCGGCCGCAAAGCCGATGGCGAGCAGGACGGGCAGCATTTGAGAAGTCGTACGTGCTTTGATCATGCCGCACTTTAGGCCGAGACGTCGTCTTCTTGGAGGGGCCCATAGGTTGTCCACGCGTTGTCGATGATCACTGCGACGTCCCCACTCCAGTCCAGCGTCTCAACCTGGCGGCGGCTGCGACGCCCAGTCACCGACCGGAGGAAATCGTATGGCGTGGTCCGCAGGGTCGCGGCCACATCGCCCGAAGCTGGCCACTCGGTGCCATCGGTGAGCAAAACTGAAATACCGAGGCCGAGCTTCTCCTGCACACGGTCCTGCATGTGCGGGACGTAACGGTGGGCCGCCAAAAGCGTTGCGTGCGATTCGCGGTCGATCTCTATTCCGAGCGCGTGTTGCACGTCATGGATGTGGACGATGAGGTCGGCCGTGAGGCCGACGGCGAGCTTCGGCCGCGCTTGCATCTGACTGGACATTTCCTCTGCGTGACCTTCCCATTCATCGCAGATCTCGCCGAGCGACTTGCCCCGGCGATCGCTCACCTGACGGTTGGTCGACTCGTCTGAGCCGAGATTGTCGGTCCGACCTGAAGCAACGTCGGCATTCAGGCCGGTCAAGTGGGCGACGACATCTTGCACGGTCCAGTCTGGGCACATCGGCACAACGGTCTCAGCTTGTGCAGTAGAAAGCGATCTCGCCAGCGTCAGCAGGTGCTGTCGAGATTCGGCGTAGAGGAGGTCAGGCGGAGTGGCTGGTTCTGGATCAGGCATGGAGCGCAGTCTCGCGCAAAGCGACGAGGCCCGCGCTGTCGCTCTGTTCTGACAACTGTGTTCCAACAACTGTGTTCCAACAACTGTGTACTACCATCAGCTCTCATGATTACCGGGCCCTCCGATACAGCGACACTGCCGCCCGCACCTCCAGAAGTTTCCTCAAACGGTTTTCTTGCCGGTGCGGCCATTACGGCGGCTATCGCTGGCGCCACGGTTGCCGCAAGCCTGCCCGCGTTGTGTCCCTTCCGGATCTGCACCGGCCATGCGTGCCCAGGATGCGGACTGAGTAGAAGTGTCGTCTCGCTTTTCAAAGGCGACGTGGCCATGTCGTGGCGGTATCACCCCCTGCTCATCCCGTTTATCGTCCAGATTGCCGTCGTGTCTCTGATGCGTCGAGCCGGAGCTTCGATGGTCTGGTACAACACATTGCTTATCGTCAACCTGGTCGTGATTCTCGGCGTCTGGGCGGTTCGATGGCGCCTCGGGCAACTCGATCTGGTGGTAGGGCGATGAGCGACTTTCAGCCTCCCGGTTTTTACCCGGCTGCCGGCGATCCACCAAACACCACCCGTTATTGGAACGGCACCGAGTGGGAAGGCGAACCAATCGCCGCTGGGGGTCAGCCAATAATGCTTGGGCAGACGGCCAGCTACCCAGAGGAAAGTCAAGCCATCATGGCGCTCATCATGGCGCTCCTCGGGCTCACACTTTGCCAATTGCTTTGCCCGTTGGCGTGGATCTTTGGTCAACGTGAACTTGACGCGATCGACGCTGGCCGTCGCGACCCATCGAAGCGCGATATGGCCTTCGCGTCAAAGATCATCGGAATCGTCGGCACCGCGCTCATGGTCATTGGATTGATCTTCTTGTTGCTGTTTGTCGTCAGTTTGGGCGCCTTCGCTGTCGGATCGTAGTTTCGCCACCAGGTGAAATAGACACGCCGTTGGACTTCAGTCTGCGAGCAATTTCGTCTAGGGTCGCAGCAATGAGCGACGGGAGGGACCGGGCGGCCGGGAAGCCTGCGGTGCAACGCGCTCAGACCCAGCGCACCCAGACCCAACGCACCCAGACCCAACGCGCCCGGATCCAACGGGCACGCATTCTCGGCCGAGCGGTTGAAGAGATGGGCCAGCCCGTCGCCTTTAGCAATCTGACCATGGGTGAGGTGTCGAAGCGGAGCGGCATTCCGTCGTCGACGATCCTGAGTCAAACCGCGCTCGGCGATGAGGGAGACCAGGCCGGTGCCGTTGACGAATTCCGTCGGCTGCTCTTTCACCGTCTTGTGCATGGCGTAGCCGTTTCGCTCACCCAAGACGACCGGCAAGAAGTTATTGACGGTCTACGCAAGGGCGAGGGACTTCAGGCGCTTATCGTTCTCGTGGTCGACTCGCTCTGTCGCCAATTCTGTGACAGCCCAAACGCGCCATACCTACTAGCCGCAGCTAGTCGTAGCGACGACGAAGAACTTGCCGACGCGGTCGATTCGAAATGGGCAGAGATTACCGACGATGCGGTCTTCGTGATTGAGCTGATCCTGGCTGCACATGGTCACGAGCAGAGAGAGGGAGTCGGTCAGGAGCAACTTGGCGGTGCACTCGCAATGGCGATGACCACAGAGTTCGTGCACAAGAACATGCTCGAGCCGCCTCCAATGCAAGCCGTGGCAGACAACGGGGTGTTGATGAGTCCAGGAGCGGCCGTCGTGTGGTTTCTGATCGAGCCTGAACTCGCGAAGCGAGATGCCTGATGGCAACACGTTCTGTGCTCGACCGGGCCCTCGACGCCGCAGTTGAAGTTGTTCTCGAAGAAGCCCCGCCGCTTCCGGTCGTGCCGTCATCGAGTGCGCTTTGTGCTGAGCTCGGCATTGGTGTGTCGACCTTTTACCGGCTCTTCGGGGGCGTCGATGAATACCGAGACAGTCTCGTTGATGAGATTCTCAGCGCTCCGTACGAATTCGTCGAGCCCGATCTGATGACGGAACTGATTGGGCTAGTTGATGCCGATCCCGCTGAAACGAGCCTCGAAACTGCGGCGTTGCGGATCGCAGTGCTGTATGACAAGGCGATTGCAGCCGTCCCAGCCCCTCACGCCGACTGGATGCCGTGGATCCGCGACGAGACGGTCCGTAACTCGCTATATCGGAGCGCACATACCTCTGCCGATCGTGAAGGTCCGGCTGTTGCTCGAGTTGTTGAGCACTTCGGTCGCCACTTGCTTGGCTCGGGTAGTGCGCGTGACCTCGTACTCCGCCAGATCGCAATCACGGTTGCCTCGAAGCTGTGCGGCGTCACTCACATCCGGTGGCCTCATGGCCCTGACGATCTACCGCTCGTCGTTATGATCCGGTGGCGACTCGGGATGGGCCTGGTCAGCGGCCAGGTAGATGAACCGTCGTCCCGATAGCCTGCCCGCCTATGACGACATGGGCTCTTGATCTCGACGGCGTGCTTTGGACGGGGAAAGAGCCAATCGCCGGATCCTCAGAGGCAGTATCGCTGCTACGAGACGCGGGACACGACGTCATCTTCGTAACGAACAACTCGTTTGCCACGATTGATGAGCAAGAGAGCAAGCTCGCGTCGTTCGGAATAGAAGCCAACGGGCACGTCGTGTCGTCAGCCCAGGCCGGGGCGTCTCTCGTCGAGCCGGGTCAGCGAGTGTTCGTGCTCGGGGGACCAGGAATTGTCGAGGCCGTGCTCGCAAGAGGAGGGGAAGTCATTACCGACGGGGTGAAGGCGGGAGTGGCCGATGCGGTTCTCGTCGGACTCGACTGGGAGCTCACCTACCACCGCCTTCTCGACGCGTCGCAACACGTGCGTGAAGGAGCACGGTTTATCGCGACCAATAACGACTCCAGCTACCCGACCGAGAACGGTCTCTATCCCGGAGCAGGCGCCCTTGTAGCCGCTGTCGCCGTTGCCTCAAACCAAACCCCGACTGTCGCGGGAAAGCCGCACTCTCCGATTGCCGACCTGGTTCGCCACCGTTTCGGGAGTGAAGGCATCATGGTCGGCGACCGCGCCGATACCGACGGACTGTTCGCCCGATCGGTCGGGTACCGATTCGGCCTTGTGTTCTCCGGGGTCACAAGCATTGACGATCTTCCCCTCGACCCAACTCCAGATGTGACGGCCGACGACCTCCTCTCGCTCGTTCGTTCTGAATTGGCCTAGTTGGTCTGGCCTAGTTGAGGTCGTTGTCGGCTCGCGATGGCAACCGTCGCTGGTCGTGAGGATGAATCCAGTCGGACGGGTGAGGGTATGGGCCGCGTCCAGCGCCACCAGTCGGGTCGGTGAACAGCCCATGAAGCGCGAGTCCGAGTAGGAACCCAAAGACGAAACCTACAACATGGGCCACCCACGCCACGGGGGACGACCCGCTGGTGAAGAACTGAAGGACAAACCAGCTGAGTAAGAACCAGCGGGCCCTGATGTCGACCACGATGAGAAACACGAGAGTTCTGATCGGTGCATCGGGGAACCAGGCGAGGTAGGCGCCCATGAGCCCGGCGATTGCTCCTGAAGCGCCGAGCACGGCAATCGTGCTCGATGGTTGGGCCGCGACATGGCCAAGCGTGGCGAAGATTCCGGAGACGAGATAGAACGCAGCGAATGGCACGTGGCCAACTCGGTCTTCGATGTTGTTGCCGAAGATCCAGAGAAACAGCATGTTCGAGGCCAGATGGGGCCAGCTTGTGTGAAGGAATAGCGAGGTGATGAGCGAGAGAAGTACCAGCTTGTTGGGGAAGAGGGCTGGCCCTTCGTCGCCTGGCCCCGTCTGGCAACTTGCTCGATCGCCGCCTCCGTAGGTGTCTGCGACTTCGGAGATGGTTAGTGGCCGTCCCTGTTGGATCTCGCACGGCACCGCCGCAACTTCAAGGTTAAATCTGAGTTCGTGATCGATTCGAAAGTCGCCCGCATCAGTACTGACTACATCGATCTCGCCCCGCCCGCCCTGGGCGAAAACGAATGCACCAATACACAGCGCCATAATGATCCAGGTGACGAACGTGGTGCGTGACGTTGGGTTCTCGTCACGCAGCGGAAGCATCCCCGCACCGTATCGAGATGTGTCAAATGTCGCAAAAGTTTGCAGGTGCTAACTATTGCAAGCGCTAGCTGGTCTGCGTATAGTAGTACGCATGTTCACCACCGAAAACCTCATGAAACTTCCAGAGACCGCCATCGAGAACACTCGCAAGATGTTCGACGATGCCACCAAGCAGGCCGACGAGCTTCGCACCAAGTTTGAAACCATCGTAAAGAATGGCTTCGACATGGAGAACCTCGATCTTCCTAAGTTCGACATCCCAGGCGTCGACAGCGACAAGCTCGAAGCTGACGTCCGTTCGTTCGTCGAGAACGTCATGGGCTTCACCCTCGTGACCCGCCGTGAGCTCTCCGACCTCGAAGAGCGCGTCGAGAAGGCCGAAAAGGCACTCGCCAAGCAGGCCCCAGCAGCCAAGAAGGCCGCTCCTCGCAAGGCAGCCAAGAAGCCAGCAGCGAAGCGCAAGACGGTTGCGAAGGCCACCACTTCCGCCAAGTAATTCCACTTTTCTAAAGGTCCCCTTTAGCAACTACCGCCCCGGACTTGTTCCGGGGCGGTAGCGTTTTTGCCCATGACCGCCAGACGCCGACTTGACGCTGAGCTTGTGCGACGCTCGCTGGTAGCCAGCCGCGAGGCGGCCCGCCGAGAGATCGAAGCCGACAACGTCATGGTTGGTGGCGCCATCGCGGCGAAGCCGGCGCGGCTTGTACTTCCCTCTGACGACGTGCAATTGATCGGACCGCCCCCCAAATTCGTGAGCCGGGCCGGCGGCAAGCTTGAGGGTGCCCTCGATGGATTTGGCGTCGATCCAGCCGGGCTGCACTGCCTTGACGCGGGTTCGTCAACCGGTGGTTTCACTGATTGCTTGCTCCAGCGGAAGGCCCATCGCGTCGACGCGATCGACGTCGGAACCAATCAACTCCACGAGAAGGTGCGAGCAAATCGCCGTGTCAAGGTCAGGGAGCAGACCGACATCCGGACGGTGACGCTCGAAATGATCGACGGCCCTGTCGATCTGGTGGTCGGTGACCTCTCGTTCATCTCCCTCCGGGCCGTGCTCGATACTCTCGTTGGCCTGGCCAAGCCTGACGCTCGGCTTCTCCTCCTCGTCAAGCCGCAATTCGAGGCTGGCCGCCAAGAGGCGTCGAAGAACAAGGGCATCATCCGTGATCCAGAGATCTGGCGCCGGGTCATACATGAGGTTGCAACTGAGTCGATGCGCGTCGGAGCTGGCATGATTGACGTCATGACGTCACCGGTGCGGGGCACGGCAGGAAACACAGAGTTCATTGGGCATTTCGTTGTCGGCGCCGATCAGTCGCCCGACCTCGAACACAGAGTCGATGCTGTGATCGATGCCGTGATTGCGTCACTTGATGAGGCTTCGTGACGAGCCTCACTCTTGTTGTTCACCATTTTCGCGGTGAGGTAACCGAGCTTGCGGCGAAAGCGATTGCGTGGTGTGACAACGCCGGGATTCGTGTGATTATGGATCCCGAAGACGCTGAGGTCGTTGAGCGGCCCGACCTTGCTTCCTCGCTTGACGAACTCCAGAGCGCCGATATTTGCCTCAGCCTTGGGGGAGACGGCACAATCCTGAGGGCAGTCCAGCTTGTTGGATGGTCGGGTGTTCCAATACTTGGACTCAACGCCGGCCGACTCGGCTATCTCACCGAGTTTGACCCATCGCAGCTCGACGAAGCCCTAGAGATGTGGAGCAAGGGCGAACTTCGCATCGATCACCGCATGTTGCTCAACGTGACCATCGAGTCAGACCGCCAATCGGTTTCGGGTTTTGCTCTTAACGAGGTTGTCGTCGATCGGGCCGAGAGCGGCCACACAGTCAGAGTTGAAGCCCTCATCAATGACCGCTCGTTTACTACCTTTCTTGCCGACGGCATCATTGTGTCGACGCCAACTGGCAGCACCGCATACTCGCTGTCAGCCGGTGGTCCAATTGTTGAGCCGTCATCCACTGCAATCTTGCTGACGCCCGTAGCGCCTCACATGGTCTTCGACCGGACAATGGTGCTCAATGGCAATTCGACAGTCGAGCTGAAGGTTGAGGGCTATCGGGCCGCTGCAGTCACGCTCGATGGGCGTCAAGTTGCAACTCTCGAGCCAGGCGAATCGATTCGCTGCAGCTCGGCTGACGTCGCCGCCAAGTTCCTCGTTACCGGTGAGCGCGACTTCCACTCCATCCTCAAGGAGAAGTTCGGTCTCACTGACCGGTAGGTCCTCATGCTTGTCGAACTTGTTGTCAGTGACCTCGGCGTCATTGATCAGATGTCGCTCACATTCCCCGGCGGTCTGATTGCGCTCACCGGCGAAACGGGTGCCGGCAAAACCCTCCTTATCGACGCCATTTCGCTCCTTATGGGTGGTCGGGCCGAGCCAGGTTTGGTGCGGGCTGGAGCCGAACAGGCGTCAATCGACGGACGGTTCATTCGAGACGGCGAGGAGTATGTGCTGTCGCGGGTCGTGCCAGCCGATGGTCGATCCCGGGCCTACATCAACGGCCGACCAGCCACCGTCGGGGCGTTGGCTGAACTCGGAGCGACCCTGGTTGATCTTCACGGTCAGCACTCGCACCAATCGCTGCTAGGGGTCGAGGCGCAGCGCCGGGCTCTCGACACGTTCGGCAAAGTCAATCTTGCGCCCTACGAGGCGGCGAAAGCCGCGCTCCGTGAGGTCAACTCGAAACTCGACGAACTTGGTGGCGATCCTCGGGCCAGAGCCAGGGAACTCGACCTCATCCGCTACCAAGTTGACGAACTCGACGCCGCCCAAATCAACGACCCGAGCGAGCTCGATGCTCTGGCCGAGCGGGAAGATGGCTTGGCAAACGCGGTTGAGTATCAGGAGGCAGCAAGTCGAGCGCTCGACCTTTTGGCCGGAGGCTCAGACGAATCAGATCTCTCGGCTCGAGATGGTGTGGCCAAGGCGATTGCATTGCTTGACCAGCGAGGCCCGTTCGCCGAGATCGTTGCCCGACTACGAGACCTCCTCGCCGAAACCGACGATCTGTCTGACACCTTGAGGTCGGCGGGTGACCTCATCGAGCGCGATCCAGACGAGTTGGCTCGAGTGCGAGCGAGGCGACAAGAACTTCGCGACTTGTGCCGAAAGTATGGCGACACGCTTGAGGCCGTCATGGCCGAGCACGCCTCGCTCAGCGAACGGTTCGACGAGCTGGTGTCATACGACGAACGAGCGGCGGCCCTCGATGGTCAGCGGGCTGAAGCAGAAGCGGAGGTCGCCAAAGAGGCAAAGAAGGTTGGTGCGAAGCGCCGGAAGGCTGCCCCCAAGCTTGGCGCTGCCATCGAGAAATACTTGCCCGAACTCGCGATGCCAAAGGCCAAGGTTGGCATCTCGGCTGACGGTGACGACGGTGCACGGGTCGAATTCCAGCTCTCGGCAAACCCTGGTTCGCCGCTTCAACCACTGGCGAAAGTTGCCTCAGGCGGCGAACTCGCTCGGGCCATGCTCGCGCTTCGCAGCGTATTGTCCGATGCCCCGCCAATTCTTGTATTCGACGAGGTCGACGCTGGTATCGGCGGCCAGGCTGGTTTCGCCGTCGGACGGGCCCTTGCCGCCCTTGGCGACCGTCACCAGGTATTGGTAGTCACTCACCTGCCTCAAGTCGCGGCGTTCGCCGACTGCCACCTGGCTGTCGAGAAGCGTCAAGGAGACGACACGACGGTGTCTGAGATTCGGGCCCTTGAAGGCGAAGATCGAGTGAGCGAACTGGCCAGGATGCTCTCCGGTCAGCCTGATTCCGCCGCCGCTCGTCAGCACGCCTCCGAGCTGCTCACCGAAGCAGCCTCACAACACAAGTAGCCCGAACGGTTCGGGGTCTGACCCCAAGCCGTTCGTTTTAGAGCAGGGCGGCGACCGAGGCACTCACATCGTCTGTCAGCGACTCGGCGTTGGCCTCGATCGAATCGAGAACGGTCGAAAGCGCTTCTTCGACCTGGCTCGTGCCCTCAGCAGCAAAGGCCAGCCTTGGGCGGCGCGACAGAATGCGCTGGATCCGAGCGGCCACGATGCCGACGTCGCCAAGCGATTCGGGCATCGGCCATGACGCAACGTCGTCGAGGTGCTCGCCCCAGGCGTCGTTGTCAGGGGCATTGACCATCGGCAGTAGCTCGGCTCTGACGAGTTCGACGGCTCCGAGGGCCTGGCTTACGGCGGCCCGGTTGTGCGCAGCGCCGAGGAGCACGCCATCGAGCAGTAGCTCGGGCCCGATGTGCGCAACCGCACGGCTCGCGCCCCGGCTCAGCTCTGAGCCAACCAGAGCCGACCCCACTGTGCGCTGCCACTCAAGGAAGAGCCGGTGGCTATGAAACACTTCGTCGGTTCGGTAGTGCAGCGTGACGCCTCCGTCGACGCCCACATTGCCGCTCGGGCGGCGTAGCCGGTAGCGCCGCATGGCGGCGAGGTCGGGCAGCGTGGCGCCAAGGCCAACGAGTTCGGCTGGCTCGTGATGAGAAAGCCGATCAACTACGCAGACGTGGGCACCAAAGTTCACGAGTCGATAGCGCCGTAGATGATGGCCTTCAACTCTTGGCGGCTCGGGTATGCCGACGACGGCATCAGCTGGGTGAAGCCGATCACGATGAGGCCTTCGGACGGATCGATCCAGAAGAGGGTGGATGCGGCGCCGCCCCACGCAAACTCGCCAGGCGAGGTCAAGACGCCAGCCTTCGCGGGGTCAAGGACAACCGAGAATCCCAGGCCGAAGCCGATGCCGTCGTAGCTCGTTTCGGAGAATACTGGCTGGCCCATTGACACCAGGTCGCCGCCCGTTGGGAGGTGGTTTGAGGCCATGTATTGGACCGTCTTGCGCCCCAGAATTCTGACTCCATCCACGGTCCCGCCGCCGAGCAGCATCGAGCAGAACCGGTGGTAGTCGGTCAGGGTCGACATGAGGCCGCCGCCGCCGGACAAGAACTCTGGCTTTGAGCGTGCCGTGGCCTTGTCATCATTGCCTTCGAGCCTGAGCATCTTGGTGTCTGGGTCGGCGCCTTCGGGCACACCGAATGGGCTGAGTGATGGATGTACGTAGTTGGTTGCGAGTCGATCGGCTTTGTCGTCGGGAACGAAGAAGCCGGTATCGACCATGCCGAGTGGGTCGAAAATGTGTTGCTGGAAGTACTCATCGAGCGGTTGGCCGCTGATGAGCTCGACGAGGTGTCCGCACACATCAGTAGAAACGCTGTAGGCCCAGCGTGAGCCAGGGGAGAACAGGAGCGGGATATCGGCCAACTTCTCGCACATGTCGGCCAACGAGGTTGCTGGGCTGCTGATGCCGCTCCTGCGGTAGAGCGCGTCGACGGGGTGGTTGCCGATGAATCCGTAGGTAAGGCCAGAGGTGTGACGCAAGAGATCTTGCACGGTCATCTCTCGCTCAGGGTGCACAGTGTGGAAGTTGGCTGGAGTGCCGTCTTGCCAGACCTTGAGATTGGCCCATGAAGGAATAAATTTTGAGACGGGGTCGGTGAGTTGGAAGCGACCCTGCTCGTAGAGCTGCATCAACGCCACCGAGGTGATGGGCTTCGACATCGAATAGATGCGGACGATCGTGTCAATCTCCATCGGGCGTTGTTCTTCAACGTCAGCGAAGCCTTGTGCCGAAAGGTGCGCCACTTTGCCGCCTCTCGAAACAACGAGCGAGAAGCCTGGGTATCGGCCGCTGTCGAGATAGTTCGAGGAGATGTGGTTTTCGATGTTGGCGAGTCGGTCGGCGTTGAGCCCAACCGTGCCAGGGTCGACGAGGTCAAAAGATGCTGCCATAGGGCGTAATCTTGCTTGCTCAGCCGAGGTTCTGCCAATCCGCGGCGATTGTCTGGCGCTTTCGGGCCGCGGGCCGCGAAAATGCCGTTACCTTGGTGCAGCGGAGTTGTAGGAGCGGTAGCTGTGCCGCGTGAGCCGTCAGGGGCACCCATGACCAAGCACATCTTCGTAACCGGTGGAGTGGTGAGCTCACTTGGAAAGGGCCTCACCGCATCGTCGCTCGGACGACTGTTGAAAGCTCGAGGACTGCATGTGACCATGCAGAAACTCGACCCTTATCTCAACGTCGACCCCGGCACGATGAACCCGTTTGAGCACGGCGAGGTATACGTCACCGATGATGGTGGCGAGACCGACCTCGACCTTGGCCACTACGAACGGTTTATTGACGAGTCATTGACCCGAGGGTCAAACGCCACAACAGGTTCGATTTACAGTTCGGTCATTGCGGCCGAACGCCGAGGTGACTACCTCGGCAAGACCGTCCAGGTGATCCCTCACATCACCGACGAAATCAAGCGGCGCATCCACCAACTCGATTCCGAAGATGTCGACGTGTCGATCACTGAGGTCGGCGGCACGGTTGGCGACATCGAGATTCTTCCGTTCCTCGAGGCAATCCGTCAGTTCCGACTCGACGTTGGCCGCGAAAACGTCTGCTACGTCCACGTCACCCTCGTGCCGTTCATCGGCCCAGCAGGCGAGCAGAAGACAAAACCAACCCAGCACTCCGTCACCGAGCTGCGAAGCCGCGGCATCCAGCCCGATGTCATCGTGTGCCGCTCAGACCGCCCAATCTCCGAAGGCCTTCTCGCCAAGATCTCAAACTTGTGCGATGTGCCTCTCGACAGCGTGATCAATGCGCCAGACGCATCGAGCCTCTACGAGATACCACTCACCATGCATGAGGGCGGCCTCGACGCCTCGGTGTGTAACCTCCTCGGCTACGGCGATCTCAAGCCCGACCTCGCCGAGTGGAGCGAACTCGTTTCCCTTGTCGAGAGCGCCTCAGAGCCACTGACCGTCGGCGTCGTTGGCAAGTATGTTGCGCTTCCTGACGCCTACTTGTCTGTGGCTGAGTCCCTCCGTCATGCCTCGATCCATGCTGGTGTCGACATCGAGATCGAATGGATTTCTTCCGACGATGTCGAGGGACTCCTCGTCGATCAGGCGCTTGGTCACCTCGATGGCATCGTGTTGCCAGGCGGATTTGGGGAGCGCGGGGTCGAGGGCAAGATTGAAGCCGCTCGTTTCGCCAGGGTCAACGACGTGCCATGCCTCGGCCTCTGCCTGGGCATGCAGGTCATGACCATCGAGTACGCCCGAAACGTACTTGGTCTTGAAGGCGCTCATTCGAGTGAGTTCAACAGCCAAGACGTCACGACGCCATACCCCGTTATCGACCTGATGGACTCCCAGCGTGACGTCACCGACAAGGGTGGCACGATGCGCCTTGGTGCGTATGTCGCTGTTCTCGACGAGGGTTCGCAGGTGCAGCGCATCTACGGCCAGTCGGTTGTCAAAGAGCGTCACCGTCACCGCTACGAGTTCAATCCCAAATACAAGAGCCGGTTTGAAGAGTCTGGATTCCGTTGTTCGGGCAACTCCCCAGACGGACACCTGGTCGAGTTCATCGAGCTTCCCGGTCATCCATTCTGGGTCGGCACGCAGGCCCACCCCGAGCTGAAGAGCCGTCCCAACCGACCAGCGCCGCTATTCCAATCGTTCATCGATACCACGCTTGAGCGGGCAAAACGGTTGCATCCCGAGCGCTACGCCGCAGCCGCGGTCGAGGCCGAGTCAGTCGAGGCATGACCGACACGGTCAGCAACTCACCGTTCCGCCATCTCAGCGACGAGCTGATCCATGAGGGTGTCATCATCTCGTTTTTCGAAGGAACGTTCGAGGGGCCAGATGGGGTGACCTTCAAACGAGACATCATTCGTCACCCTGGTGCCGTGTCGGCAGTGGCCGTCGACGACGGTCACGTGTATCTGGTGCGGCAATATCGAGCAGCGCTTGATGCCGATCTGTGGGAAATCCCTGCGGGTAAGCGAGACATCACAGACGAGCCACCAGCGGTCACCGCTGGCCGTGAGCTCGAAGAAGAGATCGGTATGAACGCAGGCTCGCTCGTCGAGCTGATGATGATTCACCAGTCGCCAGGTTTCTGTGACGAAGACCAATACATCTACCTTGCCACCGACCTCACTCCGGTGCCGCAACGGCTCGACGGAATCGAAGAGCAGCATCTCGTCGTCGACCGCGTCACGACCGATCAAGCCATCGCCATGTGCCTCGACGGTCGAATAACCGATGCTAAGTCGATCTGTGGCCTTCTCGCTGCAGCCCGCACGCTCGGCTGGTAGCCAGCTACGTGGACGTCGCACAGGTAGTACACCTCGCAGGCCGGTTCGTATCTTCGTGTCGCCCCGGCGCACCGAAAGCAATCGAGCTTGGGTGGGTGCAGAAGCAACTCAGTCCGACCGAACTTGCGCTGTGGGAACGAATGAGTAACCCCGACCAACGCCACTCAGTTGCGGTTGCACAGGCTGTTGCCGAGCGACTGCCGGCTGCGCCGGCGTGGGTCGTCGCTGCTGCGTTGCTGCACGATGTGGGCAAGGTCGACTCTGGCCTGCGGACGCCGTCTCGAGTTATCGCGACTCTGTTCTGGGGCGTGACCCCAAGCGAACGTGCGCTTGAATGGAGTGATGCTCCTGGAGTGCGAGGTCGGTTCGCCCGGTACCACCTGCATCCTGCGATTGGAGCCGAGCTTTGCGAGGCCGCCGGAAGCCATAGCGCAACGAGCGCATGGGCTCGCGAGCACCATTTCGACGACAGTCAGTGGTCAACTCCTCACCCATTCGGAGCTATTTTGAAGGCCTGCGACAACGACTGAGTTTCAATTTCATCGTTCTGTCTCCTGAATCAGGTGACGTCCGTCTCACTCTGATATGGTCAACCGACTACTCAGCCCCGCCGCAATGGTCGGTCGCTGCCGATTGATTGTCACTAGGAGAATTTGTGAGATCACGAGTACTGCTGCTCGGACTCTTGCTCTTCGCCCTCCTGGGCCTGTCCGCCGCACCGGCGTTGGCTCAAGATGTGGAGCAGAGCGTAGAAGTGAAGCTGACCACCACCGATCCAGATGGCGAGAAAGTCCCCATTGTCGGAGTGGGCTTCGTTGTTAGTTTGGATGGCACCGTCGTCGGCGAGGGCGTGTCAAACGAAGAAGGCATCTTCTTGCTGCCGGTCGACGGTCTTGGCGAGTACACCCTCGCGATCGACCCAAACTCGCTGCCTGAAGGCGTTGCGCTTCGTGATCCTTCAGTCACCGAACGAACCGCAAAGGTCGAAGCGGGCCGGGCAACTGGCCGAGCAATCTTTGCCCTTGAGTCAGGTGAAGGCATCGCCTTCCGCGAGAGCGGTGAAACTGGCGGAATTCGTGCCGTGCAGCTCGCGCTTGATGGAGCGAAGCTCGGGCTGTTCCTCGCAATGGGAGCCATTGGCCTCAGCCTGATCTACGGCACCACGGGGCTTACCAACTTCGCTCACTCCGAGATGATCGTCTTCGGAATGATGGCCGCCTACTTCTTCAACTTCTATGGCCTGGCTGGTTTCATGGGATTCTTGGCCTCGTGGCCTGCTCCCTTTGGAGGTGGTGTCAACCTCATTTTCGCTGGCCTCATCGCCATGGTCTGTGGTGGCGGCCTCGGCTGGCTGCTCGATGCATGGCTGTTCCGCCCGATGCGCAAGATCGGCATCGGCGTCTACTCACAGATGATCGTGACCATCGGTCTTTCAATCCTGCTCCGCTACTTCCTCAAATACCTATTCGGGGGTGCTCCTCGTTTCTACAAGGACTACACCGCCCAGACCGATATCTCACTAGGTATCGCTTCCACAACTCCGAAGGACCTTGTGGCCATGGCGTTCAGTATCATCGTGCTCGGTGGGGTCGGGTTTGCGCTTACTCGCACCCGAATGGGCAAGGCCATGCGGGCCGTTGCCGACAACCGTGACCTCGCAGAAAGCTCGGGCATCGATGTTGAGCGCGTGATCCGTCTTGTCTGGATCGCTGGTGGTGCACTTGCTGCTCTCGGCGGTGTATTGCTCGGACTTTCCGAGGTGCTCAACTGGCTCCTCGGATTCCGAATGTTGCTGCTCATCTTCGCTGGCGTCACGCTCGGCGGCCTCGGCACGGCGTACGGAGCACTTCTCGGTTGCCTCCTCGTCGGAATTGGCATCCAGGTCTCGACCTTGGTCATTCCGATTGAGCTGAAAAACGCAGGTGCGCTGCTTGTCATGATCATCGTCCTCATGGTCCGCCCCCAAGGCATCTTGGGCCGAGCCTCACGGATCGGATAGGGGAGCCACATGTTCGCTACTGACTTAGCAAGCATCTTCAGTGATGCACTCACCCAGGCATTCGGACCCGAAGCGGTGGTATTCGCTATCGCCGCTATCGGGCTCAATATTCACTTCGGCTACACCGGCCTTCTCAACTTCGGCCAGGTTGGCTTCATGCTCATGGGGGCCTATGGCCTCGGTATCGGTATCGCCATTTGGGACCAGAATTGGTTTGTCTCGATCTTCATCGGCGTTATCTTCTCGCTCGGACTGGCGTTGATCTTGGGCTTCCCGACGTTGCGGTTGAGGGCTGACTATCTTGCTATTGTGACCATCGCAGCGGCTGAGATAGTGCGGCTTATCGCGCGCTCGAAGCCGATGCGAGGCATCACCCGCGGCGCCGAGGGTCTCAACGAATGGGCTGGCCCATTCCAAGACATGACGCCGTGGCAAAACTCGACCTACGACATTGGGCCTATGACCTACACGAAGATGCAGGTCTTCGTTGTGGTCTTTGGGTGGACGCTTGTCGCCCTGCTCGTGGTGTTTGTGTACCTCCTGATGTCGAGCCCATGGGGTCGAGTTCTCAAGGCCATTCGTGAAGACGAAGATGCCGCTCGAGCGCTCGGCAAGAACGCCTACTGGTACAAGATGCAGTCGCTCATGATTGGCGGTGTGATCGGAGGCTTCGCCGGCATGCTTCAGGTCATCGGCAAAGGCACTGTTCAGCCAGACACGTTCGTGCCCCAGATCACGTTCTTTGCCTGGACCGTTCTCATTCTTGGTGGAGCGGCTCGAGTGTTCTCACCGGTTGTCGGCGCCATCATCTTCTGGTTTCTGCTCACCATTGCGGAGGGGCTGCTCAGATTGTTGGTCGAAACCGACTGGCTTCCCACAAGCATCCTCAATGCGACCGATATTGGTGACTTCCGCTTCATGTTTATGGGACTCGCACTGATGTTGCTCATGATCTTCCGACCACAAGGCATATTCGGCGACCGAGCAGAGATGGCACTCGATGACAAATAGTCCGACATCCACAGCGTTGAGCTTCGAAGAAGTTCCTGGCTCGAAGAAATCCGATCCGATTCTCACCGTCGACAATCTCCGGCGCAGCTTCGGCGGACTCGTTGCCGTCGACGTTGAGCATCTCGAGATCCAGCGAGGCGTCATCACCGCACTCATCGGCCCAAATGGTGCAGGCAAGACAACGTTCTTTAACCTGCTTACCAACTTCGATCAGCCAGACACGGGAACAGTGCTCTTCGATAACGAAGACGTCACCGGTCGCCCTTCGCACACGCTCGCGAGGCTTGGCATGATCCGCACCTTCCAGCTCACCAAGGTAATGTCGAAGATGACGGTGATCGACAACATGAAACTCGGTGCTACCGGTCAGGCCGGTGAATCCATGTGGAAGGGGCTCATACGCCCGTTGTGGCGGGACCAAGAGAGCACCATCGAGAAACGAGCCGACGAGCTTCTTGAGCGCTTCAAGCTCGACCATATGCGCAACGAATTTGCGGGCACGATGTCGGGCGGCCAGCGGAAGCTGCTAGAGATGTCTCGAGCGTTGATGGCCGACCCAAAGGTCGTCATGCTTGACGAACCTATGGCTGGCGTCAACCCTGTGCTGACCCAATCGTTACTCGAACACGTCAAATCGCTTCGAGACGAAGGTATCTCCGTCGTGTTCGTTGAGCATGACATGGACGTGGTTCGTGACATTTCCGACTGGGTCGTGGTGATGGCAGAGGGCTCGGTGATTGCCGAAGGCCCGCACGAAAGCATTGGCGCTAACCAAGCGGTCATCGACGCCTACCTCGGAACGCATCACGACTCGGCCCTCGATTTCGAAGATGGCGCCGACCTCCTGAATGATGGGAATACGCAATGACGACCCCAGTAGTAGAAATTAGAGACGTCCACGCTGGCTACATATCGGGTGTGAACATTCTCAACGGCGTCAACCTCATCGCGGAGGAAGGCGAGCTCATCGGCATCATCGGGCCAAACGGCGCGGGTAAGTCGACAATGATCAAGGCGATGTTCGGCCTAGTAAACATTCGTGAGGGCGAGGTGCTACTCAAGGGTGAACCCATCACGAATCTCAAGGCACACGCTTTGGTCGAGCGGGGGATTGGGTACGTTCCGCAGAACAACAACGTGTTCCCCAGCCTGACCATTCGAGAGAACCTCGAAATGGGCAACTTCTTGCGGCCTCAGACCAACGTCGAACGTGTGAGCTTCGTCATTGATCTGTTCCCCCACCTGAAAGACCGAATCGACCAACGTGCTGGTTCATTGTCTGGTGGCGAACGCCAGATGTTGGCTATGGGACGAGCACTCATGATGGGCCCGTCGGTGTTACTCCTCGATGAGCCGTCTGCCGGCCTCTCACCTGCATTGCAAGACCAGGTGTTTATCCGGACGAAGCAGATCAACACCACCGGTGTCACGATCATCATGGTTGAGCAGAACGCGAGTCGCTGTCTTCAGATCTGTGACCGCGGCTACGTGCTCGACCAGGGTACGAACGCCTACAGCAACACCGGTCCTGCACTGCTGAAAGACCCGAAGGTCATCGAGCTCTACCTCGGTACCCTCGCCAAGTCCCACCAATAGCCATCATTTCGAGCGCTGGCTAGTTGCTACGCAGCTTTGTGAAGAGATCGTCGAGCGCTTCGCGCAGTAGCGAAGCCTCGGTCTGATTGCGTTGCTTCGCGAGCTTGGCCAGGCGGTCGAGCGCAGCACGGGAGTAGTAGTTGCTCTTGAGGACCATCTTCTCCTCGACGTAGATGGCGACGCGCCCACCGCCTTCACGTTTCCCCCTGGCCAACGCCTGGTTGGCGCATTCGAACAAGTCGGCGGTCTCGGCTGCGTGGGGAGGCCGAGCAGCCACGCCAAACGTCGCCCCGATGGTCCACCCATCTACCGGATTCGCTTCGAGGTGGCTTCTGACCTCTTCCAGCAGAATCAAGGCGTTCTCGGCCGAGGCATTGGGCAACGCAATGCCAAATTCGTCGCCGCCAAGGCGCCCCACAATGGCGTCCTTGGGGAGTGAGCCGACGAGCGTGTCTATCCACACCTGGAGGACCCAGAGTTCGGGTACCAGGTACGTGTACTAAGTGTTACGCGCCGGAAAACGGACGATGCCCGGCCGCAAGGGCCGGGCATCGAAGTAGTACGTGACTCAGTTGGTCTTATGAAGCGAAGACGTACTGGTCGAGTGAGGCGTCGAGGCCTGTAGCGGTGTAGGTAACGATACGGAAGCTGGCTGCTGCTGGCTCGCCAGCGTCAACGAACTCGTATGGGCCACCGAAGCCGTCATAGTCAGGGTCGCCGCCACCAGCAATGATTGCAACACAATCAGCGAAGGTGGTGCACTTGTCGCCGCCCTTGGTGACATCGTTGATCTGTGCCGCAATGAGGAGAGGATCGTCGCTACCAGCAACCTCGGCTGCAAGAGCCGTGATGATGATGGCGTCGTATGTCTCTGCACCATAGGAGAAGACGTCAAATGCTTCGCCGTATGCGCCTTCGAAGCGGTCTGTCAGCGTGGTGATTGTGGTCAGGTCGACTGAAGGAAGGGTTCCCTTGAGGCCTTCGAGAATGCTGATGTCGGAGAGACCGTCACCGGCGCTCTCGACGAAGCCATCCACGCCATACACGTTGAGAGCGGTTGGACCGATTCCCTTTTCGTTCATGGTGGTGAGGATGTTGGTTGCTTCAGCAAATGCGATAACAACGATGGCGTCGGTGTTGGCTTCTGCCAACTTTGAAACCTCAGCATCGAAGTTTTCGGTGTCGACGGCGTAGGCGATGAACTCGACTACTTCGCCGCCTTGACCTTCAAAGCTGTCCTTGAATGCGTTGGCGAGACCTTCGCCGTAGCTCTCTTGGCGATACACGACAGAGACAGTTGCGTTACCGTCGTCGGCGACCAAGTTGGCAAGTACCTTGCCCTGGAGCAAGTCAGACGGGGCCGTACGGAAGTAGAGACCGTTGTCTGCGTAGGTGGTGAAGTCAGGTGAGGTGTTAGCCATCGAGAACTGGATCACGTTGGAGGTCGTGATCTTGTCGATGACAAGCTTTGACACGGCTGAAGAAGCGGCACCGACGATGACGTCGGCCTTGGCTGCGAGCAGACGGTCAACCGTTGGGTTAGCAATGTCGACGTTTGTGTCGCCAGAGTCGCCCTCTTCGAGGACGACGTCGTTGCCGAGCACGCCGCCAGCGGCGTTGATGTCTTCGACTGCAAGGCGAGCGCCTGCAACCTCAGGTGGTGCCAAGAAGGCAAGGTCACCGGTGAGAGGGATCAATGTGCCGACCGTGAGGACGCCGTCAGCGGAAGCTGATGCGCCTTCGGTCATGGCCTCGGTGGTGTCGGTCATGGCTTCAGTTGTGTCAGTCATGGCCTCCGTGGTCTCGGTGGCGGCTTCGGTGGTCTCTGGCTCTGCGGTGGTGTCAGCATCGTCGCTGCCGCAAGCGGCGGCTACGAGACTGAATGCCGCAAGCAGCGCCATTAGCCGTGTAAGGCTTTTCTTAGTCATTTACTCTCCTCGTTAGGGTTACGAGTATTTGGCTCCACGCGGAACCAACGCGAGAATCTAGCCGCTCGGTAGCGCATATGTTGTCACGTCACCAAGTCGACAACATATTACGACAAGCAAAATTGCTCAATAACGGCAAAATTTGGCTCCGTGACTGGAGCAACGCAGTTTTTGGTTTGGCTAGATAAGTATCCCGCTCGCCGCGCGAACGCGTTGCATTACTGGTTCGGCGACAGTTTTCGCCTTCTCGGCGCCAATTGCGAGGGCAGCGCGAACATCGGCTTCATCGAGTGCCTGGTGGCGAGCCTGGAACGGTTCAAGCACGGCAATCACTGCTTCTGCAGCGTCAGACTTGAGTGGCCCATATTGGCTGTAGCCGGAAGCCAGCTTCTCCGGATCGCCGCCGGTTGATGCCGCCAGAATGTCGAGGAGATTCGACACGCCGGGTTTGGCGGCACGGTCGTACCGCACCTCGCCATCAGTATCGGTGACCGCTCGCTTCAGCTTCTTTGTGATCTGTTTCGGGTCATCGAGCAAGCCAATAGTGCCCGTGGGCGAATCAATGGACTTCGACATCTTGTTTTCGGGGTGCTGGAGGTCCATGATTCGGGCTCCCGTTCCCGGAATACGGTGCTCGGGGAGCACGAAGGTTTCGCCGTATTGGCTGTTGAAGCGCATCGCGGCGTCGCGCGTGAGCTCAACGTGCTGGCGCTGGTCGTCGCCAATCGGAACCACATCAGTGTCGTAGAGCAAGATGTCGGCGGCCTGGAGTGTTGGGTAGGTAAACAGGCCAGTAGAGATATAGCCACTTTGACGCTCAGACTTGTCTTTGAACTGGGTCATGCGGCTGAGTTCACCAAACGCCGTGTTGCACTGCATGAACCACGCCAGCTCACTGTGCTGACGAACATGAGACTGCACAAACAGAATGGACTTTGCGGGGTCGATACCGAGCGCCAGCAAGATGCGGGCGATCGCGAGCGTTCCTTCGGCGACTTCCCCTGGCTGCTTTGGCACAGTGAGTGCGTGCAGATCGACGATGCAATAGACGGCATCGCTGGTGTCTTGCATCTCCACCCACTGCCGCAGCGCGCCAAGGTAATTGCCGAGGTGAACTGCACCCGATGGCTGGATCCCACTGAATACTCGCTGTACGCCTGCTGCTTGGGGGGTCATGGCGCCGTATGGTATTCCGCCAACGCGCCGCCTGTGCGCCTTTTGCGCCACTACAATCGCCGCCGTGTCATCTGTAGCGCCCCTTACTGAACAAGACCGGCTCGTGCCCGTTGTCGATGCCAATCTCGGCCACGGCAGCTACCAGGTCCGAACCGATGAGTTCGAAGGCCCATTTGACCTGCTGCTTCACCTCATTCTGCGGGACGAAGTCGATCTCTACGAAGTGTCGCTGCTCGACATCGTCGACGCCTACCTCGCTGAATTGGCGAAGATGGATCACTGTGATCTCGAGGTCGCAACCGAATTTCTGCTGATCGCGGCCACTCTCGTCGAGCTGAAGTGTCGACGGCTTCTGCCGAACGATTCCGACTTCGACCTCGACGACGAGCTCGCGCTGTGGGAAGAACGAGATCTACTACTCTCACGCTTGCTGGAGGCAAAGACCTTCAAAGACGCCGCGAAGATGCTCGAGACCCTCGCCGAGAATGCAGCCAAGTCATACCCCCGGCTCGTAGGGCTTGAGGAGCAGTTCCTTGATCTGACGCCCGACCTTCTGGCCGGCGTTAAGGCGAGCCAGTTGCGAAAGGCCTTCCTGAAGGTCATTGCGCCAAAGCCGGTCATCACGGTGCCGCTGACGCACGTGTCGCAGGTCAAGGTCAGCGTCGATGAGGTCATGACCTCTCTGGTTGAGCTATTGCCAGGGCTTGGCCGCAGCACTTTTCGTTCGCTCACGCAAGATTGCACCGAGCGGATCGAGGTCGTTGTCTACTTCTTGGCAATCCTCGAGTTGTTCAAACAGGGCATCATCGATGTTGACCAGGTGAGCGCGTTTGGCGACCTCACCGTCCAGTGGGTCGGCGAAGACTTCGACCCTGACTCACTATTTGCCGATCTGTATGAGGGATAACCCGAGTGTCTGAGACTGACGTGCCCACGACGAGCGACGATGAGTTTGCCGTTGACGCGATTTTTGCTAGCGATGACGACTTCTCAGTAGACGATTGGCTTCCCTCGGAAGAGGAGCCGCCGCCGAACACCCTGCTCGAAGGTGAAGAAGTTGATCTGACCGATGCGGCGACCGAGAACGGGGACGACGAGTTCTTCAGTACGGGCGATCACGACCTCGATGCCAAGCGGGCGATCGAGGCCATCGTGATGGTGTCAGCCGACCCTGTCGCTGAGGAACTGCTCGCCCAGATCGTCGAGATGCCAGTCCATAGCATCAAGCGTCTCTGTCTCGATTTGGCGGTGTCATATGAGGCTGAGCAGCGTGGCTTCGTCTTCGTCAAGGTTGCCGGTGGCTGGCGTTATCAGACTCACCTTCAGATGGCGCCATACATCGAGCGCTATGTGCTCGAGGGCCAGACAGCCAGGATGAGCGCAGCCGCAATGGAGACCCTGGCCATCGTCGCCTACAAGCAGCCAATCTCCCGGGCCCAGGCGTCGGCTATTCGCGGCGTCAACGTCGATGGTGTCCTTCGCACGCTCGTACTTCGTGGCTACGTCGAGGAAGTAGGGCGTGACTCTGGACCAGGGCAGGCCATTCTTTTCGGGACGACGAGCCAGTTTCTCGAACGACTCGGCCTTGCGTCGACCGCCCAGCTGCCTCCGCTTGGCGAATTCGTGCCAGGCGCCCACGTCCTCGAAGCACTTGAGCAGACGCTGAAAAACGATCTGCAGGTGCAGCTGCCCCTCGGCGACGAATCAGAAGACGACGCGGCC
Organism: Acidimicrobiales bacterium; assembly: GCA_037968895.1. Lineage (GTDB taxonomy): Bacteria > Actinomycetota > Acidimicrobiia > Acidimicrobiales > SZUA-35 > JBBKWJ01. Next base: position 26,439 of record JBBKWJ010000158.1, read on the forward strand.
GAAGCAAGCGTCGCCCAGTCAAGCACTCCAGCAGAGCCGGTTTCGGCGTGGCTTCCGCTTGCGCCCGTCATCGACCTGATCGGCGACGACGAGTGAGCGAACCCGAGCGCCTGCAAAAGGTGTTGGCTCGGATCGGAGTCGGCTCTCGGCGGGCGTCAGAGGAGCTCATCGACGCGGGCCGAGTAACGGTAAATGGTGTTGTCGCCTCGCTTGGGCAGCGGGTGGACGAAGAAAACGACACGGTCGCAGTCGATGGCGTGATGATGTCGGTCCAACATGGCCTGATCACCTATTTGCTCAACAAGCCAGCGGGTGTTGTCACCACGGCGTCAGACCCAGAAGGCCGACCGATTGTGGTTGACCTAGTTCCAAGCGAACCTCGAGTGTTCCCCGTTGGCCGCCTCGACTACGAGACCGAGGGTCTTCTGCTTCTGACAAACGATGGCGACCTCACGCATCGACTGACTCACCCAAGTTTCGGCGTCGAGAAGGAGTACCTCGCCGAAGTAGAGGGTCGGCCGTCGCGAGCCGCAATCCGGTCCCTTCGTGAAGGCATCGAACTGGACGATGGCCTCACTTCGCCTGCGAAGTCAGCGGCCTTTGGCGAGCACGGCATCAAGCTGACTATCCACGAAGGACGGAATCGCCAGGTCCGACGCATGTGCGACGCGGTCGGATTTCCCGTGAAGCGACTCGTTCGAATCAGGATCGGCCCGATCGTCGATACCACCCTCAAAGCAGGGGAGTGGCGTGTGCTTGAGCGCGATGAACTATTGGCGTTGCGACGAGCTGTGGGATTGGCTTCGAACGAACCGCCTGTGGTCGGCTAGCCTTGCCCGCCATGCCAGTACGAGCCATTCGCGGTGCAACCACCGTCGACGCAGACACCGCCGAAGAGATTCATCTCCACACCACGCAGCTTCTCGAAGCGATCTACGAGAGAAACGGCCTCAGCGACGATGACGTCATTAGCGTTGTTTTTTCTGCAACCACCGACCTTCGGTCCAAGCCGCCAGCGGTAGCCGCTCGCGACTTCGGAATGACCGACATTCCGCTCCTCTGCGTACAAGAGATGGACGTCGACGGTGCGCTCGCGATGTGCATTCGGGCGATGGTCCATGTCGAGGTCAACCGTGAGCGGTCTGAACTCGTCCATTGTTTCTTGCGCGGCGCCACCGTTTTGCGACCAGACCTGCTGCGTCCCGACCTTCCCTCCAGATCCGAAGGCGAACAATGACAGACGACGGCGTTCCGGTTCGCCGGGCGAACATTATTGGGTCTGGTCTGATCGGTGGCTCGATTGGTATGGGCCTTCGTGCGAACGATTGGCATGTGACGGTCTGCGACAGCGATCCGGCGGTCGCAGCGCAAGCGGTCAAAGTCGGCGCAGGCGATGTCGTCGGTCTTGACCCAAACGCCGAGATCACTATCGTTGCCGTGCCGGTCAGCATGATTGCCGCCGAGGTGCTGCGGGCTCTTCGCGAAACTACTGGCTTTGTCACCGACGTCGGCTCGACGAAGGTCGAGATCTGCGATGCTGTGGCCGACTCCCGTTTTATTGGGGGTCATCCGATGGCTGGCTCTGAGCAGGACGGCCTCGACGGCTCGCGTCCCCAGCTGTTTCAGGGTGCAATGTGGGTCTTGACACCGCTCGAGCACACCGATGAAGACGGCTTCGCGCTGGTTCGCAGCGTGGTCAAACTCCTTGGCGCCGAGTCGATAGCGCTCGGTCCTCGGGCCCACGATCAGATGGTGGCCCAGGTCAGCCATATTCCCCACCTGACAGCGGCCTCGCTAATGGTGCAGGCCGACAACACCTCAGTTGAACACCGAGCCCTGCTCCGCTTGGCCGCTGGCGGTTTCCGAGACATGACTCGCATCTCCGCTGGGCGCCCTTCTATCTGGCCAGACATCTGCTTCTCGAACAAGGGCGCTATCACTGCCGGGCTCGACCGGCTGACCGAGGCATTGGCCGACATCAGAACGAAAATCGATGAGGGCGACCGCGAGGGACTCCTCGACTTTCTACAGCAGGCACGTCAAGCCCGAATCAACCTTCCAACGGGCTTTGAAGCCGCCGAGTCGTTGGTCGAGATCGCGGTGCCCGTTCCCGACCGACCAGGAGAGATCGCGGCAATCGCGACGTTGGCGTCTGAACTCGACGTCAACATCTTCGACCTTGAACTCAGCCACTCCGGAGAAGGACGCCGCGGCATAATGGTTCTCGTTGTTGATGCCAAGTTCTCCGAGCGTCTTCTTGGCGGACTGCTGGCCCGTGGGTATCGTCCGACTTCTCGGATTCTCCAGTAACCGAGTGTTCAAGGGGCCTAAGGGGATTGTGTGACTGCATCAGAAGATGAAAGCCTCGGTACGGCACGAGTTGTTGCTCTTGATGGGCCAGCCGGGTCGGGTAAGTCTACGGTGGCAAAACTCCTCGCACGAGCACTCGACCTGGACTACCTCGATACCGGTGCGATGTATCGATCAGTGGCGTTTGCCTGCCTCCAGCAAGGTGTCGAACTTCTCGATCACGACGCAGTGGCCGACGTCGCTCGGCATGCGGTGATCGAGCTCGATCCTGACGGCACAGTGACGGTCAATGAACTTGACGCCACTGCTGCGATTCGCGGCCCAGAAGTGACCCAGTCGGTGTCACTCGTTGCGTCGAACCCCGCAGTGAGAACCGAGCTGGTCAGACGCCAGCGTGAATGGGCCGTTGCCCACGGTGGAGGCGTGCTCGAAGGTCGTGACATTGGGACAGTCGTGTTCCCCGACGCGCTACTGAAGATCTATCTTGACGCCCGCCCCGAAGTGCGTGCCGCCCGCCGTGCAGGCGAAGTGCCATCCGCCGACGTCAAGACCATCGCCGCTGACCTTGAGCGTCGAGATTCCCTCGACTCCACGAGGGCCACTGCTCCGCTCCGGCGAGCCGACGACGCCATTCACGTTGACACGAGCGACATTTCGATCGAAGAGGTCGTGGCGTTGCTGACCGAAGCGGTGCACGAGCAGATCGCCAACCTTGAGCAAGAGAGCGGCAAGTGAGCACGGAGCTAGAACCAGTTTCGAAGGTTGGTCTTGGCGTCTACCGCGGACTCCAAGGGGTCCTGCGCACGCTGGCCAAGGTCTGGTTCCGGTTCTCTGTCGAAGGTCTTGAGAATGTGCCATCGTCGGGCGGATTCATTGTTGCCCCTGGTGGCCATCGTTCAATTCTCGACACACCGCTCACCGCGATGTCGCTACCCCGCCACCTTCGGTTCATGGGGGCCGAGAAATACTTCGCCATTCCGGTTTTCGGCATGTTTCTCGAGACTGTCGGTGGGTTTCCCGTTGAACGAGCGACCACCGACCGCGAGGCGCTACGCATCTCTGAGGCGATCCTGCGAGGCGGCGACCCGTTGGTCGTATTCCCCGAAAGCACTCGTTACAGCGGACCAATCGTGCAGCAACTCAAAGAAGGCGCTGCGTTCCTTTCAAGCCGGGCCCAGGTGCCGATTATCCCGATTTCCATTGGCGGTGCTGAACGCAGCCTTGGCATCGGCAAGTACTTCCCGCGGCCAACCAGAGTCCACGTAATCATTGGTAAGCCGATTGCGCCGCCTGAGATTGGGCCGACCGGCCGGGCGAAGCGCTCTGAGGTCAAAGCCAAGACCGAAGAGCTTCAGCAGGCGCTCCAAGAACTCTTCGACGCAGCCCAAGTGAAGGCGAAGGCCTAACTCATTGGGCTCGCCACGGCGAGAACTGTCCAGCTGTCTTCATCGAGAGCACGATCGGACTCGCGGGTCAGATCAGCCGACTCGGCCGCACCAGCCGAGACAATCGCCAAAAAAGAAACATCTAGAAATACATCTAAAACGATGGTATTCAGCACGCACGTTCGATACAATTGAGTATGACATTCGTCGAGGCGCCACCACAAAGCGAAACAGGATCAACGCTCCCGTACGTCATCGAACTCGCCCGATCACTCGAGACTTACAGCGACCTCGCCTCAGCGAACGATCTCGACACCAACGACATCGCATCACTCCTCGTCACCCTCACCCGAGCATCCGAGTTCGCTCAGACTGAAGTCGGGCGTCTCGGCCTGTTGGCCCGTGAAAAAGGTGTTGGACCGCACATGAGTGCACGCTCCACCGGCGAATGGCTCGCACACCAGACACGCACGGCACCAAGTAGCGCCCACCGGTTGCTACGTCACGCCGAAACTGCGCAACGCTTCAGCGCCTTCTACTTCGCGCAAGACTCCGGTCGCATTTCTGGTGACCACATCGAGCAAGTCAGTCGTGTCTGGCGCAAACACCCAAGCCTCGAAGACGCCCTCCACCGAGACCAACAATTGTTGGCCGACACTGCAGTTCAGTTGACACCATGGGAATTCGGGAACGTCATGGAACGCTGGCTCATCTACATGCAACCCGAGAAAGCTGCCGACGACTACGCCGCCAAGGAAGACGCACGGCATTTCGGTCTCGGGTTTGATCTCGACAACAACCTGCATTTCGAGGGTCGCCTCGACCCGATTGCGGG
>JBBKWJ010000159.1:0-18344 GCA_037968895.1 Acidimicrobiales bacterium
CAACCGATCGCGTTCGGCAGTCGAGCTTCAGTATTTTTCACCCCGGTCGCGATCGTTTTGGTGCTTGGCCTTGTTTTGGCGGCAATCCCGCTCCTAGATAGGAAGGGAACTGGTTTCGCTAGGAACAACCGGGGCTACCTGGTCATCTGGGTCGGTGTTCTCAGTCTTGCGGTGTTTATGTTCGCAACATTCGCCCATGCGGCGGCGTCTGGATCGGCCAATTCAGACGGGCGACCTTTCATTGGTCTGGTTGGAGCGATAGTTGCGGCGATCGGTGCTTTCGTGCCCCGCACTTTCTACGGCTATATCTTCGGCCTTCGCAACAAGTGGACAATGTCCGATCGAGCCATTTGGAAAGAAACTCACCGGCTGGTCGGGCACATGCTCGTCGCTGTCGGAGTAGCGACCATCGTGTGCAGCATCGTGGCTACTCGGAACGGAGCGGTCGGTTTGCTTATCGCGGGCCTTGGCGTCACTTGGCTCGTTGGAGCCGTGTACTCATCGTCGTTGGGGAAGCGGGCGGCTGAAGATTCTTCTCCACGGAGTAGCGACCCGGAGCCAAGCGCGTGACGAGCGATTTGATCTGCCAGCAAAGGCGAAGGAAACTTCGCTGATGCTCATCGACACCTCTCTCTCGTCCAATCTGAAGCATGCAGCCGAAAACTCAATAAAGGCGGAGACGGCTGGTTACGACGCGATCTGGACCGCTGAGACCAGTCACGATCCATTCTTGCCGCTTGCCCTCGGCGCCGCCGCGACTGAGCAGATCACCCTTGGTACCTCGATCGCAGTTGCATTCGCCCGCAACCCAATGCTGCTCGCAAACATCGGCTATGACCTAAACGCTCTTTCCGATGGCCGATTCGTTCTCGGTCTCGGCTCACAGATAAAGCCGCATATCACCAAGCGCTTCTCGATGGAGTGGAGCAAGCCAGCAGCCCGGATGAAAGAGATGGTGCAAGCAGTTCACGCCATTTGGGATTGCTGGGAAGATGGCACCAAGCTTGCTTTTGATGGCGAGTTCTACACCCATACGATCATGACGCCGTTCTTTAATCCGGGACCGAACCCAAGCGGGAAAGCACGAATCTTCCTCTCCGCTGTCGGGCCCCTGATGACGCAGGTAGCAGGAGAAGTGGCGGACGGAATGTTCTGCCACCCGTTTACTACGCCTGAGTTCTTGGCCGATGTCACGATGCCAAACCTTGATGCGGGCCGGGTGAAGACCGGCCGTTCTGCCGACGGATTCGAGATTTGTTTATCTGCATTCATCGTGACGGGCGAAACTGAGGAAGAGTTTGCTCAGAGCAACTTCGAAGTCAAGAAACAGATCGCCTTCTACGGCTCAACGCCTGCGTATCGGGCCGTCCTCGATCATCACGGCTGGGGCGAGCTGCAGGCTGAGCTCAACACGCTCTCGAAGCAAGGCGAGTGGGACGCCATGGCAGGGCTCATCGATGACGACGTGCTTGCGGCGTTCGCCACCGTCGGGGAGCCAGACACGATTGCCGATTCATTGCTCGCCCGCTACGGCGAAAACGTAGACCGACTCAGCTTGTACACCCCTGGAGGCGCCAATGGCGCGACCCTGGTAACCAAGCTGATCACCGACCTGAAGGCTCGCTGACAAATGACCTATGCCCCAAGCAGCCGACCGTTCTATGACGCTGACAGCCACATCATGGAGCTGCCCGACTTTCTGACGTCATACGCCGACCCTTCGATTCGTGACCAAATCCCGCTCGTCAATTACAACGCCTCGCTCGTCACCGACGAGGAAGTTGCCGTCATCGTTGACAACGGCGGACGCCATTCGGCCGAGCATGTCGAATCGATGGTTGCGATGGGTGACCAGTTGATTGCCAAGGCCAAAGAGATCCAGGCCCTCGGCGCGTTCACCAAGGCCGATCGTTCAATTGCATTGGACATGCTTGGTTTCAAGAAGCAACTCGTATTCGCAACGCACAGCGTCGTGACGCCATTCCATCCGAGCTCGAAGACTCCAGACGACCTGCGCTACGGGGCGAGCCGAGCCCACAACCGGCACATGATCGACTTCTGCTCAGACGACGACCGACTCATGGGTGTCGCGGCCATTCCGCTCGACAACCCGGCGCTCGCACTCGGAGAACTCGAGTTTGCGATCGACGGCGGAATGGAAGCGGTTTGGGTGCCGCATCGAGCGCCGATCGGATTCGCCCCCGGCCATGTCGACCTTGAACCGTTCTGGGCCTTGCTGGCCGAGTCGGGCACACCATTCGTGTTGCATGTCGGTGGTTCGCCGCTCCAGGCTCTGAAATCGTGGAGCAACAACGGCCGAGCAGCGGTGAAAGACTGGATGGGTGGCGGCGAAAACGTGCGCACTAAAGACGCCGCCGTGATGCATCAGCCTCCGGAGACCTTCATCAGCATGCTTCTCCTTGACGGAGTCTTCAATCGTCATCCAGATTTGCGGGGGGCCGCCGTCGAACTGGGAGCTGCCTGGGTGCCCGAGATGCTCAACCGTCTCGACTCGATCACTCGCATCTACAGCCGTGTCGATGAGTCAGTCCGGTTCGAACGTGCGCCGTCGCAGCAGCTAACCGAGCAGATGGGATTCACACCCTTTCCGCATGAAGATGTTGGACACCTCATCTCGCAATCCAACGACGAGCTGTTTCTTTTTTCGAGCGATTATCCCCACGTCGAGGGTGGGCGAGACCCAATCGGCAAGTTCGAGAAATCAGTAGCCGCACAGAGCGATGAATCCAAGACCCGATTTTTCAGTGAGAACTTCCTGCGTGTCTGGCCCGAGGCACGCGTCTAGGCATTCTTGATCAACATGCCGCCATCGACGGGGAGCACAGCTCCAGTCATGAAGCTCGCCGCTGGAAGCGCGAAACCGAGAGTGGCGTGGGCAACCTCTTCCGGCTGTCCGTAACGGCCAAGGGCGGTGCGACGCCGGGCGAATGTCGCCTTGGCCGCGTCGGGAATATCTGCTGTCATCGCTGTCAAGATCGGTCCGGGGCACACGCAGTTCACAGTTATGCCCTCGGGGCCAAGCTCGACTGCGAGCGATTTCGTCAGTCCAATGACACCGTGTTTCGCCGCCGTGTACGGGCTGCCAAATTTTGTTGCGCCCCAACCCTCGGTCGACGCGATATTGATGATTCGGGCAGAGTCAGATGCTCGAAGAAAGGGGAGTGCGGCCCGCACGATTCGAGCATGAGCGGTGAGCAGCACGTCGAGACTAACCGCCCAATGATCTTCAAAGTCAGGAGCGTCGATCGCCGAGAAGCGCGAGATTCCTGCGTTGTTGATGACAACGTCGAGCCCGCCGAACTTGGCTGCGATCTCGGGCACAACGGCTGCAATCTCGTCTGCGTTGCCGACATCCATGACCCAGCCAACCGCGGTGCCGCCCGCCTCCGTGATCTCGGCAACGACCGAGTCAATGTGCTCTTGGTGAAGGTCGGTGACCGCAACAAGCGCACCTTCGTCAGCAAAAAGGTGTGCCGTTGCCCTCCCCATGCCAGATGCCGCTCCTGTGACGAGAACCGCTCGTCCAGTCACACTACGGCTCAGCTTGCTCAGCCTCGAATGGCTCATTGCGGGCTCCTCAGCTTGGAAATCGGGTGCTATTCATGAGCAACGTGCAGACGTGAGATTTCCAGCATCGTCGTGACGTGAGCGTCGTCGAGCGAATAGAAGATGTGGCGGCCATCTCGGCGGTTGCGGACAACGCCAGCCGTGCGTAGCAGTCTCATTGCCTGTGACACCTTGGTGTCGGTGGTCTGGACCAGTGTGGCAATGTCGTGGACACAGAGCTCGTCTGCCTCTAGCAGCGCGTAAAGGATGCGAATGCGGTTTGGGTCGCCCAGAAGACGAAACATATTGGCGAGGTCGGCCGCCTCGTCTGAGTCGATCAGCGCGGGAATCTGATTGTTTGACTCTGACATCTTCATGATGGTGAAGTTATTACGTGCCGACCGACATACCAAATGCTTGGAGTCTGTTACCCAGAGCGAAGGGCCCTCCATAGGCGCTGCAGCTTGCCCTCTGGAACACGGGAGAGCGAAAAGACTCGTATGTCACCGAATACCTTCCAAACATGCAACTCGACCTGCGTTGGATGGGGAAGTGGCGGAGCAAGATCGATCTTGTTATCCCCAAACAGCGAGGTGGCCTGGGTGCGGCATCGACAGCCGTCTGGCAGGATCACGGTGGTGTCACCGAACACCGACCACACGTTGATGTTGAGTTCGGCAGGCAGCTTCGCGGTCGAGAGATCAACCACAATGTCACCGAATACCGTGCTGAACTTCAGGTCACTCTCGGCCTCGGCCCAACCGCCTACCTTCAGGTCTCCAAACAAGAGGAAGTGCGTGGCGGCAAGTGGATGCCCTAGGGGAATCGGCAGCGGAGCCGCCGGTACGGGCAGATCAGCCGTCACAGCATCGAGTTCGGCCCGGTTGATGGCGCGGTACACAAGGTCGAGCCGATCATCCAGAGCATCGAATTCAATGAGGTCGTCGACGATTGCCTGCTGGATCTGTCGCACGATGACTTCTCGGTCATCATCGTTTATCTCGATCTCAGGACGATATGGCTCAGGGGTGCCAGCTGCTTCCATGCCTGGAAGAGTACTGGCCTAAGTGGAGCCATCTTCAAGTTCAAATGCTGACTCGCTGACCACTTGTCCCGCGATCTGAAGGTCGATGCGGTGTTCACCCTGGTAGTAGCGACGTGTCGACGCAGTTTGGATCTTGCGACTCTTGGTGATGCGCACCCTCTCGCCCGGTCCTAGGTCGAGGTTCGTCCACTTGAAGACCTTCTTCGACACCGCTCCTTTCTTCGTCGGATGATGGATAACGAAGTCGACGACGAGCCGCTGCGCAATGTCGGCTTGGGACACGATTTCCACTGCCAGCTCGATCGAGTCGCCTAGACGGATAGTCGAAGGCGCAATCTCGAATGACTCGACGACCACGCGGGGTGTTGTGGTGAAACCGAGGATGGCCAGCGCGTTGGTATCACCATTTTTCACAAGCGTTCTCAAGGCGTGACGAATCATTGCCTTGTCGACCGTTGCATCTATGGACCAGCGTTGGAGTGTGTCGGTCACGAGCGAAGGAGCGCTTTTGGCCACATCGTTGAAGTGGTTTGCAACCGACCTGCGAACCATCTCAGAGTCATCGTGGCGGAGCTTCTCGAGAATTGAAAGCCCGAGCTCGGGTGCATCGTTAAGCGCCCGGACTCGTGGGGCCCAAGGCAATAGTGGCCGTGTGCCTTCGCTTGCCAGGCGGCGGACATCGGGATCAGGGCTGCCCGTCCACTCGTGGCATGCGGTTAACGCCAGGTCGAGATGTTCGGTGAGGAACGGTCGGATCGCGAACTCACATGTCCACGCCCCGGTAAGCGTCGTCATCGAGCGAATCGACAACTCGGGGTCGCCGAGCCCGTGTCGCTCCACAAACGTGCTCAATGGCCAACCCTCGAACATCTCAAAATCGTGCAGCTTGGCTGTTTGTACGACGATGCGAAGTGCTTCGGGATAGTCAGCAGGGAGAGCGGCTGCGATTCCATCAGCCGTGACGGCGATGCGGTCCTTGAGCTCAAGATCGTCGAACTTGCGAGCGACCGACACCAGCTGAGATCGATCGAGATCGGGATAGCTGTCGGCAAGCCGGTCGGCGAGACGCTCGACTTGCAGCAGGCTGAATCGGTCCTTAAGAGGCTCAGTCATTGTGCTCTACTGTGGCATATCGGCGCTCGGCTGGGGAGCCTTCCGGGACTGTGCGCTAGGGTCGGCGAATGGATTTTGACGGAGAATACGAAGCAAGCACATGGGATTGGGTCGCCGACCAGGTCGAGCGATACGAGGCCAGCAACGGAGCGGAAGCGAACACCCTGCGCGATACGGGCATGCCGATCATTGTGATGACGACCGTCGGGCACAAAAGCGGCAAAGTACGCAAGGTGCCGCTCATGCGAGTTGAGCATCAGGGCGAATACGCCATCGTCGCCTCAAAGGGAGGCGCTCCAGCGCACCCCGGCTGGTACCACAATCTCGTGGCCAACCCGTCAATCAAGATGCAAGACGGGCCCGCCCCATTTGATACTGAGGTTCGGATTGTCACTGGCGACGAACGAGCCGCATGGTGGGAACGCTCGGTGGCGGCATTTCCTCCATACGCCGAGTATCAAGAAAAGACCGACCGCGAGATTCCGGTGTTTGTAACTCGAGCGATCTAGCGGGTCCGAAGCGCAAACGGTAGGACTTGGCCAGATCCTGCTTCGTACAGCCGCGTTCCAGCAACGGTCATAGTCCAGCGGCTGGCAACTTCGTCGTCGATCAGTAATACCGAACCACTCCGAAGCTCGACTGGCGGTAGCGAGTCGTGGTCGACAGTGAGGCGCGACCAGACCGAACTGGCCTGGTGGGCCGAGTTGGCCTGGTCACTCTGATAGCTGTCTGGTTCGTGGTCGGTACTGATTAGTGCGTGGTGAACAGGAAGCTTGCCGAGGGCTCCGAGAGCATCGGCTACGGCATCGATGAGGACCGACCGACGCCGTGAGGGCATCGGACAGATCCAGGTTGGCCGCTCACCCCAGTCCCATCGTTTGAGGATGGCGGCGATTGACGCCACAAGGTCGTCCCTGAGAGAAACACCACTGGGGTTATCGATGAGCTGGCCGACAATGGGATCCCAGCCTCCGTCGCCCGCTCTGGCTAGAGCACGTCCATTGCCGTTTTGTTTCTCTTTCTTGATTCGGCCTCGCATGTCGTCAAGCCCGGAAGGCCATTGGCGTCTTGGCTCGATGACGATGTCGCCTCCACGAAGAAGATCTTGTGCCCTCGCCACGATGACTGGGTCAGGGTCGCTCTGCCAGGTGTGCTCGGTGCAACGATCGCAGCGACCGCAATCTTCTGCTTCTGCGTCATCGAGGGCCTCACGGACGTAGCGCAAGCGGCAGGAGTCGAGGCTGGCCCACGCCAACATCTGGGCTGACTCGGCGCGGCGTAGCTCTTTGAGCGTCGTGGCGAGCTCGTGGTTATAGCTCCACGGTTTTTCGGTTCTAATCCAGCCCCGACCTGCCCGTTCGACCGCTCCATCAACCTCGAGGATGTTGAGTAGCGTGCCCAGTCGGCTCCGGCCTAGGTTGACTGACAGCTCAAGTGACGCAATCGGTGTTGGTGTTGCAGTGTTGAGCTGCTCAAGAGCTGCGAGGCACACGTCTTCGGCTGGCAGAGACACCGACTCGAACCAACGCCAGATACCCGCATCTTCGATTGGTCGGGGAACAGCTATGACCTCAGCCCGGTCAAGCGCACGGCCGGCGCGGCCAATCTGCTGGTAGTAGGCGACAGGTGACGGGGGCAACCCGAGGTGGACACAAAACGCCAGGTCACCCTTGTCGTAGCCCATGCCAAGCGCCGAAGTCGCGACGAGCGCCTTCAACTCGTTGTTGCGCAGCGCGGCTTCTAACGCCAGGCGCTCGTCTGGCGGAACAGACCCGGTGTAGGCGCCGACGTTGTGTCCCTGCGATCGGAGCCAATCGGCCGTGGTTTGGGCCTGGTCGACAGTGAGGCAGTAGATAATTCCCGATCCCGGGAGCGACTCGATGGTCTCAGCCAACCAAGCCAGCCGCTGAGCATCATCGGGCAGGTCGACTACCGACAGCCGCAACGAGGCACGGTCGAGCGAAGTGCGGAGCACCAATGTGTCGTCGCCAAGCTGCGCTGCAACATCGTCGGTGACACGTTGATTGGCGGTTGCCGTGGTGGCCAGCACCGGGGTCCATGAAGGAAGGTCGGCAAGCAGCTGCCGAAGACGTCGATAGTCGGGTCGGAAATCGTGACCCCAATCAGAGATGCAATGCGCTTCGTCGCACACAAGGGCGAATGCTCGTGTTTGGAGTGTCTCAAAAACACGAGTTCGAAACCCCTTGTTAGCAAGGCGCTCAGGGGCAATGAGCAGGAGGTCCACTTCGTCAGCGAGGATCAATCGTTCGATCTCAGACCAAGAGTCGATGTTGGAAGAATTGATCGAAACCGCAGACAAGCCGAGGCTTTCGGCCGCAGCCACCTGATCTCGCATGAGCGCCAGCAGCGGCGAGACAACGATGGTCGGACCCCACCCTCGGTCGCGCAGCATGCGTGTAGCTGAAAAGTAGACAGCAGACTTGCCGAACCCGGTTCGAGCAACCAGCAGGGTGCGTTGGCGGCCAGACACCACGGCGGTGACTGCGTCGATCTGTTCTTGGCGTGGAATGGCGTCTGGACCGGCCAGCGCGCGGACATGTTCGCCTAGTTCGGCACGGACTTCGGCAGGAGTTGGTCGAGAGGGCTCGGTCAGTGAGATTGGCACAACATGACCGTAGTCAGCGGATGTGACAGTGGTGTGCGGATGTCACCCGAAGGGCCCCGATACCAGTCACCAGTACGGGTTAGCCGGTCACTGAATTGATCGAATCACGGCCCTGTCGCAAGAGCGACCGCAAACGGTCCTTGATCAAGTAGGCTGTTGGAGCTGCGCAGCACAAGCTGACGCAGCGCGAGGGGTCAACCGGATCTCCTCGCGGTATAGAAAAGAGAAGCAATGGCAATCGTCGGTACAGTAAAGTTCTTTAACTCAGAAAAGGGCTTTGGTTTCATTTCACGAGAAGGTGGCGACGACGTGTTCGTTCACTACTCAAACATCCAGGGTGACGGATACAAGTCACTCGACGAGGGCCAGCGCGTTGAATTCGACGTGGCGCCCGGTCGTAAGGGCGAAGAAGCCCAAAACGTTCGCGCCATCTGATTTAAGATCGTGTATGCAAAGCCGTCGGGGTTCGCCTCGGCGGCTTTGCCGTTTTTAGGAGCGGCTTTGCCGTTTTTAGGATTGATACCTGCTACGCGATTCGTCGTCCGGAGATGTTGTCGGCGGTGACCCTCAAGTAGCGGAACCTAGGGCCTACCGCCCAGGGCTTGATTCCCAGCTCTTCGGCTGCGAGAAGAGCTTCGGTGCCCTCGATCTCGCTCGCCGTGCCGTGGATCACAACGCTCCACCCAGTGTGTGAGTCTTCGGAAAGCTCATCGACCTCAAAGGCAACTGCCTTGCCAAGGACCGCTGATGCGAGTTTGATGCCTGGCAGCGTTTTGAAGATGAGGTCGTGGCCATCCATGGCGTAGTTCATGGGAAAGATGTCTGGCCTATTGGCTGCCGCCACGGCAATACGACCGACAGTTCTGCTTGCAACCAGATCCCAGCAGGTCTGCTCATCAAGAATCTGGAGGCCAGTGCGAGGATCGGTGGTTGTCATATTCCAATGAAGGGCGACAGAACGCGATCTGTCAAGTGGCTTTCGTCCTTTGCCGATACCGCCGGGCGAAGCGAACTAGACGAGGCCCACGCTTGGTAAGCCCTTGAACTGAGCGTGATCATGGCCGAAAAGAAGACGGCACCCGTCCCTATCGCGCATTCGCTTTAGCCTCGTCATCGACGTCAGTTGTTGCTCGGTGTCGTATCCGAAGCGCGGCACCGCCATTTGATCAAGCATGTCTTCGAAATAGATGCAGTCGCCGGTAAGCACAACTGGGCCTGATGCAAGCTCGACTCGTAGTGCCTGGTGGCCAGGCGTATGGCCTGGGGTCGGGATACAGACCAGCGCTCCGTCACCGAAGACATCATGGACACCCTCAATCGTCTCCAGATCATGACCTAGCTGGTAGTCACGAGGGTCGTACACGCCACTCTCAATATTGGCGGTCTCATTGCCTGCCGCCCATTCGTCGGCTTGGATGACAATTCGGGCGTCTGGTATCTCAGCAGTCCCACCCGCATGGTCGAAATGAAGGTGGCTGAAGATGATGTGCGTGATGTCGTCCGGTCGGATTCCCCGGGCCGACAATCGAGCAGATAGTTCTTCGCCACCCGGGAAATCTGGCGTGAAGAATCGAGAAGACTTGCCGATGCGCTCGCTGCTGGTCTGAAGGTCACGGTGCAGACCAGTGTCGAAGAGCACCAGTCCCTTCGGGTGTTCGATGAGCCAACTTGGAATCGGAAAGATTGCCCGTCGCTCTTCACCCGTGATGATTCGCAGGTCGGTGTCGAGGCGCCCGATCTCGAGGGGCACAATTCTGACCGCTGTCTGAGGTCCAATATTGTTTGCAGGCGAGGTCATGTGGCATTCTTGCGCGGCTGACGACCACTGTCGAACCAGGAGCACCTCAATGCCACTAACGATTATCCCTGCCACAGAATTAGTTGGTGCAACCGTCGATGGTGCCGATCTCGCCAATTTGTCCGAGGCCGATCTCGAGTTGGTGAAGAGCGCATGGAACGAACATGGCGTGCTGTTCTTTCGGAACCAAGAACTGACTCCAGAGCAACATCTTGCCTTTGCCAAGCGTTTGGCACCCGTCGATGTCAACCGGTTTTTTCAGCCGGTCGAAGGACATCCTGAAGTTGCCCAGGTGTTGAAGGAGGCAGACCAGATCGTCAACATCGGGGGAGCGTGGCACACCGATCACAGCTATGACCAGATCCCTGCTCGCGGATCCATTCTGCTTGCACGAGAAGTCCCGCCCGAAGGTGGCAACACTCATTTCCTTAGCGTCGGGGCCGCGTACGACGCGTTGTCTGACGGGTTGAAGGCTACGCTCGAACAGCTTTCGGCTCACCACTCGAATGAGCACGTCTTCGGCGCCGACGCTGGCTACAACGACGCAACGGAAGGCAGACTGGGCAATCCGGAAGGTGTTGGCTCAGCTATTCATCCCGTCGTCGTTCGGCACCCCGAAACGGGACAGAAGTTGTTGTACGTGAATGTGGCGTTTACGACTCACTTTGTTGGCTGGACGCCGGAAGAGTCCAAGCCGCTCCTCGACTTCCTTTACACGCACACAATCAAGCCCGAGTTCGCTACCGAGTTCAAATGGGAGGCTGGATCGGTCGCAATGTGGGACAACAGGTCGACCTGGCACAATGCGAAGAACGATTACCACGGTCATCGCCGGCTCATGCATCGGATCACGATCCAGGGCTCGCCACTTAGTGGCGCCTGAGTCGTCGACTTATGGCTCGCCGTTCGCCACCCGAGCGGCATACTCTTCGCCGGTGATCAGTCCGCCCTCGCGTTCGGCTCGACCTTCGTCCTTCGGCGGCAGCACTGGTTGCATCAGGTCGATCCGCTTCCAGGCCGGAAGGGGTTGTGAACCGGCGTCATCGGGTACATACGGTGACGCCTCAACCCGTTGATGCTTGTGGATGTATCGACCGCAATTGACGAAGACCGAGTCGACTACTGCGGTCACGATCATCTGTGCGCCGGGAAAGCGGACTTGCGACTGATCGTCGGCCGGGGCCACCGTGGCCGTTGCCTGAACCCTGACCCGATGAGGCGTTTCGAGGTCGATGAAAAGCATCCCGATCTTCGCACTCGACGCAATGTTGCCCATCGACAGGAACATGCCGTTTCCGTCGTAGTCAGGGAACAATAACGTTAGTTCGTCGTCGACCTTGACGAAACCAGGTGCTCCACCCTTGTACGAAACGGTTGGTTCCCCCGAACCACTCACCGTTGATAGGAAGAAGAAGGCTCTGCTTGCAATGAACTCTGCATGAGCGAACGGGATGGTGTCAGACACCGTAAGTTCGCGGAGGGTATCAGCGAGCGGTCTGGTGTGCTGCGAGTCTTGTAGTAGCCGTTGTTCGGCGGAGTAGAAGTCAGACATGCGAGCCTCGAAAGTGGTCGATGGGCTGGAGATCGTCAAGAGTAGTCCGAGGTATCCTCACGCTGTGACCTCATCTGAGCCAGACGACTTTGTAGCCAACGCCGACGGCATCATCACCTACAACAGGGATACCGCTGATGCGAGCCACGATCCCGAGTTACAGGTGTCGCCAACCCGCCGTCTTGCGATCGTCGGTTGCATGGATTCGCGGGTCGATACGTTTCAGATTCTTGGTCTGGCTCGAGGCGAAGCCGTGGTGGTCGCTTGAGTCGTTCAAAGACCCGTACATCGATGTTGCACAGTCGATGAAGCGCCTCGAACTCACCCCCTTCATCCCTTACAAAGACAACATCCGCGGCTTCGTGTACGACGTCAAGACCGGAATGATCAATGAGGTCCTGGCCGGCAATAGTTAAGTTCTGAACCGTATTTGCACCGACGGTATAGAATCTCCCGCAGTGTCTCGGGCGACAAGCGAAACTAACCAAATTGCAGCTTCTCCGCTGGCCCATGTTCCTGCCCTCGATGGCTTGCGGGGCGCAGCTGTCGTCGCAGTCGTGCTGTTCCACGCGGGACACCTACAGGGCGGTTTTCTTGGGGTCGATCTGTTCTTCGTGCTCTCCGGGTTTCTAATCACACGAATCTTGGTTGCCGAGCACCAGCACACCGGCCACATTCGACTTGGTCGCTTCTATGGCCGTCGGCTTCGACGCCTGGCCCCCGCTGTGCTCGTGCTTGTCGGAACTGTTGTGTTGGTTGCGCCCGCTGTCTTTCGCGAAGAAACCGCGACCGATCTGCGAGCCGCCGGTCTTGCGACTATCGCAAACGTCGCCAACTGGCGGTCGATCTGGTCTGGCGACGATTACTGGGCTGCACTTCGTGGTCCGGGGCCGTTCGAGCACACATGGAGTCTCTCGATTGAGGAGCAGGTGTACCTGATCTGGCCACTGACGCTCGTTTTGGCCCTTCGCTTCAAAGGCCGTCGTGACAGCCGAGCGGTTGCTGCGTTGGTTGCGGTTGCCGGAATCGTGTTATCGCTCGCGTCACTTGGCTATCTGTTGTCGACTGGTGCGTCTGCTGCTCGCCTCTACTACGGCACCGATACCCGCATATTCGCAGTCCTGGTCGGTGCGTTCGTCGGTACGGTGTCCCTGTCAGAACAAGGCAAGCGCGTCCTACAGCGGCCAGCTGTGCAACAAGCCGGCGTGGTCAGCGCGGTTCTAATAGGCGCATCATGGTTCGCAGTCGTTGGAGACAGTCCGTACCTACACCGCGGATTGCTGCTCAGCTCCGGAATCCTGAGTGGACTCGTAGTCGGTGTGGTTTCGACCGCTTCGACGGGTCCCCTCAGCGCAGTGCTCGGCATATCGCCACTAAGAGCGCTCGGCGTGCTGAGCTACAGCCTCTACCTCTGGCATTGGCCTGTTTTCGTTGCGCTGAATCCTCAATCCACCGGTCGCTCTGGCTGGTCACTCACAATGATCAGGCTCGGCATGTCTCTGCTCTTCGCCATCGTGAGCTACCTCGTTGTCGAGCGTCCATTTCGCATTACGCTGCCGAAACGGTTCGCAGCTACTGGCATCGCTGCGCTTGGCGCGGCCTGTCTGGTGGCCCTCCTCGTCGTGGTTCAACCAGTGGCGGTTGATGACGAACTCGCCTTTGGTGCCTCGGTTATCGAGGGCCTAGCGGCACCGGTCGTTGAGGCAGCAGGGCTGGGGCCCCACGATCTCAGCGATGGCGTGCCAATTGCCGCTATGCCCGAGGCACCGGTAGCAAGGATCCGCCTCCTCGTCCTTGGTGACTCTCAGGCCCTTCGCCTCACGTACCCAATGGCTGGGGCCACCCAGACCCCTTTCCAGCTGGGTCTGGCAAGCTTCGTTGGCTGCGGAATCGGTCCTGGATTTCCTACTAGCAAAGGAGTTCCGGTAGCGCGCGACTGGGACGGAGCGACGTGCGGCTCCGTGATTTCGACATGGGTTGATGCAATAGAGCAATTTCAACCAGACGTCGTGCTTGTGCATGTCGGGGCCTGGGAAATACTCGACCGCCGCCTTGGCGATCACGATGTTGCCTTTGGCACCGCCGAGTGGGACGAGGCTACGCGCCAACAGTTGAGCGATACGACCGAAATTCTCGGGGCGAGCGGGGTACGACTGGTCTGGATGGCGGCGCCCTGTTTCGAGCCAGATGGATACGACGGTGGACCTCCTGAGCGAAGTGACCCTGCTCGGTCGGCGCGCTGGAATGAATTGTTGCGAGATGTCGGTCTGGAGAAGGATGTCGCAGTGATTGCATACGACAAATACACGTGTGACGGGCCGGCAAGCGACAACGATCTGGGGGGCGTCAAGTTTCGAGAAGACGGAGTACACGTCACCGAGGAAGCACTTCCCATGGTGTGGGCCTGGCTCGCATCTCAAGATGCCTTTGCCGATCGTGATTAGAAGGCATCCCTCTTCGATCCTCTAGGATCGTCGCGTTCCCGGTAAGGAGAAACCGCTGATGGTCAGCATTGAGATTCCGCTACCAGACGATTGGCATGTCCATCTGCGTGATGACGACATGCTGGCGGCCGTAGTCAGCTACTCAGCAGTTCGATATCGATACGCAATGGTGATGCCTAATCTGCGACCGCCGGTGGTCTCGCTAGCGCAGGCCGAGGCATATCAGAAGCGCATTCTGGCGCAGGTTCCTCACGACATCACCACGTTCCGGCCGTTACAAACCTTCTTTCTGTCCGACCAACTCGACCTAGGCGAGCTACGGGCCGGGGCGGCATCCGGTCTGATAAAGGCCGTAAAGTTCTACCCGGCGGGAGCGACTACGAATAGTGACCAGGCCAAAGGTGCGCTCGCTGACTTTGACGATGTCTACGACGTTCTCGCTGAGCTCGGGCTACGGCTCCTCGTGCATGCCGAGTCGACGCGACCCGATATCGACGTTTTTGATCGGGAGGCTCAGTTCATCGAGGACGAGCTCTCACCTCTTTGTTCGCGACGACCCGAGCTTCTCGTAACGCTTGAACATGTGTCGACGGCGGCGGGTGTTCAGTTCGTCGAGAGCAATAGCCAAGTTGCAGCCTCTGTAACCCCTCATCATCTGGCCAGAGACCGCGGCGATCTCTTGGCCGACGGCATGAAGCCAGATCTTTACTGCAAGCCGATCATCAACTCGCCAGCCGACCGTGAGGCGTTGATCACAGCCGTTACCGCTAAACAGGATTCCTTCGTGCTTGGGACCGATTCGGCTCCGCACCCGACCGCCGCAAAATACGGGCCGACGGCTGCGGCTGGCGTCTTCAACGCGCCATACGGGCTCGAAGCGGTGGCAGAAGTGTTCCATCAAGCTGGCGCGTTGGCTCGCCTTGAGGCGTTCGTCTCGTCGAACGGTTGCTCGATCTATGGCGTCGACAGGCCAAGTCAGCGGTTGCGGCTCACTCGCTCAGACGAACCCCGCCAAGATGTGCAAACCGAGTTGGTCACGGGCCGGGGCGAGCAGGTCGTGTTCTTTGGGGTCGACGAAGCGACACACTGGCAGATTGAGCGCGTGCTGGAATAGCACGGTGGCGGTCAAGATGGCAGGATTCATTGAGTCGTCTTAAGGAGTCACACATGTCGATCCGGGCCAACGGTGTGCATCACCTCGCCATAAGCACTGCTGACATGAAAGGACAGATCGAGTTCTTCTCCCAAGTCCTAGGGGCGAAACTGGTGGGTCTGTTTTGGATGCACGGTGTACCAGGCGCTCATCACGCGTTCTGCGAGCTCAATGACTTCTGCTCGATCTCCTTTGTTCATATTCCTGCGAATGCTGATGCTCATCCGGTTCTCGGAGTAACGCATGCCGGCAGCGGTGCCGGGCCCTCGGCGCCAGGAACACTCCAGCATCTCGCGTTCAATGTGGACACGGTCGAAGAGCTTGTCGGTATGCGAGACAGAATCCGCTCCCACGGCATCAACGTAATCGGACAGATCGACCATGGCCTCTGCCAGTCGATCTACTTCGCTGGGCCCGAGGGGCTCACCCTAGAAGTTGCCACTTCGGAGTCGGCGATCGACGCTCGAGCGTGGATAGACCCCGAGGTCGTTGGACTCGCAGGGATCAGTGCCGAAGAACTTGAGCGCTACAAGGAGCCAGCCCCGTTCAATTCACAGAACGGCACCGTTCCCCAGCCTCCAATCGACCCAGCCAAGCCGCACATGGCATATCCACCCGAAATCTATAAGGCAATCTTGGCCATGTCAGATGAGGAACTCACCAATAGCAGGAGTTATTCGGAGCCACCGGTTTCGGTCGAGTCGTGAAGCAACCAGGCACACCCGAAGGCTGCGAACGAATCCCTTACGTCGTTGCACACACCGAAAACGCGGCGTTTAGTGACACCTACGGGGGTGGCGGCAACATCATTGGCCTCGACTGTCACCTCGTTCGGCCAATCGACAAGCCTTCTGACACGGTGATTGTTTTCATGCACCCGACTGGTGGTGGCATGTACCTCCCCATCGTTGGAGGCCTGGCCCGTGCTGGCCATCATGTGATCTGGGCTAACTCCCGTTATCGCGGCACCGACTCAGCCTTGATCATGGAGAAGGTTGTTGCCGACCTCGGAGCAACCATTCTCGATGCCAAAGAACGGCTCGGCTATCGCAACGTGGTGCTCAATGGCTGGTCTGGTGGCGGATCACTCTCGATGTACTACCAATCGGTCGCCCAAGCCGGACTCGGAATCACAACAACCCCGGCGGGCGATGCATACGAAGTTGCCGCCGAGCGTCTGCCGAAGGCCGACTTACTCGTAATGATGGCCGCCCATATCTCTCGTCACGGCACCCTGACCGAATGGATGGACGCATCAATAACTGATGAATCACGTCCGTTCGAGCGCGACCCCAATCTCAATCTCTATGACTCGGCCAATCCAAATCAGCCCCCATACAGCCCTAACTTCATGACCCACTATCGAGCCGCCCAGATCGCCAGAAATCGGCGAATTACGGCGTGGGTGACGGCAGAGCTCGCGTCGCTACGAGACGGCGGGGCACATAACGAGGAACGGGCCTTTGTTGTCAACGGCACTATGGCCGATCCACGCTGGCTCGACCCGTCCGTCGACCCAAGCGACCGCAAACCCGGCTGGTGCTATCTCGGCGACCCAAGAATCGTAAACGACGGACCAGTAGGCCTTGCTCGCTTTTCGACCCTGCGAAGCTGGCTGAGTCAGTGGAGCTACGACGATGCCAGGGGCGACGCCCTTAAAGCGGCTGCGGGCGTGGACGTCCCCGTGCTGGTTGTTGGCAATACCGCTGACGACGCCTGCACGCCGAGCCACACGCATCGACTCTTCGAGGCCGTTCCTCACAATAATAAGGCGTTACACGAGGTGCAAGGGGCCACCCACTACTACACGGGTCCTGACGGTCGGCGACAGATGGCGGAAGCAATCGCCACGGTTGATCAATTCATCGCCGATCGGCTCGGCTAGCTCAGCAACGACTTCATCACGACGAGCAGCACGATTACGAAAACCACGGCGGCGATCGTCGCTGCAATCTTGACCTGGCTCCATGGTCGGCGACCGTGTATCTCGCCGGTTGCCCCGTTCATGAATACTTGCCACGGTTCACCGTTGTAGAGGACTGTGAGCAGCCAGATGGGTAGGAGAACGTGCTTGTATTTCACGTTGGCCATATGAGTCTTCTTCGACGTAATCTTCTGCTGGTCGCCACCAATGTCGCTTCGAATCGTCTTGTCGATTTGACCATCCATGATCGAGCGAGCGCTCACCATGCATTCCTCGGCGCTCCGGTCGTAGGTACGAGCGAGGTGACCAGCGAGGTAATCGGGATTGAACGGTTGAATCGACTTGGCGGGCCACGGGTCTAGGGCCGCTACGTATTTGTCGTTGAAACCCGTATTGGCGAGAATCGTGACGTCGTCAAACTGGTCGAACACCCGACCAGAGGCGGGTCGCCAGTGGGTCTCGGTCACTGTTCGTTTGTTATCGCCGCTGCCTACGGTCCGAGTATGAGTGTCGCCTCGTTGGCCTCTGTAGTCGGTGGTGGCATCGGCGTCATAGGTGAAATACGCGGCGTACACGCTTTGAAAGGAACCAGCGAGACCGTACTTCTTGAATTCGTTTGGAGCAAACCACCGCTTGTCGATCCAGGCCATGAGGAGTTCTTGGGCCTTGTCATCAGAAATCTGGAATGGCAGAACTCCGTCGACGGCGAGCCGATCAGGAGCGTCGTGGACGTCCGTTCGCTGAATTGGTGTCGCACAGTAGGGGCACCGAGTCGTAGTGAACGTTCCAACGAACGTCGTGTGGCCGCCGCAGCTTGAGCAGACAATCTCTTTCTCGCCGCTCGCGTTCTTTTGGTAGGCGTTTCCAAGGCCATGGCCCGCCGCTAGTGCTTCCAGGTAGCTCCGTTCGCGAACCTCGGCGCCCTCGGCGTGCACAATTTCTTCAACCGCGCCACAGTGAGGACAGCCCAACATCTGAGCCTTAATGTCGAACTCAAGCTGGCCACCACAACCATGGCATGGCCGGATGTTGACGTCTTCAGTCTCGTAGTAGGTCGGTGGCAATTCGACCGCATGAGCAGGCAACGGCGGCACCGGCGGGACGGGGGGCACGGGCGGCTGG
>JBBKWJ010000160.1:0-4207 GCA_037968895.1 Acidimicrobiales bacterium
TCGGCACGAGCGAGAATCCATCCGAGGACCTCTTGTTCGCCATCAGAGAGCGATCCCTTGAGATCGTTCAGTTTGTCGCCGACCGACGTGATGTCGCCGACGCTCAGGTTTAGCTCTTCTGCCATTGTGTCTCTCTTCCTTCGTTGGTGTATTGCTTTCCCGCCTGCAAGTCACAGACTCAACAGGGCGAACATAGGCAGGTCACCGTCACCGTATGGCCCGGCGAGGCCTGCCGATGGGTGACAGGCCGCGATCGGCTTACACATAAGACGTTGTGAAACGCCGATCGTTACAGCGTGCTCGAGAAATTTCTCAGGTGATGGTGAAACAGATGACGCATTTCGACGTCCTGTAGGTATGGCACAGTCATTAACCCAGGCACCCGAGCTCACGGTCGACTCATTGCTCACGGTCGTGAGACTCGTCGCACAGCTCCCCTCCGATGATCCGGACTACGAGCCGCTTCTCAATTTTCTCGAAGGGCTCGAACCACTCCCGCTAGCACACCCCTTTGGCGCGGAGG
The DNA here is from genome assembly GCA_037968895.1 of Acidimicrobiales bacterium. Taxonomy (GTDB): domain Bacteria; phylum Actinomycetota; class Acidimicrobiia; order Acidimicrobiales; family SZUA-35; genus JBBKWJ01. Next base: position 524 of record JBBKWJ010000160.1, read on the forward strand.
AGTGTGCACATTTCAAAGAACACGGGTGGGTCCTCATCCGAGACTTCTTCGAGGGCTGGACCGAGGCGGTCAAGAAGGTTGCGATGGACGCGTTCGCTCGCCGAGACCCTGCGACGACTCGACGGCGGTTCGAACCGCTCGGGGGACACGCGATTCATGATGCTTGGACACCCACGACTGATCCGGTCCTGCAAGCATCGACCCAATTTGGTCCATCGCCGGTGGTGGCCAAGAAACTGCTCGGCGTCGAAGGCACGCTGACGCTACGGAACACCGTGCTCTTCTTGAAGCAGCCGCCCCTAACCTATGGCTCGCCCTGGCACACCGACACCCAAGATCTTCCTGCCGTCACGGATCCGGGTGTGAACGTTTGGATCTCTCTCGACACTGCCGACGCCGAATCTGGCGCGGTGCAGCTCGTGGCTGGATCGCACCTCCTCAGCCACGCCGAGAAGTCACAGCTTCGCGACACTGAGTCGATCCGTCGGATCGAAGCAGGTGAGATCCCCGAACTCTGTCACCCAATTCCGGGTCTGTTGCCAGGAGACCATGAGTTCGTCGCCCCGAGCTTCGAGGCCGGAGATGCGCTGATCTTTGACAGCTCAATGATCCACGGGTCCGGCGGCAGTTTGGCCGATCGGCCGGTCGCTGCGATTGGGACTCTCTGGCATTCGCCGATCGAACGTGTTGGCGCAGTCAGACCTCGAGAACGAATCGGCTCTTGCTGATGAAGTCGGTGCCGAGAGCGGCGAATCCGGTGCCTGCAAGGGCCTCGAACATGTTCGCCGCCGAGGTAAATCGAGCGGCAGGTTCGGGAGCCAACGCTTGATCGATCACGCTGCTGATCTCGGAGTCCTTGGGCGGCGCCCTCTGCGCACGTCGGGGTGAGACGGTCCCAGTTCGAACCATTGCCAGAAGGTTTGGTTGGTATCGCTCATCCGCTTTTGCTGATTCTTGAGTACTTTGCCAGTGTTCTCGGTCAACATAACGCTGGTTTCAGGCGGCATCGTGAAGTTCGGCATGCCGATTGTGTAGAGCACATTCAAGATGAAGTCCCCGTAGTTGTAGGAGAGTCGATTCAGCCACGGATATTTCCCATCAACCGTCGACAGAATGCGGCTCCAGATGGCAGAGTCAGCGTCAACGCCAAGAGTGACAAAGGGCGCGACGACGCGTTCCGGGGCGGATCAGCCGTCGAAGCTAGAGATCGCGGCAGTGATGATCTCGCTGCTATTGGGTTGGTCTTCCGATGGGATCGTGGCCATGACGGTGCCGTTCTCGAGATCGATGATCTGAGCGAGCATTCCCATCTCGGCATCGATCCATGAGATTAGGAAAACGTCGGGGCGTAGTTCTCGTATCTGGATCGGTTCGCGAAGCTCGCCTCGACGAGGGCTTATTGTCACGCGAATGTGGCCTTCGAACGTGTTGGTGAAATCCCAACCGTTGTCGTAGGTGTAGCTGATGGATTTTCCGTCGAAACGAGCGATCGGATCAGATTGACTCACGGACGGCCCCTAACTCTCTAGGACTTCGAGGACACGTTCGGATGGGCGGCCGATAACGGCACGGTCGCCAACAACAGCAATGGGTCGCTGCATCAGCTTCGGATGAGCGAGAAGCACGGCGACAACTTCATCTTCGCTTGTGTAGCCGTCGTCGTCGAGACCGAGTTCGGCGAAGTGGCCGTCGTGCCGGACCATGTCCGCAACTGGATCTGTCAGTTTGGCGATGATGTCTCGCAGCGTCGGTTCATCGAGGGGCTCTTGTAGATACTCCACGACAGTGAAATCAACACCACGTTCTTCAAGGAGGACGACCGCCCCACGAGCGTGGCCTCAACCAGGGTTGAAATACAGAGTCATGTGTTCGTTGGTCATGTGTGCAACCTAGACCCTCAGCAACCTGTTGTCGGGGCCCTATTGGGCCGGTGCCGATCGACGCTCCGCGCGGTTGATGGAATGGGTGGACGCGGTCAGCGACCCAAGGAATCCGAAAGGGTCGCGCGCGCCGTTTGCAGGCTGAGCTTCAGCGTGGAGTGAGTTCCTCGAAGTCGTCAGCGCACGACGTGTCGGGCGGGCTTGTCGGGTCGTCGAAGAAGTCGGCGATGATCGAGAGTGTGCACGCGTTGGCGAACCAGATGCCGTGGCCGCCCGCGGGCATGAAGACCGTCGTCGAGTTGGCCAGATGCTCAGCGAGGGCGAGCGTGAGTTCGGGCGGGGTGACCGGGTCGAGGCCGCCGGCGAAGAGCAGAGACGGAATGTCGGATACAACCGGCTCATTGAAGGCTGCCGAAGTGGCCGGCCAGTCCAGCGGGCACGGGACGAACCGGAGGGTGATTGTGGAGTAGGGCCCTGGCACGTCGTGAGCCTGTGCATCGAGCTCGGAACGTTCGAGTCCGGCGTTGTCGGCACAGTCCACGGCGTAAGTCATGACATCGGCGAGCCAGTTTGCGAACCGAACGCCATCGGCGATGGACCCTTCGACGATCGCTGTGACACCCGCATCGAGTTGCGCAACGATGCTGGGCAGAATCGGAAGCAGATCGGTGGTGTACATCGAAACGAAGAGGAAAGCGATGATGTCGTCGCCGGTGATGACGAAGTCGGTCGGCTCACCTTCGAACTTGACGGTGGTCTCGAGGGGTGCGGCGTTGAAGCTGAGGCGCACCCGTTCGAGCATCTCGGCGAGGTCGCCGCGGTCGGCACAAGGCTCGTTTGCCGCGCATGCATCGACGAGGGCGGCGAACGCACGGTCGATCGCGTCGAGTCTGGAGGCGATACCGCCCCAGCTCGGGTCATAGACCGAGTCGAGTACCGCCAATCGGATGCTCTCGGGATGCTCTCGCATCGTGGCGAGCGCGAGACGACCGCCGTAGCTCACGCCGATCAGGTTCCATTGCGTAATGCCGAGCGCAACCCGGATGTCTTCGAGATCATGAGCGCTGGCGATCGAGTGGTAGTCGGTCAAGTCGACGCCGGCGGCCCGGAGATCGCTCACGCACCGGGCCAACGCAGCATCGTAGGCGGCGCTCTCCTCCTCGTAGGAGCCAACGGCTTGCAGCGATGCCACGAAGGCGGCGTCGGCGCCAGGGCATTCGAGGTCCGGCTTTGCTCCGCCGGTGCCGCGCTGGTCATACGTGACCTCTACCCGGCCTACGACGGGGCCTGATCGGCGCAATCCCGATCCGCCCGGACCGCCGGCCGGAGCGACCACCGCATCGGCGGGAAGATCGGCAGGGTCGAGACCCCGCGGCGTGTGGACCTGCAGTGGGAGCACGATCGTGCCGCCGCTCGCGTCGTCTCGATCGGCAGCAACAGTCAGCTGAAAGCACTCGACGACTGACTCGATCGACTGATTGCACCGCTCAACTACCTCGAGTTGGGGGACGAACCACGACTCGACAGCGCCTTCGACATCGCCTACCTGGCGAGCGGGCCCGCGTTCGAGGGACAGGACCGCAGTTGCGGTCGGTGCCGGTTCGGGCCTATCGGTTGGCACCACAGTCGGCGTCGGCTCCGGTGTCGCCGTGCTGTCGTCGCTGCCAGAGCCTGCGGTCTCGGACCCCCCGCATGCGGCTGCGACCAGAACCACGGCTACCACCAAAGCAAGAACGCGCCGACCACCCACGCACAAGTTTGGCACAAGGAAATGGATGCGGCCGCCCGCTACGGCCGCCGTGAA
>JBBKWJ010000161.1:0-4587 GCA_037968895.1 Acidimicrobiales bacterium
AAACCGGGCGGGGCACACCGGTCCCGCCACGTGTGATGCTCAAGCATTTTTTGACTGACCGGATCCGTCGGATTGTGTTCGACAAGAACGGTGTGGTCATAAATGCTGGCCGGGCGACACGGTTGTTCACGCCGACCCAGCGAGACTTGTTGAAGTTCCGTGACAAGTCGTGCCGGTTCCCTGGCTGCACCATCGGGGCTCACCGATGTGAAGCTGATCATCTCCGAGCGTTTACTGATGATGGTGACACTGATCTGGTGAATGGCCACATGTTGTGTCGCCATCATCACCAATTGAAAACGAGGGGCCGTTTCTTTGTGACGAGAAACAAGGACGGCGTCGTTCACTTCGTTCACTAAGCGAGTTCGTGCGCTGGGGCGCCCGAACTCGACCGTGGCTGGCAATCAATGGTTGGATCGGCCGCTTGACGGCCGCTTCAACACGGCCTAGCGCCAAGGGGCTAGAGCAAGGCGAGGACGTCGGAGGCGTCGACCTGGCGATCGTTTAGGTCGGCGGCATGCTCGACGGAACCGCCAAGTCCGACCGAGGCGACGGTGCCAATGGCGGCCAGAAGCGAGCGCAGATTGCGGGGTGGCGGGAAGTATTCGTCTTCGTCGGTTATACGAACCTCTTCGACGCCGTTGACCGGAGCCAAGAAGTCGATCACGTCCTGCACGACGTCTTCTGGCGCCGACGCACCTGCCGTTACGCCGACGACGCCTTGCAGGCCGTGGGGCAGTTCGTCAGGACCGTTGACTCGAAACACGTTGGCGCAGCCAGCTTCGGAGGCGAGCTTGGCGAGGGCATTCGTGTTTGAACTATTAGCCGAGCCGATCACAACGACGGCGTCGCATTTGCTTGCAATCGACATGAGGGCTGACTGACGGTTTGTGGTGGCAAAACAAAGGTCGGAGCGACCGGGCTGCCACAGCTCGGGAAAACGTTCCTTCGCGGCGGCCGCGACGTCTGACCAGTCGCGGTGTGACAACGTGGTTTGGGCCAGCAAGGCAGTCGGCTCGTCGAAGTCGGGGAGTGCTGCGACCTCTTCGATCGACTCGACTCGTGAGATCGAATCTGGCGCAACCGCCATAGTGCCAACCGCTTCTTCGTGACCTTCGTGGCCAACATAAATGATGCGAAAACCTTTACCGACCCGAACTTTGACCTCGTGGTGGACCTTGGTGACCAGCGGGCAGACCGCATCGACCACATAACTGCCTCGTTCGCGGGCAGCCATTACGATCTCTGGTGCCGATCCGTGAGCGGACAGCATAATTGGGGAGCCGGGGGGAACGTCGTCGATGGTGTCGACGAAGATCACGCCTTGCTCCTTGAAGGCGTCGACCACAAGCTTGTTGTGCACGATCTCGTGGTAGCAGTACACAGGGGCATCAAAGGAGCGAACGAGCCACGCAAGGGCCTTGATTGCCATCTCGACACCGGCGCAAAACCCACGTGGTGCACATAGGAGAACCTTCTCAACAGCCATGCAGAAGAGGGTAGCGACTCGATGCGGCCGTATCCTCGATGCATGGCCTTCCCTGAGGTAGTCGCGGTGCGACCAGAATCTGCTGCTGCCACCGCTGACGTTAGGGTCGGCGACGTCCTGCTGTCCGTCAATGGAGAGCAGCCGCGCGACGTCATTCGCTATCACCTTCTTGTTGATGAGCCAGATGTGTCGCTCGAGATCGATCGTGGCGGAATGACCACCGTCATCGACATCGAGAAGGCTGCAGGCGAGCCGCTCGGTCTTGAAGTCCATAGTTCCCTGTTCGACCAGGTCAGGACATGCGACAACCACTGCACATTCTGCTTTATCTACCAGCTGCCCCCCGGGATGCGGAAGAGCCTCTACCTCAAAGACGATGACTTCCGTCTTTCGTTCCTTTACGGCAACTTCACGACGCTAACCCGATTCACCGAGGCCGACCTCGAGCGTGTTATCACCGAACGCCTGAGCCCGCTCTACGTCAGCATCCACGCCACTGATCCAACGGTTCGTTCCGACCTTCTCCGCAACCGCAGAGGGGCGACAAGTCTTCGCTGGCTACGGGCACTCTTGGATCATGACGTCGAAGTGCATGGTCAAGTCGTGGTTTGTCCCGGAATAAATGACGCGGCGATTCTCGAGCAGACGATGTGTGGCGTGCTTGATGAGTATCCAGAGCTCCACAGCCTCGCGATCGTGCCGCTTGGTATCAGCGATCATTCCAACGAGCCAACCATGCGATTCCACACCGAGGCCGAAGCGGCCGCGGTCTGTGACCTGGTTGAAGAGTGGCAGGAGCGTTATCAGCGACTTCTAGGGCATCGGCTCGTGTTCGCAGCCGACGAGTACTACCTGCTGGCCAACCGTCCGTTCCCCGATTCCGAGACCTACGAGGGTTTCCCGATGCACGAGGATGGCATCGGCATGGCCCGAACCTTCGAGATCGAGTTCGAGGGTTTGACCGACACCGCAACAGGCCCAAAGGCCGGGTTCTTCTCGTGGGTTGATGGGGCGCCGGAAGAGGGGTACCGATCGCCTCGTCTGTCCGGATCATCGAACGGCATGTTGCAGATTCGCCCAAGCAAGGCGGCCCCAGTCGGCGTACTGAGCAGCGCGTATGGCGCCCGGATCCTGGAACCGCTGATTGACCGTCTCGAGCGCGACGACATCCGTATCGTCACCGTTGACAACAAGTTCTTTGGCGGAAACATCGGGGTCGCCGGACTCATGGTTGGCGAAGACATCGCACGCACTCTCGCCGACCAGCCAGAAGGTCATCGGTATCTATTGCCCGACGTGTGCCTGTCCGGCGGTAGATTCCTCGATGGCACATCGCCCGATGATCTTCCCCGCCCGGTGGAAATCGTCGCCACAGACGGCCTCGCCTTGAGGGCCGCACTTGAAGGAAGTACGTCGTGAGTAGCAAACCACAGGTCGTTATCGTCGGCCGTCCAAACGTCGGAAAGTCGACGCTGCTCAACCGCATCATCGGACGCCGTGAGGCCATTGTCGAGCAGCGTCCCGGTGTGACTCGCGACCGTAAAGTTGTCGAAGCAGAATGGCAGGGACGCGAGTTTCTTCTTGTTGACACCGGCGGTTGGCTCACCGGTGGTACCGCAATCGACAAGAAAGTCTCGAAGCAGGCCGAGACGGCCATGGCCGACGCTTCGGTTCTTGTCCTCGTGATTGATGCGACCGTCGGGATTACCGAGGACGACCATCAGGTCGTGCGGCGCACACGTCGGGCCGGAGTGCCCGTCATTGTTGTGGCCAATAAAGTCGACGACGACAAGCACAACGCAGCGGTCTGGGAACTCGTTGGGTTGGGCCTCGGCGAAGCACACCCAGTGAGCGCTCTCCACGGCCGCGGGGTTGGCGACCTACTCGATGTCATTGTGAGCCATCTCCCCCCAGAGATCGAAGAGCCAGAGCCTGAAGACGACGAGGCCGAGGCCGAACGCATCTTCTCGATCGCGATCGTTGGCAGGCCAAACGTCGGAAAGTCGACTCTGTTCAACAGGCTTATCGGCGAAGATCGATCGATCGTGCACGACATGCCTGGCACCACCAGAGACACCGTCGACACGGTCGTGAACACTGACCACGGCCCGATCCGCTTCCTTGACACTGCGGGCATGCGGCGACGGGCCCGCATCGATGAAGACACCGAGTATTACTCGATGCTGCGAGCACTGAAGTCGGTTGACGGCGCCGATGTCGCGTTGCTCGTCATCGACGCCACCGAAGGCATCACTCACCAAGATCAACGACTGGCCGAGCGAGTCGATGCGGCCGGTTGCCCGATCGTGCTCGTACTCAACAAGTGGGAACTGCTCGACACCGAAACCCGCGAAAAACTTCCGATTGCGGTCGAGCGCAAGCTCGGCTTCCTGCCCGACGTCCCGGTTCATCGCATTTCGGCAATTAGCGGGAAGGGCGTGCAAAAGCTTCTGCCGTCAATGAACATCGCGATCGAGTCGTATCAGAAGCGGGCACCGACTCGGAAGGTAAACGAGGTCATTCGAAGGGCCCAGGCATCCCAGCCGGCTCCTGATGGCGCTCGCGTGCTGTACGCCACCCAGGGAGCAACCGACCCTCCTACGTTCACGCTCTTCACCAACCGCACACTGCCTGAGCACTACCTGCGGTATCTCGAGCGGTCGTTGCGAGAAGCGTTCAGCTTCGGGCCAACTCCAATAAAGATGCGGGTCAGACGCCGCAACGACTAACGGCCGTCTGCGGGGCCTTCCCACTGGTTCGGCGAAGAGCGGCTAGTGTGGGGCGATGCCACAGCTGCTGATCGCCTTCGCTGCCGTGCTTTGCGCGACGGCCACCGTTGTCTGGGGCCGCGCCACAATTGGCCGACGAGAAGTGTCGAGACGCCTCTCTAAGATGCAGATCGATCCAGATCTGTGGCGCTTAGCCGAGGCCGACTACCGCCGTGATCTTCACGCAACATTCCGTTCGGCAATCACCGCCGTCGTGCTGGCAACCTTTGCGATCGTTGGGCTGAGTACGCTCCCTGCCCTGCTTGCAAGCATGCTTGGCATACCCGCCGCAATCACGGTGCTTCGACAACGCAACATGATCGAGATTGC
>JBBKWJ010000162.1:0-4301 GCA_037968895.1 Acidimicrobiales bacterium
TGGTCGTACCGCCGTGGCCTATATCGATCGAGCCGCCGTGGGCGTTGCCCAGTCCCTGGCAAATGGATATTCCGAGGCCAGCGCCCGAGCCGTCGCGATGGCGAGCATCACTGCCGCGCACGAACCGGCTAAGTGCATCAGCACCAAGGTCACCAAATCCCGGCCCATCATCGACAACGCAGACCGCGGCCTCTCCGCCAGAGTCAATCAGAATGACGGTCACCGTCGACGCTGCGAATCGAATGGCGTTGTCGACCAGATTTCGAAGGCACCGTGAGACCTGGACGGCATCGACGAACGCGTTTACCGGCGACGGGCTTGCCATCTCTAGGGCGATTCCCCGACCGTCAGCGAGCGGCCGTAACGCTTCAAAGGTTGCATCTACCAACTCACGAAGGTCGATCGACTCTCGTGCAAGCGTCAAGGCCCCGGCGTCAAGGCGGGAGACGAAGAAGAGGTCGTCGACTAGCCGAGAGACGTGCATGACCTCATTGCCGACCGACGCGAGATAGGCCTTCGGGTCAGGAGCCAGACCGTCCTCGATTGCCTCGATTGCGACCCGCATTGACGCCAGGGGCGTCTGGAGGTCATGACCGATGTTGGCAAACAGCTCCTGCCGAGCTTGCTCGTTCGCTTGCTGCATTCGCTCAGCATTGCGAAGGCGTTCAGCGAGCTGGTCGATCGACTTCGCCGTCCCTCCAAGTTCGTCGCGACGGATGACACCAGTAGTCGACGAGAGATCGCCACCAACAAGTCGCCCAACTGCCTCATCAACGCGCTCGAGGTCGCGGCTCAGCATCTCGGCAACCACCTGCTGCTGGGCCACAACAAGGAGCACCCCTGTCCCGAGCGCAACGATCGTGAGCCGAAGGTCGTGGTCTGATGCGTACATCCCCGCCGACGCAATACCCATCAGCACCGCGGCAACGAGCAATCCCGTGAACGAGACCAGAACAAGCGACGTCCTAAATCGAGTGGCACGCCTGGCGATGGCACCGATGATCGGCGTCGACACGAATCCAAACACGGCAGCAACGACGAGCGCAATAGCGAAGACAGTCCGGTCATCGCTCCCCGGTCGCATCGTCAGTTCGATCACAAGCATGCCAGCGAGGACTGCGGCGCTGAGCAGTGCCGCTAGCCGGACCATGGCTCAAACCGATAGCCGAGTCCCCACACAGTCACTAGCCGTTTCGGGTTCGCAGTGTCTTCCTCAATCTTCGTGCGAAGTCGCCGGATGTGCACAGTGACGGTCGCCGCGTCTTGCCACTCCGGCGATGAGTCCCACACCTCGCGCAAAAGATCGGCGCGTGAGAAGGCCGCCCCCGGCGATCCAGCCATGAAGATAAGTAGATCGAACTCCTTGACCGTCAGGTCGAGTGGCCGGCCGTCGACCGTGGCGACCCTGGTTGTACGGTCACACACGACATCGCCGGCCTCGACGCGGTCGCGAAGGGTGGAGGGCATTTCGCCTGCTCGGCGGAGAATGTTCTTCACCCTCACTGCAACTTCGCGTGGCGAAAATGGCTTGGTCACGTAGTCATCGGCCCCTAGCTCGAGGCCTCGGATCCGATCGGGCTCCTGCGATCGAGATGTCAACATCAGAACGGGCGTGTTTCCCCCGAGCTCCTCAAGTATGGCAAACCCGTTTGCCCCAGGGAGCATGACATCGAGCACCACGAGGCTCGGTCGATGTTCACCGACAAGAGCAACGACGTCAGCGCCATTGCCCGTCTCGATGACCTCGAACCCCTCATGCCGGAGGTAGCTCGCCACGACTTCGCGCACAAGGGGCTCATCGTCAGCGATCAGAATGGTGTTCATTGCCTCACACCGTAGAGCATGGTCTTGACGTCGGCTTGTTCGTGACGTCCTCACGCTCGCACAACGGGAGTGCGTTAGGCCGGTCGTTCCAACGAGAATTGGTCATCGGCCCGGCTATATGTCGATCCAGCATGACGACCGATCGCACCTAGATTGGGTTGGTCGACGTAGTTGCCGTCGAAGACGTCGTCATTGACATGGATCATGACGACCTCGCCGATGACGAGCACATTGCCCGCGTTCGGGTCGCCAACCGGGACGAGTTGGGTTACCCGGCATTCGAGGTTGGCCCGACACTCGCCGACCATCGGGGCGCTGACAACGACGCCAGGGACCGCGGTGAGACCAACCGCCTCAAATTCGTCAGTGTCAGCGGGGAAGGACGCAGCCGTTGCATTCATGGCTTCGACAACTCCAGCGGTAACGACATTGACGGTAAATTCTCCGACTTCGCGAACGTTGTCGAGGGTGTCTCGTCGTTGTCCTGAGCCGGGCGAAAACACGACCGTTGGCGGGTGCCCCGACACGGCATTGAAGAACGAATAGGGCGCAAGGTTCGGCACGCCGGCTGACGAAACTGAGCCGATCCATCCAATAGGCCGAGGCACGACCAGGGACGACAGCAACTTGTAGCCAAGCGGCGTCGCGAGGTCGTCAACAGAGAACTGGAGTTTGGTTGGCTCGCTCATGCGCCGCCTTCGTTGTAGTCGAATCCCTGATCGACAAGGACCGTTCTCGCCTGGTGAATGTCTCGTTGGAGTTGAGCTTTGAGCTCGTCAAGTCCGTCAAAGCGACGCTCGGATCGAAGGAGTTCAACAAACTGGACTCGACCCTGTTGCCCGTAGAGATCGCCCTTGAAGTCGATCAGGTGCGCTTCAAGGAGCGAGTGCTCAGCGTCTTGGTAAAACGTCGGTCGCTTGCCGACATTCACCGCAGCAGGCGATCGAGTGCCGTCAGGGTGAATGTAGATGGCGGCATACACGGCGTCGGCTGGCAGAGCGATAGTTGCGGGCACGGCGACATTCGCCGTGGGGAAACCGATGGTGCGACCCCGCTGATCGCCAGCCACGACGGTGCCCCTAATTTCATGCAGCCGTCCGAGGAGCTTTGCCGCGGTGCGGACTTCGCCGCCCGCGAGCGCCCGTCGAATCGACGTGGAGGACACCGACTCGTCTTTGCCGTCTGGCCGGGGAACAAGCTGTAACCCCTCAACCTCGAAGCCCTCGTCTTTGCCAATACGGCGCAGGACATCGACGTTTCCGGCCCGCCCTCGCCCGAAATGAAAGTCATAGCCAACCACGACCGCCGTCGCCTGGCAGGCGTTAACCAGAACTCGTACCGCAAACTCGGCCGGGGTCTCGTTCGCACACTCGTCGTCGAATGGGACCACCACCGTGGTGTCTACGCCAGCAGCCTCAAGCAATTCGAGCTTCTGGTCGAGGTCGACAAGGAGTAGCGGCGCGTTCTCTGGTCGCAGAACCTGGGCCGGATGCGGGTCGAAGGTTACGACTGCGAGCTTTGAGTCGAGTCGGCTTGCAACAAGCCTTGTCGCGTCGATAACTGCCCGGTGCCCCAAGTGCACACCGTCGTAGGCCCCTATTGTGACGGCGTGCGGTTCAACCGCGCCGTCTTTCTGCAAATCTCGAATGATTCTCACCGATCGGCCACGCTAGCGCGACCGGCGCACGATGCCGAACTCCCCGGGGCTGTGAATCGCACCGCTAGTTGCCGATCAAGACCTTGGCTGGCTTCAGCAAACCGTCTTGCACTTCGTAGATTGCGAGAAGGGTGCCGTCTGGCCCGGCCACCGCAAGCCGACCGGTTCCACTCGATGGCCCGAGATGCCGACCATTGCGGACCTGGTTGGCCACCGTCTCATCGACCTCAACGACCGGCATTCCTCGCACAAGATCGACAACAGGACGAAGTACAAACTCTTCGGTCGTGCAGGACTCATCGAGAGTGAACGGACCAACCGCAGTTCGGCGCAGGTTGCGTAGGTGCGCGCCCCCACCAAGTTCGTGTCCCAAGTCGGCGGCCAGCGACCGAATGTACGTGCCAGAAGAACAATCGATCTCGATCCGGTATACGAGGGGATCATCGGTTGGGGCCGTCTCGAAGCGGGGCACCGACACCGGACGGGGCTCCCGTTCGACTTCGACACCTTCGCGTGCGAGTTCGTGGAGCCGCTTTCCTCCAACGCGAATAGCAGACACCATTGGTGGGATTTGAAGAATGTCGCCGGTAAGCGTCTTCGCGGCGCGGGCAACCAACGCAGGGTCGAGCGTCATCTCATGCTCGGCCGTGACCTCTCCGGCGGCATCGAGCGTCGATGTCTCGACTCCAAAAACGACTTCGCCGACGTATGTTTTTGATGCGCCCGTAACGAACTGAAGCAACTTCGTTCCGAGTCCGACACCGAGGACCAAGACTCCAGTGGCGTCAGGATCGAGCGTGCCCGCATGACCAACCCTTCT
>JBBKWJ010000163.1:0-9228 GCA_037968895.1 Acidimicrobiales bacterium
ATCGACGAGATCTCTGCCGGGTCGACGCCATCGCCCGCCGCCAACATCGTGTCCCATGAATCGGTACCCATATAGATCAGGTGCTCAAGATCGGGGAGTTCGCCTTTCACCTCGTCGATCATTTCGACGTAGTTGCTCGTCTTGAAGTCGGGTGCGCTGACCAGGCCTCGACAGCCTGATTGGTTGAGGGCGTAGCTCACCTCGTGAGTGCGATAGGCGGGGTTGATGTTGACCTGGATCACGCCCAGTCGAGCCGTGGCGTATTGGACAAGGAACCACTCGACGCTGTTTGGGCCCCACACGCCGATGCGATCGCCTTTGCGAAACCCCATGCCATGGAGGCCGCGTGCCACCTTGTCGACCTCGGCCCACAACTGGTTATATGTCCAGCGAATCTCTTGGTGCACAACGACAAGCGCCTCACGCTCGCCATACTTCTCCACCGCCGCGGCCAGGTTGTCGCCGATTGTCTGCTCGATAAGTGGCGTCTCGGTCGATCCGACGGTGTGGCTGAGTTGCGAAGTGGTCATGGCGATCCTCTAGTTCCGACGACTCGCCGATAATAACCCGCCGCCCCACCATTAGGCAGATCCCGGCAACGCGAACACGCCAGCAGTATTCAGTTTGGTTCGAAGCTGTCCCCCGGTTGCCCCTTTGGGGGCTCGATACCCCTCACCCGCAGCAAACAGAGACACGGAGCGCGGCGAAGCGGCCGTCAAGCGGCCGATCCAACCAATCACCATGCACTACACCGGGTTCTCAGGTGAGGAGAACACCCAACGGTGTGTAGAAACTCACGGTCCCGTCTTTGTTTCTTGTCACAAAGAACCGGCCCCTGGTTTTCAAGCGGTGATGGTGGCGACACAACATGTGCCCATTCACCAGATCAGTGCGTCCGTCATCGGTGAAGGCTTGGAAATGGTCAGCTTCACAGCGGTGAGCCCCGATTGTGCAGCCAGGGAACCGGCACGACTTGTCCCTGAACTTCAACAAGTCTCGCTGGGTCGGGGTAAACAATCTTGTTGCCCGGCCTGCGTTTATGATCACGCCGTTGTTGTCGAACACGATTCGACGGATGCGGTCAGTCAAGAAATGCGTGAGCATCACCCGTGGCGGGATCGGTGTGCCCCGCCCGGTTTCGCAGCGACGCTTCGGATCGAATGCCCGATGAAGCGGGCCGAGATCGACCGTCGGTTCGACCGTCTCATCGTCTTCGATGTCGTCGAGGACTTCCTCGACCACATCAGTGATGGTGTCCTCGTCGACACCAAGGAGAATCAGGGGTTCGGGCCGTTGCGCGTCAGCAGGGGTTGAGGACCCGTCAATCACGAGTGACACCAACGCGTCAGCACGACGCTGCGCATGTGTACGACGCAACTGAAGAACTGACGGAGCAACCGGGGTTGCCCGGTTCTGGTTTTCTTCGACCGCGAGAGCCCAGTCTTCATAAAACAGTTCCTGGGCACGACGTTCGACGAGTCTCGCGAACCCTTCACCCGCAATCGGGTCGAGTCGACCCTCGAAATGCAGATTGTTGTCAAGATCAAACCCGAGACCAAAATGCCTTGCGTCTTCTTTCGCGGCGTAATCATCAGCGGCTTTGTCGGGCTGCATGTAGATGAGCCAGCGTTCCATAACGTTCCCAAACTCCCATGGCGACAACTGCACCGCAGTGTCAGCAAGGAGTTGCTGATCTCGAGACAAGGCGTCTTCGAGGCTTGGGTGTTTGCGCCAGACACGACTGACCTGCTCGATGTGGTCACCAGAGATGCGGCCGGAGTCTTGTGCGAAGTAGAAGGCGCTGAAGCGTTGCGCAGTTTCGGCGTGGCGTAGCAAGCGGTGAGCACTACTTGGTGCGGTGCGAGTTTGATGCGCCAGCCATTCACCAGTGGACCGTGAACTCATGTGCGGCCCAACACCTTTTTCACGGGCCAGTAGTCCGAGTCGTCCAACTTCGGTTTGAGCGAACTCGGACGCTCGAGTGAGGGTGACAAGTAGTGAAGCGATGTCGTTGGTGTCGAGATCGTTGGCAGAGGCGAGGTCGCTGTAAGTCTCGAGGGTGCGGGCGAGTTCGATGACATACGGGAGCGCAGGCTCTGTGTGTGGTGGCGCTTCGACGACTGTCATAGCCACATTCTATCGAACGTGCGTACTGAATCAACTCGTTTTGGATCTATTTGTAGATGTTTTGTTTTTGGTGTTGGTGTTGCTCGTGTCGGGTTCAGCCGACGCAATGTTTGTGTGTTTTGGGGAGCCTCGGGGGTGCTGGCGGTTGTACGCGTTGGGTGGCTGATTGGATGACGGGGCCGACGTGGCGAGGCCACTTGAAGAGTGCTCCTACTTATCGACGTGGCCAACCCCTGTTCATGACCACTGACCCCTTGGAACTAATCATCTAGGCGAGAAGGGCGACGGCTCGGTCTTGGGCTTCTTGGATCCGAAGGTGGAGTTCTTCGGTGAAGCGGCTCATGTCGTCGCGTTTCGCGCGGGAGCCTTCTGGTCCGGTTGGCGCGTCGAGCGGCTCACCGACCACAACCGCAACCGGCACACGCTTGAGCCGCTTGGACCCTTCTGGCATAGCTGCGCCCGTCCCCGCTATTCCAATCGGAATCACTCTTGCCCCGGTTCGAGCCGACAGCCACGCCGCGCCATCGAAGAGTTCAGTGACCGTGTCGCCGTTTTGGCGGCCGCCCTCAGGGAAGACGATCATCGATTCGCCTCGGTCGAGAAGCATCTTGGCCGACAACAACGCTTCCTTATCAGCAGATCCGCGTCGAACCGGAATCGCCCCGAGCGCCGCACACACGTAGCTCACACCAGGAGTGGTGAACAGGCTCTCTTTACCGAGGGCACGTATCCGGCGCGTGCTGAACGACGCCACGATCACCGAGTCGAGGTGGGATCGATGTACGGGCGCAAGGATTGTCGGGCCGTCGAGGTTCAGATGCTCGACCCCTTCGGACTTCACCCTGAAGTACGGAAAGAGCACCTTTTGGATAGAACCACGGACGAAGCCATAGAGCCGGAGCGACGATTTGGCGTCGCCCGTCTTGAGCGCCTTGTCCCTGAGTGCTTTTTGGTCGACCACTTTGCTCACGTCGATGAGTACAGCACAGAATCAGACGAACAGGGCGACTCCCTGGCTCGGCTATCTACCGAATGACGGGAAAGCGCTCGACAATCGACGCCGCCGGCACGATCTCCTTGATTGCGCCGACGCCTCGGCCGGCCCACACGACGCGTCGATCCATATCTCGGTCCGCCACGGCCTTGGCGTATTCAGCTTTGATGTCGTCGAGTGAGTCTCGCAGGCCATCCAGATCGCTCGCCCACCGGTCTAACAATTCTGACCGAAGGGAGCGACCGTTGAATTCGGCTGGCCACTCAGGACCGCGAATGATGTCGTAGACCGTTGATCTGACAGTGTCATCCGTCTTGGCGCTGACGAGTCTCTGCTTTGCTTCATCGACATCGAGCGCCTCTTCAGTGGCGTAGAACGCTGTGCCCAGAGCTACTCCAGCGGCGCCGAGTTCATGAAACCACTCGAAGTCAGATTGATCGTTGATTCCGCCAGCGGCAACCAATGGCACCTCAGGAAGCGACTCGCTAATACCGGCGACGAGTGCTTCTAGAACCGGACCGTCCCACCCGTGACCACCGGAGCTATTGCCCTGAGCCACGAGCACATTTGCGCCGCTCGCCACGACTGCTCTCGCCTCGTCGACCGAGCCGACTTGGCAGACCGATACGAGGCCAGCGCCATTGATGGGCGCAAGCAGAGGGGTTGCATCACCGAACGAGAGCCACACGGCAGCGGGCCGACGTTGCGCTATCGCGTCGAGCACACCGACTGGCAGGTTCCACGTGATGAGTCCGACACCAACGAACGAACCGTCAGCTTCATCGAGTTCCCGGTTGATCCAGTCCAAGTCGCCATAACCACCACCGATGAATCCAAGCCCGCCAGCGTTCGACACTGCCGCCGCCAGTCGGCCACCCGCGATATTGGCCATCGGTGCGAGCAAAACCGGCCGGTTGATGCCAAGCATCCCGCACAGGTACTCAGGCGAACTCCCCTGCCCAGTCACTACTCGAACCCTGCTGCGTTGCCTGCTACCACGTATCGATGCATGGGCGCTTCTTTCCTTCTCGGTGCGGTGGCTTGGGGGCCGATTTGAGCGCCGCCATGATCCAACGGCGTGTGTCGGCTGGGTCGATCACGTCGTCGATCTCGAAGTGGTCAGACATGCTGACCCCCTTACCGACCTCATACATTTTCGCCACCATTGTGTCGAACAGGGCAATCCTCTCGTCTGGGTCGTCGATTGCCTCAAGCTCCTTACGATAGCCAAGCTTCACGGCCCCCTCGAGGCCCATGCCACCGAACTCACTCGTCGGCCACCCAACGGTGAAGATTGGAGCTTTGAAACTGCCACCCGCCATCGCTTGGGCACCGAGGCCATACCCCTTTCGCAGCACGATGGTGCAGATCGGTATCGAAAGCGACGCTCCTACGACGAACAACCGCGCCGCGTGACGGACCAGAGCCGATGCTTCGGCTGCGGGCCCAACCATGAAACCTGGCGTGTCACAAAGGAAGACGATCGGGATGTCGAACGCATCGCATAGCTGCATGAACCGAGCCGACTTGTCTGCCTCGCGTGAATCGATAGCGCCCGCATTAAACGAAGGATTGTTGGCAACAACACCGACCGGTCGCCCCTCGACCCGGGCAAGGGATGTGATAAGTCCTGGGGCAAAGCCAGCTCGTAGCTCAAGCACCGAATCGTGGTCGAAGAGGTTGTCGATGACGGCCCTGACATCGTAGATACGTAGCCGGTTCTCGGGAATCAGGTGCCTGAGCTTGCGCTGGTCTTCGACGCTCCAGTCGGGAGTAGGCCCTTGGAAAAACGCGAGATACTTCTTGGCTACGGCAACGGCTTCTTCTTCGTCCTTCACCGCAATATCGACGACGCCATTATCGATCTGGCTTTGCAGCGGGCCGACTTCGTCTGGCGTAAAGATGCCGAGTCCCCCGCCTTCAATCATGGCTGGGCCCCCCATGCCAATATTCGAACCTTCGGTTGCGATGACAACGTCGCAGCTCCCGAGCAGTGCGGCGTTACCAGCAAAGCAGCGACCAGTCGTGATGCCGACAAGCGGAACTAGCCCGCTTAGCTCACCGAAGAGTTGGAATGCCAAGCAATCGAGGCCTGCAACTGCGACACCGTCTGTGTCTCCTGGCCGGCCGCCTCCCCCTTCGGCGAAAAGAACCACAGGCAGCTTCAGAGTGGCCGCGAGTTCGAACATCCGGTCTTTTTTGCGGTGGTTTTGGAACCCTTGGGTGCCCGCAAGGACCGTGTAGTCATACGACACCACAACAGTTTGTCCGTCATCGCCAAACTGGTCACCGTTGATCGACCCGATGCCTCCAACGAGCCCGTCAGCAGGTGTGTTGGCGATGAGATCGTCGATCTGGCGCCGCTTGCGCTGAGCCGCCACCACGAGAGGACCCCATTCGACGAAGGTGCCCTCATCGACAAGATCGGCGATGTTCTCCCGTGTGGTCCGATGACCCGTCTTGCGGCGACGGGCGACTGAAGCGGGACGCCGCTCGTCGAGCCCGATCTCATGGCGCTCGATTACCTCAGCGAGGTCGGGGCGAATGTGGTCAAGGTCAACTTCGTCCTCGGCGGCCGCTGATACGACAGATACATCGGCGGCAGCGACATTGACTAGCACGTGCCCCTCGAACACTGCGTCGCCGGCGGTCACCAACCAGGCGCCCACAATGCCAGCGTGCGGGGCGGCGATGAGGTGTTCCATCTTCATTGCTTCCATCACTGCGATATTGGTACCGGCGGCAACCTCAGCCCCCTCATCCACCAGCTGAGAGACGATCGTGCCCTGAAGCGGCGCCGCAACATCGCCCTCGACTGGCATCGTTGAGGGCGTCTCGGCTGCAACCGCAGACGACTTGCCGTGGGCGAGTACCGCCAACGGGTCCCGACTATCGACGGTGGCTCCAACAAGGCCAGATGCGGTCGCTTTCTCGCCCGACGGGTCAAGTCTGTTCGTCGCAATTCGTTCGACTTCCGCAACGAGTTCTTCCGATAGCCCCTGCACCGTTGTCGTGGTCACGCGGTGGGCCACAACTTCGTCTCGGTCTAGGAGAGCTCTCAGAAACGATGCGTTTGTGGCTACGCCCCCAATGTCGAACCCATCAACCGCAACCCGCGCCTTCGCCAACAACGCAGAATGGCTCCCGCCTGGAGTGAAGACAACCAGCTTGGCCAAGAGCGAATCGAAACTCGGCGAGGTCGTGTAGCCGGCATATCCATGAGTTTCGGTGCGCACACCGAGTCCGGACGGCGGCTGGAAGTGGGTAAGTGTGCCGCCCGTCGGTTTACCCGTTCCGTCGCGCTGCATCGTTTCGGTGTTGATCCTGAGCTGTACAGCAGCGCCTCGAAGGGTTGGCGGAGTCGTCAGCCCAATATCGGCCAGAGTTGCTCCGCCCGCGATCTGCAACTGGGCCTGGACCAGGTCGATACCCGTCACCTCTTCGGTCACGGTGTGCTCAACCTGGAGTCGGGGGTTGGCTTCAATGAAGTAGAAGTCTTCGGTTTCGGCATCGACGAGAAACTCAACGGTGACAAGGCTCGTCGCTCCGCCCGCGATCCCGATTCGCACAGCAGCCTCGGTGATGGCGGTGCGGGCAGCGTCGCTGAGATTGGGAGCTGGTGCGTACTCGACGATCTTCTGCTGTTGGCGTTGCAGCGAGCAGTCACGGTCCCATAGATGGCTGACCGCTCCCGTGGCATCGCCAACCAATTGCACCTCGATGTGGCGCGCGTTCTCTAGTAATTGCTCGACATAGAGGGCTCCGGATCCGAATGCGCTCAGGGCTTCAGACGCACAACGATCAAACGCCCCGGCGAGATCGTCACCGGGCCGAACGACTCGCATGCCTCGACCGCCGCCGCCAGCAACCGCCTTCAGCATGATGGGCACCTCGTCGCCGAGCGCAGCGCATACCGCAGCGGCTTCATCGGCCGAGCCGACCACGCCGCTGCTCTCCAGGACTCCCACCCCTGCATTTGCTGCGAGCTCAATTGCGGCCGACTTGTCGCCGAACAAATCGAGAGCATCGGGCGACGGGCCGACAAAGATGAGGCCAGCATCAGCACACGCAGCCGCGAACTCGGCGTTTTCGCTCAAGAACCCATAGCCGGGGTGGATGGCATCGCATCCATTTGACAGCGCCGCCGCAATAATCGCCGCTCCGTCGAGGTATGCGGCAGGGCCTCGCTGGTTAATCGAAACAGCCGAATCGGCGAGGCACACGTGGGTGCCGTTGGCGTCATCGGTCGAAAAGACGGCGACAGTCCCAATGCCGAGCTCGGCGCACGCCCGCATGACGCGACAAGCGATCTCACCACGATTAGCAACGAGCAAAGTTGATATTGGCATCGGCTAGTTATCTGCTTTCTTCCAGTAGGCGTCTCGCAGGTAGCGCTTGTAGAGCTTGCCGGTCGGGAGGCGCGGGAGTTCATCATGAAAGTCGATCGAGCGTGGCACCTTGTAATGAGCGATCTTTTCCCGCATGTAGCTCAGCAACTCCCGTTCGAGCTCGGGGCTTGGCGTTATGCCAACAGGAAGCTGCACCGCTGCTTTGACCGATTCGCCCATCTCATCATCGGGGATGCCGAATACTGCGACGTCGACCACAGAGGGATGAACGATAAGACAGTCCTCGATCTCCTGCGGATAGATGTTGACGCCGCCCGAGATGATCATGAACGCCTTGCGGTCGGTCAGAAACAGGTAGCCATCTTCATCGACATAGCCGACATCTCCGAGCGTCGCTCGACCACCAGCCATACGAGACTCAGACGTCTTCTCGGGGGCATTGTGGTAGACAAACTCGGCGTTGCCGCCGAAATAGACGGCCCCGACTTCATTCGGCGGCAGGTCGTTGCCAAGGGGGTCGACTATGTGGATCGTGCCCTGAGACACTTGGCCAACAGAGCCAGGCTTCTTGAGCCATTGCTCACTGTCGATGAACGTCGAGCCAACACCTTCGGTTCCGGCGTAGTACTCGTTGATGATTGGGCCCCACCATTCGATCATCTGATGCTTCACTTCAACAGGACATGGCGCCGCGGCGTGAATTGCCACTCGGTGTGACGAAAGGTCGACCGCTGGGCGTTCATCGCCGAGTTTCAGCATCCGGATGAACATGGTGGGCACCCATTGGCTGTGCGTCACCGCGAATCGCTCGATGTTCTCTACGGCCGCCACCGCATCGAACTTCTCCATGATGACGAGGGTTCCACCTGCTCGCTGCACGGCGAGAGAAAAGACAAGCGGTGCGGCGTGGTACATCGGCGCGGGCGACAGGTAGGTCATGTCTTCGCCGTAGCCATATTTCTGGATCAGGGGCGCAAACCGAGGATCGGGTTCGTCGATCGCCCCATCTGGAAGCGGTCGCAGAACGCCTTTCGGCTGGCCCGTCGTCCCCGACGAATACAACATGATTGACCCCATCGACTCGTCGTCGATCTTGGACTCTTGGTAGGAACTCAGTGTGTCTTCATACGAATCAAACCCATCAACGACACCGTCGACCATGAGCCACGAGACGACGGCTTCTGGACCATCACGCCGCACCTCGGTGGCAACCTCGGCCTTGGCTCGAGACGTGACAACGACGCGCGCCTCGCAATCGTTGATGATGTAGCCGACTTCCGGCGCCGACAGGAAACTGTTGATCGCAGTGACGTAAATGCCGGAGCGAAGCGCGGCCCATGCCACCTCCATGTAACAGATCTGGTTTTCCATGAACAACGCAATGTGGTCGCCGCGCTTCAAACCGACGGCTCGGAAGTAGTGCGCAAGCTGGTTCGACCTGGCATCAAGCTCGGCATAGGTCAACCGTTCGCCGCTTCCAGCCATGATGACGGCCGGATGATCTGGCTTTGATTGAGCCCATATGCCTGGATACATCTGATCCCCTTTGCATGATCCGTGTACGTAGCTGATCCCCGGCGGTGATGGTAGACCGGGCGGATGCTCCCCCTCGAATCACGAGCGCCGCTCGTCGAGCTCTACCAGCAGCACTCGGCGGTGCACGTCTACGGACTCGCCGATCTCGACCAGGACTACTGGAATCGCTCGAGCTGGTGGATGCGGGGCGACGCCGCAGTCGGCCTCGTCGGGCTTCCTGGC
>JBBKWJ010000164.1:0-12158 GCA_037968895.1 Acidimicrobiales bacterium
GGAGCCGGAGCCGGTGCGGGAGCGGGATCCGGTGCAGCTTCTGGTTCGGGCGCCGCCGCGGCTGGTTCTGGTTCCGGCTCGGCTGGTGCCGGGGCAGCTGGCGCTGCCGCACCGTCGCCAACAATGGCGAGGACGGTGCCGACGTCGACTGTGTCGCCTTCTGGCACCACAATCTCGGTCAGGGTCCCTGCGACGGGAGACGGCACCTCTGTGTCGACCTTGTCAGTCGATACTTCAAAAAGGACTTCGTCCATGGCGACCGTTTCGCCAACTTGTTTGAACCAACGAGTGATGGTTCCTTCGGTGACAGTTTCGCCCAGCTGGGGCATTTCTATATTCGCCATGCTTCGTCAAGCTCCTGGTTGGCTGAGATGGGGTGCATTACTTTGCAATTCTTACTGCGACGCAGCCCGTGTCGACGCTGACAGTGGCGTGCATGCGACCTTAGTGCAGAGAGCGGCCGGTGAGTCCGAGAACGGTCTCACCAAATAGTTCGCTCATGGTTGGATGGGGCTGAATGAATTGGGCGACGTCGCTAACCGTTGCCTCCCAGTTGATCGCGAGGTAACCCTGACCAAGCTGCTCGGTTACCCATGGACCAACCATGTGCACCCCGAGAATCTTCCCCGCGGTGCCATCGGCGAGCTTCTCCGCGATCACCTTGACGAGGCCGTCGGTTTCGCCAACGATCTTCGCTCGCCCATTTGCGGCGAAACGGTGCTTCGACACCACGACCTCGATTTCGGCAGCCTTGGCTTCAGCTTCGGTCAGGCCAGCGAACGCCACCTCAGGGTGGCAGTAGATGGCCCACGGCAACTTCGTATAGTCGACGGGCACCGCCGCCTCGCCAAGGATGTCGGTAATCGCAACCATTCCTTCGGCGAATCCGACGTGTGCGAGTTGAGCGGTGGGGATCACGTCGCCGGCGGCGTAGACGCCTGGCACGTTTGTCCGGCAATACTCGTCGACCGTGATGAAGCCGCGCTCGTCGACCTCGACCTGCGTCGCTTCAAGACCAAGTGATTCAGACAGCGGTCGCCGGCCGACCGAAACGACAACTGTGTCTGCGGTGACCTGCTCGCCGTCGCCGAACGAAACAGTGACACCCTCGGGCCCGGTCACTTGACCAGTCACCATTACGCCAGCTCGTACCGTGATGCCGCGTTTCTTAAATGCGCGTTCGACGACCTTGATGATGTCGGTATCGCAGTTAATAAGAATCGATGGAGCAGCTTCAAGAATGGTGACGTCAGTTCCGAGATCGCTCATCATCGAGGCAAACTCGCACCCGATGGCGCCACCGCCGATGACGACGGCAGACTTTGGCAGCTCAGGGATCGAGAGCATTTCGTCTGACGTGACGATCTTTCGATCGTCTATCGGGAAACCAGGGATTGTCCGAGGCACCGAGCCAGCGGCAAGAATTACAGCGTCACCCGAGACGGAGACGTCGCCGGACACACCGCCGCTGATCGACACCGTGGTGTGATCAGCCTGCAGCCGTCCGATGCCGTCGAACACGGTTACTTCGCGATTCTTCAGCAGGAAGCTGATACCGCCAACCAACTCGTCAACAATGCCTTGTTTCCGGGTGAGGGTCTTCGCCCAGTCAAGCGTTGGCTCCTGCGTCATTACGCCGAATGTTTCGGCATGCTGCACAGTGCGAAAAACGGTTGCCGTCTCAAGAAGCTCTTTGGCCGGGATGCAGCCGACGTTTAGACAGGTCCCGCCGATCTTGCCCTTCTCGACCAAGGCCACGTTAAGCCCGGCCGACGCACCATAGAGGGCTGACGCATAGCCAGCGGGACCTCCACCGATAACGACGACATCGAAATGTTGAGTACTCAGGGGAACCAGCCTCCTGGTTGGGAGTGAGACACGAGATCGCTTGGTCCGCTGCTGCCAGCGGACCACACGATTCCGGCAAGCCTATCTTGCGTCGTTTGTTGCGCGCTGACCCACAGAGCGAAAGCCGAGCCGCAGCTAGAGAAACAAGACGACCTGGATCGCGAAAGCGACGAGAATCGCCAGGCCGCAGAGGAGGGCCAGTACCAACAACATGCGCGTACTCACCGGCCGGATCGTAGCTGGCAGGTATGACCTCGCCTTGCGGTGGGTGGCTTTATCGATTATCGTCGATAGTCGATGAACAATACCCAATCGAAGAAGCTCGAACTGGATCGAAGTAAGGCAACCGAATGGGCCCGCTGGTTCCAGGCACTCGCTGACCCCACCCGCGTACTCATTCTCCATCTCCTGTCATCGGCTGATCGGCCGATGACAGTTGGGGATATCACCGAGTCGCTCGACGTCGGCCAGTCGACTGTTTCCCATCACTTGGCCAAGCTGGCCGAAGTTCGATTCGTGGTGGTTGCGCACGTCGGAACGTCGAGCCTCTGGCGAGTCAACCAACCCTGCATCGCCGCCTTCCCGTCGGCCGCGCAAATGGTGATGGGGCGAGTCCCTCTCGAATTCACTGAAGCAATGGAGTGCACGACATGACTGACAGCAACATTCACGATGATGTGCGGGACTATTACCGAGCCGCTGCTCTGACCCGTGGCAGCCGGGGCGCCTCTGAGGATCAAGACCGCCCCGAAGAGGGCCGATTTGGTGTCAGCCGATACGACCTCGACACCCTCGCTGCTGGATCCCAATCGGCCGCGGACCTTTCGATGGGGTGCGGCAACCCATACGCAATGGCCAACCTTCTGCCCGGCGAAACGGTGCTCGATCTCGGATCCGGCGGCGGCCTCGACGTCATCCTTTCGGCCAAAAGAGTTGGACCTACCGGCAAGGCCTACGGGGTCGACTTCTTACCAGAGATGCTTGAACGCGCCAGGAACAACGCAGTTGATGCTGAGGTGACCAACGTCGAGTTTCTCGAAGGCATGATCGAAGCCCTGCCGCTTGAAGACGAGATGGTCGACGTGGTGATTTCGAACTGCGTCATCAACCTCGCTCCAGACAAGAAGCCCGTCTTCGCCGAGATCACGCGCGTGCTCAAGAATCGCGGCCGCATCGCCCTCTCCGACGTCGTCGCTGACAACGGGGCGACACCACCAAATGACGGCACCGCCTGGGCCGAATGCGGGGCTGGCGCCCTTCAATACGATGACTACCTCGACCACCTGGCACAAGCCGGCCTCGTCAACGCAACGATCGAGTACACCCATGACGTCGGACCCGGACTCCACGGCGCCATCATCCGAGCGACAAAGCCATAACTCCCACCCCCGCAGCAAGGCAACGACGTCTCGGTCCTAGACTTCAGCCATGGATGTTCTTGTGAGTGGTTCAACTGGCCTGATCGGCAATGCGCTCGTCGCCGAACTCGACCGCCTAGGCCACCGACCCATCCGGCTAGTGCGTCGGCCGGCGAAGGGCCGTGACGAGATCTCGTGGGATATAGATGCGGGCAGTCTCGATACGGCATCGCTCGAAGGAGTTGATGCAGTTGTTCACCTTGCGGGTGCGGGCATCGGCGACAAACGGTGGACCGACGACTACAAGAAAACTCTGGTCACGAGCCGGACTGAGGGAACGCTCCTTCTGAGCGCTCGGCTTGCGGCAATGAGCAAGCCGCCGAAGGCGTTTCTTTCAGGGTCCGCTATCGGCTTCTACGGTGATCGGCCCGGCGAAGTGCTCGACGAAACGGCCGCCGCTGGTGAAACCTTCCTGGCCGACCTATGTGCGCAGTGGGAAGCGTCCACCCGATCGGCCGTCGAGGCCGGGATCACGACGACGTTCCTCCGTACCGGCATCGTGCAATCCCCGGATGGTGGTGCATTGGGGAAGCTACTCCTTCCGTTCAAGCTTGGCGTTGGCGGTCGGTTCGGCAACGGTGAGCAGATGATGTCGTGGATCTCGCTCCACGACCATGTTCGAGCGATGATTCACCTACTTGAACAACCTCTCGCGGGGCCAGTGAATCTCACGGCGCCTAACCCAGTGTCGAACGCCGAGTTTGTGAAAGCGCTTGGCCGCGCGCTCCACCGACCCTCGTTCCTGCCGCTACCAAAGGCCGTGATGCACGTCGTTCTCGGCCGGGAACTCGCAGATGCGCTGCTGTTCGAGAGTCAAGACGTGAGACCGACCAAACTCGTCGACAGTGGCTTTACGTTTGATCAGCCTACGATTCACGAGTGCTTCGACTCCATTCTCTGAGTCGCAAACGATCTGAGAGACAAAATGACCAAAGAACGAATCGTGTCAGTAAGTAAAGACATCGCTGCAGATGCCGCCACCATCTTCGCAATTCTGCGCAATCCAGCCGAGCATTCGCGCATCGACGGTTCAGAAACCGTCAAAGGAAGTCGAGCCAAAGAAACCGAGCTACTCGAGCTCGGTAGCCGATTCTCGATGAGCATGGTCCTGGGCGTCCCCTACATCATGACCAGCGAAGTTGTGGAGTACGAGAAAGACCGAAGGATCGCCTGGGCCCATTTCGGCGGCCATCGCTGGCGTTACGACCTTGAGCCAATCGAAGATGGCACCAGGGTTACCGAGTCATTCGACTGGGGAACGGCCAAGTTTCCGCCATTTTACGAGTGGGTCAACTACCCGAAACGGCACGAAGGAAACATGGAACGCACGCTTGAGCGCCTCAGCGACGTAGTCACCGCCGCATCGTAGCCAAGCGATAATGGGTCGATTGGCCCAGCAAGTACAGCGAAAAACGGTCCGATATTCAGACGATGAGTTCTCCACGAATCGAGCCTGATATGGGACTGTTTTCGAATCTGCGCAACAAATCCGACGAGAGTGAGCCCTGGCTCACGAACCTGATGGACGACGAGTCCGTCCCTCTCGACGACATGCTTGCTACTTCACCGCCACCTCCAGCTGACGAATCGGCCAAGGAGCCGGTCGACGCATGGCATTTCCCCGATCTCGAACCGGAAACTGAGAAGCCCGAGCTATCACTCGACGCCACTCCGTTCGCAGATGATGCTCCTCACGACTTCGACGACACCATGCTTGACCTCGGACCAATTGGCCACGAGCCAAACGCCTTCGCAACTGCGAAGCCATTTGGCGACCTAGCCGAATTCGCTGAGAGTCCGATGGCGATGCCAGCCGTATTCGATCGACGAACCGACGAACCAGTGTCAATCGATGTGGACGACAGCGACCTCGACTCAGTGGCCGAACCTCTCTATTCGCTCACAGAACGTCACGTCGGGCCAGTCGGCTCCGAAGCAGTCGCAATGCTTGATGCATTCGGACTGGCGGAGGGCGCCACCTGGATCGAGCTTCGTGAGCGCTACGTCGAAATGGCAACTAACTGCCGGACAGGCGAAGACGCAACACTGGCCATGGAGACCGAGCTTGCGGTACTTCGACGGGAGATAAACAGCTTGTACTCATCGCTCCGGTTGCTCGCCGCCCCCTAACGCGGGTATCGAGAACGAAGGACGATTTCTAACCTGCCTCGACCCGTACGACTGACAGCCCCATCGTCTCGAGTACATCGGCGTCCTCTGGCATGTCGACGACAATCGCCCCAAGCACAGCTTGGCGACACCACTCATCTCGAAGCCTGACTGCGGTCCCCGGAAGCGTCGGATCGCCGGGCAAGGTGACTACCCACGACGTGGCCGAGAGCGCAACATCGAACCGTTCGCGCACCTCGTCTGGCCAGCCCGCGGCAGGGTCATTGAAGGGCAGCACCACTCCAATTTGAATCCCGGCGGCCAGAGCAAGTTCGCCGGCAACAAGCTCGGCCCCTCGGCGAAGCCCTGTCACAAGAATGTCGGAGGAGGGGTCGAGGCGCGCTATTACCGACTCAAGGGGCTTCGTCGCTGTGAATTTGGTTGGGCCAATCACCCACACCGCGGCACCGACTGACCACGGCACAGGTGGTTCAAGGGTTAGAGCGGCGGGAAGCGACTCGGCTGGCAGCGATGTCTCGCGTACGAGCGATGATTGGTCCTTTTTGTCTGCTTGGTCTTCTTTGAAGACGGCGGCGGCCGCAACTGCGAGCTCGTCGACGAGATCGTTCATTTCGTCGCCGCTGTGACCCTTCACCCACTCGAAGGTGATCTCATCACTTCGTTCCAGGTAGAGCTCTACGAGCGGTTGCCACAAGTCTTGGTTCGCAACCGGTTTCTTCGCTGCGGTTCGCCATCCTCGAGCGATCCATCCTTCGTACCAGCGATCGTTGAAACAGTTAACGACATAGGTCGAGTCTGAGACCACGTGGACCTCGCCCTCGAGCGCCTTCAACGCCTCGAGCACGGCCTGAAGCTCCATTCTTTGATTCGTGGAATGCGCCTCACCGCCCGATCCCTGCGGTCCTCCAGGAACCGCCCATGCCCAGCCGCCAGGCCCGGGATTACCAGAACATGCACCATCGGTGTAGACCTTCACATTCCCAGCTTGCCAGCGAGCGGGCCGACATAGATCCGAAATTGTCAAATCCGTGGCGTAGATCGCAGCAAAGCCACCCTTTCATCGGGTACAACAGAGGCCATGAGTGACAATGGCTACCTTGGCAACCTCCCCGACATCGATCCAGAAGAAACAGAGGAGTGGCTCGAATCGATCGAGGCTGTCTATGGCGAGTCAGGCAAAACGCGGGCGCGCTACATCGTTCACCGCCTAAACCAACGGGCGCGTGACCTGCAACTCGGCACCGAGATGCCGATCACGACCGACTACGTCAACACCATTCCAACCGTGAACCAACCGTTCTTTCCCGGCGACGAAGTTCTGGAGCGTCGAATTAGGGCGTACATCCGTTGGAACGCGGCGGCCATGGTCATCAGGGCCAACAAGAAGGCCGACGGCATCGGTGGCCACCTAAGTTCTTACGCATCATCCGCATCGCTGTACGAGGTCGGCTTTAACCACTTCTTCCGTGGCAAGGAAGACGGCACCCCGGGCGACGCCATCTATTTCCAGGGCCACGCTGCCCCAGGGGTTTACGCAAGGGCGTATCTCGAGGGCCGGATGGATGAGGACCTGCTTGACAACTTCCGCACTGAGGTCGGAGGCAACGGGCTTTCCTCATATCCACACCCTCGGCTGATGCCAGACTTCTGGGAATACCCAACCGTCTCGATGGGGCTTGGTCCGATCAACTCGCTCTACCACGCACGCTTTCTTAAGTACCTCCACAATCGCCACATCGAAGACACTTCTCAGTCTCATGTGTGGGCGTTCCTTGGTGACGGCGAATGCGATGAGCCCGAAACGCTCGGATCCGTGTCACTTGCTGGCCGTAACGGACTCGACAATCTGACCTGGGTCGTCAACTGCAACCTCCAACGTCTCGACGGACCGGTACGTGGCAACGACAAAGTCATTCAGGAACTCGAAGGTGTGTTCCGTGGCGCTGGCTGGAACGTCATCAAGGTCGTGTGGGGATCACGTTGGGACGAACTGCTCCAAAACGATGTCGAGGGCGTCCTACTCGACAAGATGAACTCAACCGTCGACGGTGAATTCCAACGCTACGCCGTCGCCGATGGCGCATACATCCGCGAGAAGTTCTTCGGACCAGACCCGAGACTTCGCAAGCTCGTCGAACATCTCAGCGACGAAGACCTTCGCAATCTGCCTCGCGGCGGACACGATTACCAGAAGGTTTTCGCGGCATACAAGGCCGCCACTGAATGTAAGGGTAAGCCAACGGTCATCTTGGCCAAGACCGTCAAGGGGTGGACCCTCGGTGAAGGCCTCGAAGCCCGAAACTCAACCCATCAGATCAAGAAGATGACAAAGGCGCAGCTCCTTGACCTGCGTGACCGACTCAACATCCAAGACGAGATTCCTGCCGAGTCGCTTGAAGATGGCATCCCGCCCTACTTCCGACCCGAGAAGTCGAGCCCTGCATACCAATACATGATGGATCGGCGCCGTGCCCTTGATGGCGCCGTGCCGAGCCGTAATCCCGTCGTTCGACGGCCGTTGCCGCAGCCGAGCAGCGCACCATTCGACACGTTCATACCTGGCTCCGGCGGCCGTGCCGTCAGCACCACAATGGTGTTCACTTCGATGCTCCGAGACATGATGCGCGAAGAAGGATTCGGCCGCCGCGTCGTACCCATCGTGCCAGACGAGGCACGCACCTTCGGAATGGACTCGCTCTTCCGTGAGTTCGAGATCTACGCCCCATTCGGTCAGAAGTACGAGCCTGTCGACCATGAGCTTCTGCTGAGCTACAGCGAAGACAGCGATGGCCAGATCCTCGAAGAAGGCATCACCGAGGCCGGTTCGACTGCATCGTGGATTGCGGCAGCAACGAGTTACGCCCACCAGGGCGTACCAATGGTGCCGTTCTACACCTTCTATTCGATGTTCGGGTTCCAGCGTGTAGGCGACCTGATCTGGTCTGCGGCCGACTCACGCGCCCGAGGTTTCCTCATGGGCGCAACTGCTGGCCGCACCACACTCATGGGAGAAGGTCTCCAGCACCAAGACGGAACCAGCATCTTGTCTGCCGCCACTATCCCAGCGTGCGAAGCATACGACCCCTCGTTTGCGTACGAGCTCGCGGCAATCATCAAAGACGGCATCAAGCGGATGTACGTCGACGAAGAAGACGTCTTCTACTACATCACCCTGTACAACGAAAACTACGAACAGCCTCCGATGCCAGAAGGCTCAGAAGCAGGCATTCTCCAGGGCATGTACCAGTGGTCTCCCGGTGTTGAGGGTGTCCAGACCAAAGCCTCCATTATGTTCTCTGGGTCGGCCCAGGGAGCGGCCCGCGACGCCCAACGAGAACTCGCTGAGAAGTGGGGCGTAGGCGTCGACCTGTGGAGTGTTACTTCCTACAAGCGGATGCGCGATAACGCGCTTGAAGCCGAGCGCTGGAATCGTTTACACCCTGCCGAGCCACGGCGTGAAGCGCTTATCACTTCGTTGCTGGCACCCGCCTCAGGCCCCGTCGTCGCGGTCACCGACTTCGTCCGTGGTGTTCCCGAGATGGTGGCTCGCTTCGTACCACGCCCCTTCGCCATCCTTGGCACCGACGGTTACGGCCGTTCAGATACACGCGAGGCGCTGCGATCGTTCTTCGAGACCGACATGCCGAGCATCGTCTCTGCCGTGCTAAACGAACTCGTAGCCGACGGAGTCTTCGACCCGGCCATCGCAGCGCAGGCCGTCGAGCACTACGGCCTTAACACCACAGAGATGGGGCCGTGGACCCGATAATGAGTGCGGAGACCACGATCAACAGTCTTGATCAGCTGCGATCGTTCTACCGCCAGCCTGGCGCCGGTGCCGCAAACAAGAAGGGTGCGGCTATCGACGACCAGACCCGGCGTTTCCTGTCGCTTTCGCCGTTGTGCATGCTCGCAACGAGCAACGCCTCGGGTGAGTGCGACGTATCGCCTCGCGGCGGTCCACCGGGCATGGTCAAAGCTCTCGACGACACCCGTATTGCGCTCCCCGACCTCAACGGCAACAACATCCTCGACTCTCTCGCCAATATCATCGAGAACCCACACGCCGGGCTGATCTGTCTCATTCCAGGTCTCGACGAGACAGTTCGGTTTGATGGAGCGGCCAGCCTGTCGACCGACCCGGAGATTCTTGGGTTGTGGGACGACGAGCTCCGCACACCAAAGCTCGCAATTGTCATCGAGGTGAATGCGCTTTTCATCCACTGTGCCAAAGCGTTCCGCCGCTCCCGATTGTGGGAACCCGAGTCATGGCTTGAGGCGACGACACTTCCCGACATCTGCGATGTCTACATTGGTCAGACTGGATACGGCGGGTCCGCCACCGACATGCGCAATATGCTCGATCAGAGTTATGTCGAAGACCTGGCCGCAGACAAGCCCCTGAACTCATAAATGGGGATCCATTTCAACGAGGAACCAAACGAGCTCGTCAACTCGAATCGCACAGCCTTCCTTGCCGCCATGCTGCTTGATCAACAGGTTCCGATCACATGGGCCTTTGCGGGCCCGCAGCGGCTTGTCGATCGGCTCGGAATCGAGTTCAGACCGGCTTCGATTGTGGCGCTCGACGAGGCCGCGCTCCTTGCTGCGGCCGCTCAGAAGCCGGCTGTCCACCGCTACCACAAAACCATGGCCACACGGCTCCGAGCGTTCTGCGTCTTCATCGTCGAACACTACGACGGCGACACCGATTCGTTGCTGGCGACCACAGACGGCGCCGAGCTCTTTCGACGACTCAGCGAGCTGCCGGGGTTTGGCGAAGAAAAGGTCAAGATCACAATCGCGGCCCTAGTGAAACGATTCGACGCCGAGGTCGTCGGCTGGGAGACGATCGCTGCTCCGTTTAGCGATAACGACCCTCGGTCGGTGGCCGACATCGGGTGTGCCGCAGACTTCGCCTTGGTCAAGCAATGGAAGAAGGGTCAGCGAGACGCAGGCTTGTCCAAGCAAGATCTGTCCGCAAGATAGTGGCGGTGATTCTGCCCGAAAACCCCCTCTAAAAGCGGCCGCTTTTGACGTCGAAAACACCCCTTAGAAGCGGCCGCTTTTGGGGTTATTCAGACGTGTTCGTGGCGGGCTCGCTCGAGCCAACCAAGGAGAATCGCGAGCGCTCGTGGGTCGTATCTGAGCTGATGCCCGGCCCACGGAATGATGCGCAACTCGGCGCTTCCGTGCGCGTCGGCAACCATCCGAGCGTCGAATTGAGGCACAACCTCGTCCTCAGAGCCATGCAAAACCAGCAACCGCCGATCAGCGAGTCGCTCGGCTGATTCTGAGGCCCGGAAACGCTTGAGTTCGGCCTTCCAGACACCAAAGTCACTCGGATACGTCGGCGTCTTTATCGCCCCGACTGCGTGGGCGTGCGACAAAAGACGCTCGGGGTTAGAGGCCCAGTCGTCGAAGTCGGCAGGAGCGCCGGCGGTTACCGCGCCCGCTACTCGATTATCACTGGCTGCAGCAGCGAGGCCGATCGCTCCCCCTGTGCCGAATCCTGCAACCCAGACGCGATCGGCTTTCAGCTCAGCGCACAGGTAGTCGATTGCTGCTGCCGCGTCGGCCGCCCATCCGCCGAGCGAAAAATCGCCGGTCGATGTGCCACAACCACGAAACCGGATCGACAACACAGCCCACTGCATCTCAGTGGCGAGCCGTTGGCCAAGCTCCGGCAGGTCTTTGCCAATGTGCTCGGACCGAATCGCAGTGGAGGGAAAGCCGTGCAGCAACACCAGGCCGGGGCAATCTTCGGTCTGGTTTGGGGTCGCGAAGAAACCCTCGAGTTCGACACCATCAGTTGAAGAAACCCGAACCTCGGTCAGTGCCTTACTCCTGATAGAGCCGGAAGCCGCGGTTGCGGGCTTCGACAGCCGTGTCAGGGCCGAAGCACAGGTAGGTGCCTGCGTCCATCAACTCGTCAATGAGTGAGTCATTTTTCAGGTTGTCAACGTCGTAGACAACGAGGTTTCGCTTGTCGCCGACAAACTGATGATGTTGAAACTTCAGTGGGCGTTGCATTGGGCTAGAGAATAGCCGCATCGGTACCCTGAGCGCGAAACTGGCCGAGGTCGACGACCCCGGCCAGTCCCAATTGCTTCTGGAGACCCACACAATCATTCGCGTCGATCGGGACAGCTTCGACAGACTATGAGGGGGTGACTGGACTGTATTGCCAGCGTCCCAGCTGCTCGCTTAGCGACCAGCCACCTCCAAGGTCCCGTTCATTTCGTGAATCAGTTGGACCACCTCCTTCCTCTTGTGCCGACAGTTTGCCACACGACACACAACCTTGCCTAGTGATTATTCGATGGACGGAGGTTCGTCGGTTCCAGAGGTGAGAAGGGGCAGGTCATCGAGGTCTGCTTGCATCACTGCAGGGTCTTCTTCGTGAATTGCGCCCATGGTTTGGAGGTACTCGGAGTGCGCACGAATGACAGCAACCACGTGGGTTGGGTCGGCCTTAATACTCGACACGCTCAGGCGCTCCATCACATACTCAAGCGCGTCGAATTCTTCAAAAACGATTGGTCCGTCTGGGTCGCCTTCGGGGGCAAAGTGGAAGGCCTGGATCCACTCCAGATGAAGTCGCAGCAGCACCCGCATGTCGTCGTAGGAGAGCACCGAGCTCACCGATACTGGTACCGCTTCAGCGCAGAATTCGATTGCCTCGTGTACGTCGACGATGATCTGCGCTGGCATCGAGGCGGTCTTCGCTACCCCAGAGCCAACGAACACCAAGCCGACGAC
>JBBKWJ010000165.1:0-2924 GCA_037968895.1 Acidimicrobiales bacterium
ATGCCAAAGCGGCGACCAACAACACGGCAAACGATGAGGGCCGTACCCGCGGCCACGGTGCTGGTAGTCGCAACATGGCGAACGTCGTCAACTTGCGACACGGCCATTGGAGTGGATGCTCGACCTCGGTGGAGGAGAGCGGCCGTGACCGTGGCGGCCACGAGTGCTCCGACCGAAATACCGATGCGCTCGCCTGACGTGCTGGGAACAACAAGGCCGGCGGCCAGCCAGATAACGGCCGTCGTCGCGAATTCTGCGGTAGTGGCAATGCCCTTGCCGTTACGTCTTTTTCTTGTGCCCATGCCCATGTTCACGCCAACCCCGAATCGAACGACTCCGCACTCAGACGCATTCCGCCAATGGAAAGTCGCGTCGCCCGACAAGCTCCGCTGAACCTTAGCCCGTCCATGGCACCGAGTCAGTAGTAATTGTGACTACTTTAATTTCGCCGCTGAATGCCCGGTCGCCAGTCGTCTCGTTACCGAGCGTGAGCGGCCAGTGAATCTGCCAGCCCGAAAGCGTTGTGTTCCTCAGCTGCTCGCTTGCGACATTGATGTTGTCTCGCAAGACGGTGAGTGTTCCGCCATGAAAGCGAAGATCGAAGGTATGCCAGTCGGTATCGACAAACATCTCAGGGACAATGATTTGGTCGTAGCTATATGGCAGGGTGCGGACGCGGACGCTGAGATCGGTCCCGTCTTGCCCCATGTGCAGCTCAATCTCGTGCCCCTCTGGGCTGGTCGAGATTGTGACTAGCCTCGCAGGGCCGGCCTGGTCAAGATCGGCAGTTTTTGCCTCGATGTGCAGGGTGAAATCGGAGGAGCCATCTAGGGCGCAGTTGGCCAGATCGGTAGCGGCCAAGGTGGCATTGCCAGCGCCATTGAAGACGAGCGCGCCCTCTCCGCTGTCGTAAGCCGCACCGTTGAGGACCAGTGTCTGCGGCTCACCAGCGACAAGAGCGACGGGGGCATTGGTTCCTGGCCCAATTGTGAGCACTGGCTGGTCTACGGTGACGAGCCCGAGCCGGTCGCACCTCCACCAGTCGCTAAATTGGGAGCTCCGTAAGGCGGGTAAGAGCATCATTGAACAGCCTGCGGCCAGAAGGACCGCAACTATGCGCTGGGTCCACGCGGGTCCCGCTTTGCGGACAAAGGTGCCAACGACGGTGACGCCGACGAGCGCTCCAATCGCTATCACGACGACATCGAAAGGTTCGTCACGTGCGGCATCGACATATTTGCTCTGCGCAAGCTCAAGAAGGAAGCCGAATCCGACGAGACTTATAACGATGCCTGTTGCGAGTTGTAGACGATGTCGACCCACTAGAAGTAGGGACGCCAGTCCAGTCGAAATCGCCAAAGCAGCAAGCCCGAGCGCAAACTCGTGGTTGAGCGTCACTACCGGCCGGTCATCCCAAAGCGAGTACCCGATGACAGCAGTTAGCCAGACAAGTAGGAGTGCACCAACTACGAATTGGCGTACGCGTCCGGACTTCGCTTCTGGACTTCTCGACTCCACGCCACCTCACCCAGGTAAGTGGCGTCACACTAACAACGAACGATGTGATAGTTCGAGATCGGGTGAAACGACCCAATCGGTATGCCCAAAGGCGCATATACGCCCTGTGGCGGGCCGGTTAGCCTGTGGGTGTATTCGGACGGGGCAAACGAAAGAAGTGATGCGGCTATGAAAGCAGTAATTCTCGCAGGCGGGACAGGAAGTCGCCTAAGCGAAGAAACGGTTTCGAAACCAAAACCCCTGGTTGAGGTAGGTGGCCGGCCGATTCTGTGGCACATCATGAAGCTGTACGCCAACTATGGCATCGAAGACTTTGTGGTGGCGCTTGGCTACAAGGGCGAAATGATCAAGAGCTATTTCGCCGACTTCGCTCACCTACAGAGCGACCTTACGATAAACCTTGCCGATGGCAATATCGAGCGACACAACGGTGGCGAGAACGAAAACTGGAAGATTGAGCTGATCAACACCGGTCTTCACACCCATACCGGCGGTCGACTTCGCAAGCTAAAGCCCCTGCTCGACTCGACATTCCTCGCCACATACGGCGATGGAGTGAGCGATGTCGATATCTCTAAGCTGATCGAGTTTCACAAGAGCCACGGCAAATTGGCCACGCTGACCGCGGTTCGGCCCCCCGCGCGGTTTGGTGCGCTTGAATTCGACGGCGACAACATCACCTCATTTACCGAGAAACCCCAAACCGGCGAAGGCTGGATCAACGGTGGTTTCTTCGTGCTAGAGCCTGAGGTGTTGGACTACATCGATGGCGACGACGTCGACTTCTCGAAAGAGCCGCTCCAGCGCCTCGCCAAAGACGGGCAGCTAGCCGCATACCGGCACGGCGAATTCTGGCAGTGCATGGACACTCTGCGCGACAAATTACATCTCGAAGAAATGTGGGAGAGCGGCGACGCTCCCTGGAAATCCTGGAAGGGAAACGAATGAAGGTTCTACTCACCGGTGGCGAGGGCTACATCGGTACCGTGCTCGGCCCCATGCTTATTGATAAGGGACACGACGTCACCGTGTATGACGCTGGCTTCCACCGCGTTGGCTGGCTCTACGACGGAGTCGACTCGGCCCCCCAATGGAAGAAGCTCGACACTCGCGTCGTGACTGCCGAACACCTCGAGGGTTTTGACGCAGTGTTCCACCTCGCCGATCTCTCTAATGATCCCGTTGGCGAACTCAATCAAGAACTGACCTTCGACATTAACCACCGCGCCACGGTCGAGCTCGCAAAGCTGGCCAAAGCTGCTGGCGTCGAGCGGTTTATCTACAGCTCCTCGTGCAGCGTCTACGGCGCAAGCGCGGCTGGCGATGACCATCTCGCTACTGAAGAAGATCAGACTGCGCCAGTCACCTCGTACGCCAAGTGCAAGGTGTTGTGCGAAGCCGATCTC
>JBBKWJ010000166.1:0-25468 GCA_037968895.1 Acidimicrobiales bacterium
CCGCTAACCTGAAGTGACTCGTCGGGTTCCCGGCGGGTGAGGTGGTGGTCGGGTCCTGTGCAATGGGCGCCCGTGAACCAGGTCAGGCCAGGAATGGAGCAGCCTTCATCGGCATCGCTTGTGTGCCGCAGATCGCCTGGCCACTACCTCACTCGCCAGGAACCCGTTCGCAATTCCGTCGTCACGTTCCTCGTTTTGGTCTGTGCCGGGGCCCGGAACTCGCCGGCTCTCAAAACGAACGCTTGGGGGTCTGACCCCAAGGCGTTCGCCTGGGGCCGGGCCTATTGAGCAGACGCGCCCAAACGACTAGTTTTCGAAGACACGCGAGTTCGACAAAACGCGACGGCCTTCGTCGCCCAGTAGAAAGCCAACGCCGGTGAGTCCATCTCAATCACTCGATGCTGCAAGTGCGGGAGCGATCCTTATTGGAACGCGCAAAGGGGTGTTCTTCCTCGTTGCGAACGAAGACCGCAGCGACTGGACACTCGATGGTCCTCATTTTCTAGGGCACGTTGCCCAGCACGTGGTGCTCGATTCACGCGACAACACACGGCTTGTCGTCGGGGCCCGCACTGGCCACCTTGGGCCAACCGTGTTTTGGACTGATGACCTCGGCGGCAACTGGCATGAATCGTCGAAGCCGCCAGCCTTTCATGCAGGCGAAGAGCTCGCCCGAAGTGTCGACGCTGTCGTTTGGGTAACTCCCGGCCACCCTTCGCAACCGGGCGTTTGGTATGCCGGTGCCAGTCCGCAGGGCCTCTTTGTTTCGGAGGACGGGGGCGATACTTGGCTGCCTCATGACGGCTGGAACAACCACCCGATGTGGACGACGTGGTGTGAGTGGCCGGAGGCCCAAACTCCAGACGGCTCAATGCTCCACTCAATCAATGTCGACCCTCGCGACCCCGACCACCTGATCATCGGGCTCTCGTCGGGCGGCGTGTTTGAGTCGGTTGACGCTGGCGCCAATTGGCACACGCTGAACCGTGACGTGGAGGCAGTGTTTCTACCGGAGCCCGATGCCGACTACGGCCACGACCCACATTGTGTACGGATGCATCCAGCCAACCCCGATCGCCTGTACCAGCAGAACCATTGTGGTATCTACCGGTTAGACCGAACCGGCGACATTGCGACTGACCGTTGGGAGCGAATTGGCAATGCGATGCCAACGGAGATTGGCGACATCGGCTTCCCGATCGAACTGCATCCCCGCGATCCGGACACGGCGTGGGTCTTTCCGATGGACGGCACCGATGTCTGGCCCCGCACGAGCCCAGACGGCCGGCCTGCGGTCTACAAGACGAGCGACGCTGGCGCGAGTTGGCAGCGTCAAGACGTTGGCTTGCCCGCGAAAGGTTGGCCGACCGTGCTGCGACAGTCGATGACCGTCGACAGCCATGATCAGATTGGGGTCTACTTCGGAACCACAAGCGGTGAAGTCTGGGCCAGCCTCGACGAGGGCGAAAATTGGCAATGCCTCGCGTCGCACTTGCCCGAGATCTATTCGGTCGAGTTTGGCCGCCCGGCTGCCTCGTGAATGTTCGAATCCCGACGCCCCTTCGGTCGTACACCGACGGGGCATCAGTAGCCACGGCAACCGGTCAGACAGTTTCTGAGGTGCTTCATGACCTTGATGACCAATTCCCCGGTATTCGATTCCGAGTTGTCAACGAGCAAGGTGTTCTCCGCAAACACATGCGGATATTCATCAACAAGACGGACACCCGTGACCTCGACTGTGTCGTGACCGATGCCGATGAAGTCACATTGATGCAGGCCTTATCGGGCGGATAGTTCGTCGATAAGAAGTCGATGGTGATCAGCGATGTTGGTCGAACATGATCTGGTTGCCGTCCGGGTCTTCAAGGACGCAATGGGCGGGTCCACTCTCGGTATCGACCTTCACAAGCAAGTCGATTCCGGCGTCTTCGAGGCGCTGCTGGATGGCTCGAACGTCAGTGAAGTCGGGCTCGGTCCAGAGCGGGGTGCGCGGCGTGCCACCTGGGTTGAAGGTCATTATGTTTTTCTCGAACATGTCCTGGAACAGTCCAACAACGGTGCTGCCGCTCGATAACACAATCCAATTCTGGTCGATGTCGCCCCCGACCTCAGTAAAGCCCAGCGCTTCGTAGAACGCCTTTGAACGATGGATATCGGCGACGGCGAGGCTGACGGAAAACGTCCCTAGTTCACTCATGAAACGAGACTAGCTGGCTCGCTGATCACCTGCCGGGACGAGGACGCACTCGACGGGTTTGTGCTAGACCCGCGAGATGGCAAGCAGCAGCGCAGCGACCCCAGAAGAGTATTTGGCCGAACTCCCTGATGACCGAAGGGAGGCAATCGCAGAGGTCCGAGAAGCCATTCTCGCCAACCTGCCTGACGGCATGGTCGAGGTGATGAACTTCGGAATGATCGCCTATGAGGTGCCGCTCGAAGTGTTCCCCGACACCAAGAACAAGAAGCCGCTGATGGTTGCGGCGCTTGCTTCGCAGAAGAACCACATGGCCGTGTACCTCACCTCGGTCTACGCCAACGAGGGCACCCAAAACTCGTTTAAGAACCGCTACATCGCCACCGGCAAGAAGCCAGATATGGGCAAATCGTGTGTGCGCTTCAAGAAGCTAGAGCAACTCCCGGTCGATCTGATCGGTGAAGTCATCGGCGAGGTCTCGCTTGAAGACTTCCTTGCCGACTACCGTGCGGCGAATGGCCTCAGCTGACGTACCCCTCGATCTCGACCACTTGATGGGCTTGGCAATCGAAGAAGCCAAGCAGGCCTTGGCCCACGACGATGTTCCGGTTGGCGCGCTTGTCGTTCGCCGCGGTGAAGTCATTGCGTCGCGCCACAACGAGCGCGAGAAGACCGGCGACCCGACGGCCCACGCCGAGGTGCTTGCACTCCGTGATGCGGCTGCTGTTGTTGGCTCTTGGCGCCTCGACGACTGCACTCTTGTCGTCACGCTCGAACCGTGTGTGATGTGTGGGGGAGCGTTGCTTAACTCCCGACTCAGGGCCGCGGTCTACGGCGCCGCCGATCTGAAGGGCGGCGCCTGTCTCAGTCTCTACAACGTATGTGACGACCCGCGCCTGAATCACAAGGTCGAGCTCACCGACGGGGTTCGAGCCGAAGAATGTGCGGCACTCTTAACCGAGTTTTTCGGCGAGCAACGCGACTAGGGCTCGCGAGTTACAGGTGTTTCAGGGCTTCGCGTTTGCTAAGGCCGGAGAGATCGGGGTTCTGGTCGACGTAGGCCATGACTGCGTCAGCGTCGGTCCGGGCGTATTGACGGAGCGCCCACCCGATCGCCTTGCGGATAAAGAACTCATTGTCGCCTTTGCGGATCGAGCAGTAGGAAAATAGCCGGACGGCATCGGTGTCTTCCTTGTACATGAGCTGGTGGAGGATCGCGGTTCTGGCGAGCCAGAAATTGTCGCTGTCGATCCAGTCGTCCATGATGTCGACGAGCTCGGGGTATGCCTTGACCAGGCCACCGACCGTGTGAACAGCGAGCGCATCGATGGTGTCCCACCACGCCTTGTTGGTGAGGAGGTGTTCGACGTCGTCAAAGACTTCGATCGGGAGTCGCTTGGTGATGGCCCGCAATAGGTCGGTTGCCACGTACTGAAACTCACGCTCTGGCTGGTCCCAACACCATCGGGCAAACTCGACCACCTCGAATGGGTCGGCCTTCCGAGCGATCGCGAGGGCCGGTTTCTGGGCCGCTCGGCGGGCTGGCGTCTTCACTCCCAAGTAGACGAAGTGGTGCTTCATGTACGCCGCCATCGGCTCGGCCGCGTCAGGATCGGCCGCTTCGGTCAGCAGTCTGCGTAGCTCGGGGCCGAGATCGAGGAGATCGCTCATAGAACCTCCGTGATAGCAGATGGAGCAGCCTCGCCCACCCGGGTCGTGAGTTGTTCCAAGCACCGCTAGTCTCGACCCCGGAAGGTTGCCAGAGCGGACGAATGGGTCGGTCTCGAAAACCGTTGAGGCTTCACGGTCTCCGAGGGTTCAAATCCCTCACCTTCCGCCAAAAGAGTCCCGGTGTCTGATTGCTCGACCAATCCGACATCGGGACTTTCTTGTTTTGACCAACTTGGTCAGACGAGGCGCCAGATCGAGAAGTGCGCGCCGGTGTCTTCGAGGGTGATGTCGCCGTCGACCGCGTTGACCTGATCGGCGTTGAACACCGGTTCCAGGGAGTTGGCACCAAGCAGCGCCGCGTTGATGCGCAGCGGCGCCACGTGTGATCGAGCAGCGCGAATGAGGAGTCGTTCGGTTCTCGTCTCACGCAGGAAGACCACGGCGTCTGGCTCGACGTGCAACCACCGGAAGCCGCCAGACCGAAGGGCCGGTTCACGGTTACGGACGGCGATCATCTCGGAATACCAGGACAGGAAGCGCTTGTCCCACGTTGAGTTGTCCCACGGCATCGTGCGCCTGGCTTGCTCGGAGTCGTCGCCGGTCAGCCCGATTTCGTCGCCGTAGAGAAAGGTTGGCGTTCCTGGAATCGAGAGCAATAACCCAAAGCCCATCAGCGCGATGTCGTCGTTGCTTGCCATCGAGCGCCAGC
This sequence comes from Acidimicrobiales bacterium, assembly GCA_037968895.1. Lineage (GTDB taxonomy): Bacteria > Actinomycetota > Acidimicrobiia > Acidimicrobiales > SZUA-35 > JBBKWJ01. Next base: position 4,578 of record JBBKWJ010000166.1, read on the forward strand.
GGGCTGTGTCGTGAGATCCGAGCAGCGTCATCGAGGCAGTTGTGACTTGCCACGGCATCGCCGACCGAACGGCATCCATTGACCGTGCCATCTCGATCCCGTTTCGTGGCGGCTGGCCTGGTCCTGGCATGAACGCACCGAGTGCGGTGAACTCGCCGAGCCACGACGCTATTGGTCGGGTCACTCCCGCGTAGTTCATCACGCCGTGCCAACCATCGCCGGGGCAGTCCCGACTGGCGTCAAAGAAGTGTTCGCCGACGAGCCAAAGTTCGGGATCGATCGCGTCCATCGTGGAACGGGTCGCCTTGGCCACCTGCTGATTATGGTCAATCGGTCCGAGGCGGCCAGTCATATTGGCCACGTCGATGCGCCAGCCAGCCATATTGAACGGAGGCTGAAGGTACCGAGCGAGCACCGAGTCGGGGCCTTCGTAGTAGCGCCGACGCAATTCGGCACTGCGGTGGTCGAGCTTCGGCAAGCTGTCGATGCCGAGCCAGGCCTGATACCGATCGGGATGCTCATCGAAGTAGTAGAAGCCGGCCTCGGGCGAGTTGGCATCGGCTTGGGCCTTGGCGAACCACTCGTGACCATCGCCGGTGTGATTGAGCGTGAGGTCGGTCATTACTTTGATGTTGCGGTCGGCGGCGATCTGCGAAAGTCGAGCAAGCGCTTCGTCGCCGCCGAGCAGCGGATCAACATGGTCGAAGGTCGACGCGTCGTAGCGATGGTTTGAGCGGGCCGGAAAGATCGGGTTGAGATAAATCCCGCCGATACCGAGCGAACTCAGATGGTCGAGATTGGCGATGACGCCATCAAGGTCGCCGCCGAACATCTGGGTCATCGCTGCGGGACCGGTCGCCACCGGGTCATCCCAGGGAACCCAGTTGGCCCAATCGTTGTCGGCCCGATGCTGGCCCGTGGTGGCGAAACGGTCAGGGAAGATCTGGTACCACACGCTCTCGGTTACCCAGTCGGGGGCATGGCCGGTGGTGACCAGTCGAAAGTCGCTGGCATCGGTCGGGTCGAAGTCGAGGAGGCCCTGACCGGTGAGCCAGCGGGGTCCGGCCTTCGTATCGAGGTGAAACCGGTAGTTGACTACGTCTTGGGTGCACGGCAGCTTGAAGTTGACTCGGTCGCCATCACGTTCGCCGACGACCCACTCCTGTTCGCCATCGCGGACCGTTCGAAGCCAGGTTGCTCCGACGTCGTTGCCCGCAAGATCGAGCGTCACGGTGACGGTGTCGTTCAGTGACGGAGTCGGTTCGTCGACGAACCGGGCAGAAGAGTCGTGGTGAGGAGAAGAGAACGACGAGGGTCTGATGAACGTCATTCTGCGACGGTAGCGGCGAGCCGATCAAGGCCGTACGCCCGTAGCGTCTGCAACATCGTGAAGGTTGTGTGTTTCCCCGCAGTTTCGGCGCTGAGAAGTGAGTGATCGACTAGAGCGCCAATGAGTTGGATTGCCGACGTCGGGAGGTCGGCCGCAAGCAGTTCCGCTTCCGCGAGCGTGAGTTCGCCACGAGCGGCGCTGATCCGCTGAAAGAGTATCTGCTGCTCCTCGTCGAGGGCCTGGTACGAGGAGTCGATCGCCGAGCGGAGCGTGCGATGTCGTGTGACGTTGCCTGAGCGTCGTGAATTTTGAAGCACGTCAAGCGGGCGTTGGTCTAGACGCTTCGCCAGCTCTTTTAGCGAAAGCAGTCTTGTCATACTGGCTGCCAATTCGATGGCGAGTGGCAAGCGATCGAGTCCCGCACAGATATTCGCCACCAGTGGGAGATCATGTGGCGTGATGACGATACCTAGCGAGCGTGCCCTTTTTGTAAAGATCGCTTCTGCACTGCCATCGTCTCGTAGCGGCCGAACCCGGTAGGTCCACTCACCGGCGACACCAACTCGTTCCCGACTTGTTGCTAGCAACGTGATTGCACCTGGTGAGTCGAGAAGAGCGCGGCAAACATCAGCAACTTCGTTGAGGACGTGCTCACAGTTGTCGAGGACGAGGAGGCACTCGCGGTTGGCAACGTGATTGGCGAGTTCGCTTAAGGTCGATGTGCATCGTTGCCCGAGACTGGACGCGACGATTGTGAGTACGGATGCAAAGTCCTCAGCGTCGGCGAGTTCTGCAACCGATGCGCCATTGGCGAAGCCAGCCGCCGCGTTGTTGGCGAACTCGTAGGCGAGGCGGGTCTTGCCAACACCCGCTACCCCGGTCAGCGTGAGCATCGCGGTCTGGGCGAGTAGGGCGCCGATCTCGTTCAGTTCCGCTTCACGACCGATGAGCCAGTCTGACACAGCGACAGTTTCGGTCGACACCTGCCGGCGCAATAGCCGATAGCGGCCTGCGGTATGTGGTTCAGGCGCCTGACCAGTGACAATCGCCTTCTCCAGGAGTTGGGCGGCGATTGAAGGCTCCGCCCCCGTCGTCTCGGCGAGGTAGGCGCGATACCGATGGAAGGACCGAAGTGCCTCTGAGGAACGCCCATCGCGGTGAAGCGCTTCCATTAATAGGCGGTGTGGTCTATCCCGGAGCGGGTGCTCCTCGACGAACGGCTCAAGGTAGTCAATTGCGCGCGAAACCTCGCCAAGTTCAATCAGAAACTCAGCCCGGAGAATCTCACCTCGAATACGCAGGCCGTCGAGGCGATGGGCCTCAAGGTGAGCCCAGCTTTCGTCTGCGAACTCGGCCAGGGACGGACCGTGCCAAAGGGCGAGCGCAGTACACAGATGTTCTAGGGCTCCCGCTGGAGAGTCCTCGTCTCTCGTATCGATAAGCCGCTCGGCCAGTGTTGCGTCACAGACGTCGGCAGGGACCATGTAGCCCGGAGCCGCGGTGACGAGCACATCGCCGCCCACTGATGCCCTTAGCCGACTGATTGCGGTGCGAAGTGCGCCGGGCGATAGATCTAAAAGATCGCAGAGTCGTTGGCTCGAAACCACCGAACCTCGGTGCACTGCGAGGAGAGCGAGTAGCCGTCGTTGGGGCGCGCTGTGGCTCAGTCGTTCTGACTGGCCCAAGGCCGATTCGATCTCGACCGGACCAAGAAGCCGCAGTCTCGGCAACATGTCCCCATCCCCTCGGGGGGATGGTAGCTCCTACAGCAAGCCTCTGACCAGAGGTTTCGCACGTGTCATTCGGCATACGGCGTCATTTGTGGGCCGAATCGTCTGGTCGGGAGCCGCCGCTGCGACCCCCGACCCATCCTCCATCCGCCCTTCTGGCGAGGTGCGTTGGCTAGCTCATTCGGGCCAGAAGTATGCGCTCGGCGGAGCCCGGTATGAAAAGGTCGCCTGATTGTTCAAGCATGCTTGCATAGGTAGGGTCGGCCCCAAGCTTCGCTGCATTTTCATCAAGCTCGCCAGCATCGGCAGAGCCGTTCATCCAGAAAACCTGGAACATGGGACCTGCGGCGGTCGTTCCGAGGTAGCCATTCGATCCTGTGGTCTTCGTGACGTACTCCATGATCTGCACACTCCATGCCATTGCCGCGCTCAGGCCTCCGGTGTGGATCGTTGCTCGGGTCACCGTGACCAGCGGCTGTGGTTCAGCGATTTCACCGGAGGTCATGACGATTTCGACCAAGTTGGTGATGGCGGGGCCAGCGAGGGAACCGCCCAGCTTTGCCGCTGCCTTCTGGTATTTGCTGCTTGCACCAAGCCCTTGCTGCATACTCAGGAGTTCGGCGGTGTTTTCTACCCTGCCGCTCATCGCGAATGAGCCGATTGGTCCGCCTGTCGCGACGGCCCAAGCCGACGCCGGCACGCCTCCAGCAGCGCTGATCTCGGCGGCCACACCGGGCAACTGAGCAGCGACTTCGCCTCCAAGACCTGGTTTTGCCTGGAGCTGTGCTGAGAAAATGTACATTAATCCCCCTCAAAAGTGCCCGCCCAATGCGAGCAGTTCGACTTTGTCAGGTCGTTGTTACACCTCGGTTGCAGCCTGGTTCCAGCGGTAAGATCCTTGCCTAGCTGAGCGACGGGAGTCGCTCAAGCAAGGTGATCGCTTGCGGCGGGAGGTTGCCGCTCGTTGGCCAAATTGCTCGAAGCCTGCGGTGGATCGACAGGCCAACGACCTCAACTTCTACAAGTCGGCCTGAGGCAAGATCGGCGGCGATAGCGAGCTCGCTGAGGACGGCGGGGCATTGGCCGAGGGCAACTGCGGCCCTGACGGCAGCGGTCGACCCGAGCTCCATACCCGATTGAGGGGCCTCGAAGCCGAGGCCAGCGAGGGCGTCTTCAAGAGCGGTGCGGGTACCCGAGCCACGTTCGCGGAGTATGAGTGGCGTCTCGACCAACTGCTCGATCGTCACCGAGGTGTGCCTCGCCCACTCATGAGCCGACCCGACGACGGTGACGAGTCGATCGGCGCCAACGACCTGTTCGGTCATGTTCGGCGTAACCGTCGGTGACTCAACGAAGCCGATGTCAGCTTTGCCCTGCTCCAGAAGCTCCACGACCAGCGCGCTGTTTGTCACCTCAAGCTCGACCGTATTGCCCTCTTGATGATCGAGCAGCTGTCCGAGCCATGGTGGGAGTAGATATTCGGCAATCGTCAGGCTCGCCGCTAGTCGTAGATGTCCGGTTGTCTTCGACTTGAGCGCTTCGACCCCGGCGGTCAGTTGATTCGTCGCACGGATAATTCCCTCCGCCCACTCGGCCACGAGTGCACCGGCTTGGGTAGGTGCGCTTCCGCCTGGCGACCGTTCGAGGAGGGCGAGACCGAGCCGTCGTTCGAGGTTTCTGATGCGGCTGCTGGCTGACGGCTGGGCGATCTGGTGTGCCGCCGCAGCCTTTGAGAGGCTGCCGAGCTCGACGACGGAGATGAAGAGGTCAAGCGCGGCCAGGTCGGGTGTTGTTGGGGGAAGGGGCACGAGGTTTCGTTCCGATTTCGGTGAACTGAGGAGGGTATAGGCATCGGGGGGTATAGGTCTGGCCTTGAGCGTCAGAGATTGATAGCGGGTTCCGGTGCTCGACGTCCCCCTTCATGATCTGAGCATGCGCCAAGCCACCATCGCCACGCCGCAGCCAACTGCCCCGGACAAGTCGCGCACGCCAACGTTCGACGGAGCAACGGAGCTGGTTCCTGGTCTATTGCTGGTTCTCACAGCGACTATTGTTGCTGCTCAGATCAGTTCGCTGATCGGGCCACTTTCGACGCTCGTGTGTGCGGTGTTGCTTGGGGCCGTGATCGGCAATATCGGCCTGGCGACAACACGAACCGCTCCGGGCCTCACCTTCGCCGCCAAACGCTTGCTGCGCATTGGCGTCGTGCTTCTTGGGCTCCGCCTCTCGGGCCGAGACGTTCTTGAGCTAGGTGGCTCAACACTTGTGGTCGTCGTGGCCACGGTTGCCGCGACCTTCTTTGGAACCCAGTGGATCGGCCGACGGTTTGGCCTCTCCCGTGACTTCTCGCTGCTCATAGCCACCGGGTTTTCAATCTGCGGGGCGTCGGCTATCGCTGCCGTCGAGAGCGCAACCGACGCGGAGGAAGAAGAGGTCGCGGCCGCAATCGGGCTTGTCACACTTTTCGGCAGCCTCGCCATTGTTGTGCTGCCCCTGGTTGGTGCCGTACTCGGAATGACCGACGACCAGTTCGGCACATGGGCCGGAGCAAGCGTGCACGATGTGGCCCAGGTGGTTGCAACGGCATCATCGGGCGGCGCTGAGGTGGTTGCGGTTGCCATCGTGGTGAAACTGACCAGAGTCGCACTGCTCGCACCGTTGGTGGCTGGCGTAAACCTACAGCGCTGGGGCCGGGAGGGCGGAAGCAATATCGATGGAACGCGCCCACCCGTTCTGCCATTATTCGTCGCTGGCTTTTTGCTGGCCATCGCAGTCCGGACGAGCGGGGTTATGCCAGACGGTCTGATCGCGAACGCGAAGACCCTCGAGGGTTGGCTCCTGGCCGCCGCACTGGTCGGACTCGGGTCAGGCGTCCGCATCGACCGACTCCGCAAACTCGGCTACCGCCCACTCGTCGTCGGCGCACTCGCCTGGGCCCTAGTTGCGGTGACGTCAGCGGTCGGCGTGTTTCTCGTCGTGTAGGAGAGCTACAGCCATGGGCGGAACTGAACCTCAAGGGGAATGTTGCGGCCGGGAAGTTCTACCGCCCACTCGCCCTCTTGCAGCCAGGCCAACTTGATTGGCTCGGTGTGTTTCACCGTCGCCATTCCGATTGCGGCCCCGACCGAGTGCCCCCACATTCCGCCGGTGACGTACCCAATGGGCTGTCCGTCGCGAAGGATCGGCTCGTTGTGATGAACGAGCGTGGCGTCGGCGTTGTCGGCTTGCACCAGCTTGATCTGGATGAGTCGCGTGGTCGCGCCAGATGAGCGTTGTGCCTCGAGCGCTGCTCGGCCGGTGAAGTCGACCGATTTGTCCCAGGCAACAGCAAAGCTGAGGCCAGACTCGACAGGGGTGTCGTCTGGCGTGATGTCGTGGCCCCAGTGTCGATAGCCCTTCTCGAAGCGGAGTGAGTCGAGGGTGTAGTAGCCCGCCAACTCGAGTCCGTGGCTGGCTCCTTCAGCACGAATGGCGTCGAAGACGTACTCGGCGAAGTCGGCCTGCACGTAGAGTTCCCAGCCGAGTTCACCCACGTAGCTCATCCGGTTGGCCCACACGAGCGCGGCGCCGACCTCGATCTCTTGGTGAGTGGCGAACGGGAATGCATCGTCGCCGAGGTCGGCTGTGGTCAAGGCTTGGAGGAGGTTGCGGGAGCGCGGCCCCATTACGGCAAGGCAGGCATAGGCGGTGGTGACGTCGGTGACCGCTGCGGCCTTCCCGGCTACTGCACGTCGCAGCGTTGTGAGGTCGCGCTGGCGAGTCCCCGCACCACCGATGACCCGGAACGTGTCGTTCGCAATTCTGCTAACAGTGAGGTCGGCTTCGATTCCGCCTGCCTCGTTGAGCCATTGGGTGTAGACCGAACCGCCAATCGGGCCGCACACATCGCCGGCAGACAGTTGGTCCAAAACCTCCGCCGCCGCTTGACCCTGCACTTCGAATTTTGCGAACGAGGTGAGGTCGAAGAGGCCAACGGCATTGCGAACTGCGTGATGCTCAACGGCGTTTGCTTCATGCCAGTTGGCCCGTCCCCATGAGTAGGTCTGGCTTGAGGCAATGCCGAGCTCAGGTCGAGCGAAGTAGGCGGGGCGGTCCCAGCCATTGAGGTCGACGAAACACGCCCCGGCCTCGGCGAGACGGTTGTGGACGGGTGATCGCCGAATGCCGCGAGCGGTTTCATATGTGCGATTCGGCCAGTGCGGTGCGTACAGCAGGCCCAGGACCTCGGTTGTTCGGTCGCGAAGGTATGCCTCGGACGATTGGAACGGTTCGAACCGTCTGATGTCGACATCGTGGAGATCGAAGGGCGGTTGGCCCTCGGTGATCCAATGGGCGATCGCCATGCCAGCGCCGCCGGCTGATTGGATACCGATGGAGTTGAATCCAGCAGCGACAAAGAGGTCGGCGACTTCAGGTGCCTCGCCCAGAATGTAGGCGTCGTCAGGCGTGAAGCTTTCGGGCCCATCAAACAGCAGCCGAATGCCAGTCTCATGGAGCGCCGGGATGCGATCGAAGGCGGGGCCGAGCCAATTGGCGAGATGCTCAGGGTCGGGGTCCATCGTTAAGAACGGCTTGTCGATCGGCGGAGCACCGTGCGCGGGCCATGGTCGGCCGATGGGTTCGAACAGCCCAACAAGCATCGCGCCGCCTGCCTCCGGCTTCAGATAGGCCCACTTGTCTGGATCTCGCAAAATCGGCATGTCGGCAGTTACGCCAGGCACTGGCTCAGTGACGACGTAGTGATGTTCAGCCGCCATGAGGGGGACCGAAACGCCTGCCTTCGCAGCTAGATGTCTCGTCCAGAGCCCACACGCAAGGACGACAGTCGCTGCCGAAATCGTTTCTCCGGTATCGGTCACGACGCCTACTGCTTTGCCCGCGTCGACGATCACCTCGTCGACGCCGACTCCCTCGACGACGCGCGCTCCGCCAAGTCGTGCCCCCTTCGAGAGCGCCATCGTCGTGTCGCTGGGCCCGACAACGCCGTCTTCTGGCAGCCAGATTCCGCCGAGCAGGTCGCCGACCTCAGCAAGAGGCCAGCGCTCTGCGATCTCGTCTGGCCCGATTTCAGATGCCGCAACTCCGAGATTCCGGGCCATCGCGGCAGTGCGTCTGAGCTCTTCCCAGCGGTGTGGGGTTGACGCAATAGAGATGGCACCGGGAGCCCGGAAGCCAGTGTCTTGCTCGGTCTCTTCTTGAAGCCGCTGATAGAGGTCGAGGGAGTAGCGAGCCAGTTTCGTCTGGTTCTCGGTGGCCCGGAGCTGCGCTACAAGACCAGCCGCGTGCCAGGTCGTGCCCGAGGTGAGCTGGTGGCGCTCAAGGACGAGCACGTCACTTACCCCGCGCTTGGTCAGGTGATAGGCGATCGAAGCTCCCACTATTCCGCCACCAACGACAATGACTTCGGCGTGCGCGGGGAGCGTCGAGGTTTTCATTGGCCAGCCTTAGTTGATGAGGATGAGCTTGATTGCCACTAGAAGCGCGATAAGTGAGCCGCCGGTCGCGGCCAGTCCAACAAGCCGAGCTGCATTGGGGTGAACGGGGGAATCGCCGGCACGAAGTGGCCCGTGAAGGGCGTCGTAGTGATTGCCAGCCCAGATCAGAATGCCGGCGCCAAGAGCAACCATGAGGCCACCGATTGTCGCCTCGACATAGAAACCGTCATCAGCGGCGAACCGACCGAGACCAGCGCCCGCGACCAGAATCGAGAAAGCCGTCCGTTCCCACGCAAGGGCAGTTCGCTCATGCTGGAGACCGGCGTCGAAGTGTCGATCGGGCCGGTCTGGTTTTGCGCGTCGCTCTCTCGCTGGTCTTTCGCTCACCTTTGGATGTCGCTCAAAGCTCGAAACCACCAATGATGAAGAGGATGGCCGTCACAGCGGCGACAATGGCGACCGAGTAGGCCATGATCTGAGGGAGGCGAGAGGTCGGGAGGGGTTCGCCTAGACGAATGGCTTGCTCTGACTGGAACCAACGCCGATAGGCACTCGCCGACGTGAGAAAGGCGAGCGCCAACAGAAGCAGCCCAAGAATCTCAGAGCCGAGCGTGTCAGGAATGAGGTGGATTGCGCCTAGTCCGCCAGCAACAAGGGCCATGGCCGTGCGAATCCAGGCAAGGAACGTTCGCTCGTTCGCGAGAGTGAAGCGATAGTCGGGATCGGTGCCAACCGCGTTGGGATCGGGGCCGAGGATCCAGTTAAGGGCAGATCGTCTGGATGACATTCCAGGCACAGTAGCGCTTCTCCGCTCATCCGTTCGTCTTGACCGCTTATACGAAAGACCGTACAATTCCGAACGATCGCCTCGCCTGGTGCAAGCTCAGACTTGTTTACGGCGACTAGCTGAAGAACGCGAAGGGGACTTGCATGACGAGAATGGGGTTTTTGCTCGACAGCGACTCTTGTATTGGTTGCCACGCGTGCACCGTTGCATGCAAGAGCGAGCACGATGTGCCGCTTGGTGTCAACCGAACCTGGGTTAAGTACATCGAGACCGGTTCATTCCCAAACGTCAGTCGACACTTCTCGGTCATGCGCTGCAACCAGTGCGACGATGCGCCTTGTATGAGTATCTGCCCAACGTCGGCGTTGTATCGAACCGACAATGGCGTGGTCGACTTCAATGACGACGACTGCATCGGCTGTAAGTCGTGCATGAACGCCTGTCCTTACGACGCGCTGTTCATCAATCCGGCCACTCAAACTGCCAACAAGTGCAACTTCTGTAATCACCGTCTCGAAGTTGGGCTTGAGCCATCGTGTGTCATTGTCTGTCCAACCGAGGCAATCAAGGTTGGCGACCTCGACGATCCACTTAGCGAAATCTCTCGGATTGTCGCCCGCGATGATGTGGCAGTTCGTGCGCCAGAACAAAATACGAAGCCGAAGGTTTACTACCGCGGCGCATCGCAGGCATCACTCGACCCAACCCGCACCGCTATTGCGAACGACGGGATGATCTGGGCCGACACCACGCCTGACCACCCATCGGTTCCGGTGAAGCTCACGAATCGTCCAGTTGACGAAGACGGTGTTATCGCTCGGACGGCCTACACCACGAGTCACAAGATGACCTGGAAAGCCAAGGTCTCTGGGTATCTGGTCACCAAGGCCGTCGCCGCTGGTGTCATGGCCGTCGCCGCACTGCTTGTCCTGCTTGGCTACGCCGACCAGCAGGCGGCAGTCGGCGTCATGCCGCCGATGGTGGCGGGAGTTTTTCTCGCCATCACCGGCGTGCTTCTTGTCACCGACCTCAAGCAACCAACCCGCTTTCACTACCTCATCACGAAGGGCAACTGGGAGTCATGGTTGGTGAAAGGCGCCTACATCTTGATGGCCTTCACTGCGGTCTGCGGGCTCTGGTGGATCGGCGGCCTGGCCGAGAGCGAAGGTTTGCTGAAAGTGCTCGCGATCCCCGCTGTCATTGGTGCGGCGGGAACGGCCGGCTACACGGCCTACCTGTTCGGCCAATGCGAGGGCCGTGACCTCTGGCAGACCCCAATACTCTTGCCAACTTTGCTGGCACAAGCCACCGCCGCTGGCGGAGCCGCCTACTGCATCGCCGATGTCTTTATGGACGTTCCTGGTGGCGATGCTGTGCGCTGGGTCCTTCTCGGCGGTATTGCGGCCGTCGCTGTCCTTGTTGCTGTCGAACTGACGTCAAAGGGCACTCGTCATGTCGAGCTTGCAGTGCACGAGATGACAAAGGGGGCATACGCCGACCAGTTCTGGTGGGGCGGGATCCTTCTTGGCCTCGTCGTCCCAGCGGCTCTCGTCGTTCTCGCCCTAATAACCGATAGCGGCGCCGCCATTCCTGCCATCGCAGGCGTTGCCACCCTCATCGGCATGTTCGCCTACGAAGACTCATTCGTCCGTGCTGGTCAATCTGTCCCCCTCTCGTGATCTGAGGAATCCTGTGACTGAACTTAACAAATACCCTCCGTTTGAAAAGTGGCACGATTGGACCGAGCTCGACGCGAAATCGTGGCCGACCAAGGTCGAGAAGAACTACACAATCGTCCCAACGACCTGTTTCAACTGCGAAGCAGCCTGCGGCCTTGTCGCCTACTTCGACAAAGAGACCGACGAGATCGTCAAGTTCGAGGGCAACCCCGAGCATCCGGCGAGTCGTGGTCGCAACTGCGCCAAGGGGCCAGCCACCCTCAACCAGGTATACGACCCTGAGCGGGTGCTGTATCCAATGCGCCGAGTCGGCGAGCGTGGCTCGGGCCAGTGGGAGCGAATCTCGTGGGACACTGCGCTCGACGAGATCGGCACCCGCATTCGGACTGCCCTCAAAGAGGAGCGGCGCAACGAGGTCATGTACCACGTTGGTCGGCCTGGCGAAGACGGCTACGCCGAGCGAGTGCTCCAGTGCTGGGGTGTCGACGGCCACAACTCGCACACCAATATCTGTAGCTCCAATGCCCGTATCGGCTACCAATCATGGATGGGACACGACCGTCCCTCGTCCGACTTCGCCAATGCTGAAGTCATCTTCTTGATCTCGGCTCACCTTGAAGCCGGCCATTACTTCAATCCACATGCACAGCGCATCATGGAGGCCCAGGCCAAGGGTGCGACCATCATTTGCGTCGACCCACGCCTCTCGAACACGGGGGCGAAGGCCGATCACTGGCTGCCAGCGTGGCCAGGCACCGAGCCTTTTCTTCTGCTGACAATCGCTCGCCTTCTCATCGAAGACGGCACGTGGAACAAAGATTTTGTCAAGCGATGGGTCAATTGGAGCACATACCTCGCCGAGACTCGTCCCGACCTTCCGCAAGAGTTCGAGTCGATGGAGCAAGCCCTCCTCGAAGAATACGCCGAGTACACCCCTGAAGAAGCCGAACGAATCTGTGGCGTCTCGGGCGACGAGCTTCGCAAGATTGCGACCATCATCGGCGAGCACCCAACCAAGTTTGCGTCGCACAACTGGCGTGCGGCCGGGGCCGGAAACCTCGGCGGCTGGCAGGTGGCTCGTTGCCTGTTCTTCCTTAATGTGCTGACCGGTTCGGTCGCCACGAAGGGCGGCACCTCGGGCAACGGGTGGAACAAGTTCAAGCCAGCGCATCCCGGTGGTCACCCAACGGGTACCGACTGGAACGAGATGAGCTGGCCAAAGGAATACCCGCTGGCCTATCACGAGATGTCGATCCTGCTCCCTCACTTCCTCAACGAGGGCCGAGGCAAGCTCGACACGTATTTCTCGAGGGTCTACAACCCGATCTGGACCAACCCTGATGGATTCACCTGGCTTGAAGCACTGAAAGACGAGAAGAAGGTGGAGTGCCATGTTGCGCTCACACCAACCTGGTCAGAGACCTCATGGTTTGCCGACTACGTCTTGCCGATGGGCGTTGCTGCTGAGCGCCACGACACGGCAAGTTTCGAGACTCACGCCGGCCGCTGGGTCGGCTTCCGCCAATCGGTGTTCCGCCGTTACGCCGAACTCCAGGGCAAGGACGTTGGGCCAGACTCACGGTCTCACGAGTTCAACCCAGGCGAGGTCTGGGAAGAGAACGAGTTCTGGATCGACCTCTCGTGGCGCATCGATCCTGACGGTTCGATGGGAATCCGCAAGTGGTTTGAGTCGAAAGATCGCCCTGGCCACCCTGTCTCTGTCGACGAGTACTACGGCACTATGTTCGCCGAGTCCGTACCAGGGCTTGCTGCCGACGCTGAGGCCGCTGGGCAAACCCCGCTCGAATACATGCGCGACCGCGGCGCCTATGCCGTCAAGGGCGACATGTACGAGCCATACGAGAACACAGTGTCGGATGAGGCAGTCGAAGGCTGCACCAAGGACGCCGCCGGCGTCTATCGCAAACCGGGAACCATCGGAACGTTTGATGGCTCCAGAGAGTCACTCGAATCGATCAAGCTTGCGCCTCTCGGCGACGGTTCGCCCGGCGTCGACATTGACGGTGAGATTAAGGAGGGGTTCCCTACTCCGTCGAAGAAGCTCGAGCTCTACTCGTCGACGCTTAAGGATTGGGGTTGGCCCGAGTACGCGACCCCCAAGTGGATCCCGTCGCACGTGCACTGGGAAGACCTCGACATGGAAGGCAACGAGCGCATTTTGCTGCCGACCTTCCGCATCCCGACTCTGATCCATACCCGTTCAGCCAATTCAAAATGGCTAAACGAGATCAGCCACCGACACCCACTTTGGATCCACCCCGAAGATGCCGAGAAGCTTGGCATCGAAGAGTCGGGGCTCGTTCGCATCTCGACCCGAATAGGCCACTTCGTTATTCAGTCATGGCGTACTGAGGGCATTCGGCCCGGCGTAGTTGCTGCATCGCACCACATGGGTCGTTGGCGTCTCGAAGAAGACAAAGCACGTTCGTGGGGTGCGGGCAAAGCCGACATCTCGACGAACGGCACCGAGTGGAAACTGAAGCGGAATCACGGGGCCGAGGCCTACAGCAGCAGCGACCCAGACACCGAGCGCATCTGGTGGAGCGACACTGGGGTGCATCAGAATCTGACCTTCTCGGTGCAGCCTGATCCCATTTCGGGAATGCAGTGTTGGCATCAACGAGTAAGGGTCACCGCCGCAGAGCCCAACGATGAGTACGGCGACGTCGTGGTTGACACCGCGAAGTCACGCGAGGCGTACTTGGAGTGGCTGGCGAAGACCCGCCCGGCGCCCGGGCCAGACGGTCTTCGTCGCCCGCTTTGGTATGCCAGACCGATGAAACCTCAGTCGTCGGCGTACTTGTTCGAGTAGCAAACCCCCCGGGGTATACCCCTGGGGGTACTTGACAAGGACCGTAAATGTCCGTATATTCGGATCTATTGAACGTAAATTTGACCAGACTTAAAGACGGAGATGGCCCAATGACTCCAACCTTCACCCAGTACTACCTCGACTGCCTGTCCCAGGCCTCGTACCTCATCGGTGACCCAACGACGGGACGAGCGGTGGTGGTTGATCCACGACGAGACGTCGAGGAATACGTCACCGATGCCGCAGCCGCCGGGTTGACGATCGAGCTCGTTATCGAGACCCACTTTCACGCCGACTTTCTGAGTGGGCACCTCGAGATGGCCGAGGCGACAGGCGCCAAGATCGTCTATTCCTCAGTAGCGAGTACTGAGTTTGATGTCATGCTGGTCGAAGATGGCGAGCGATACTCGCTTGGCGAGGTCGACCTTGAGTTCTTGCACACGCCAGGCCATACGCCCGAGTCAATGAGCATCGTCGTTCGTGAAACGGCCGACGGCGAGCCGTGGGCTGTCCTCACCGGTGACACGTTGTTCATCGGCGACGTTGGCCGCCCCGATCTTCTGTCCTCCATCGGATTCACGAAGGACGAACTAGCTGAGAAGCTATACGACAGCCTGCACACCAAGATCATGACGCTGCCAGACGCCACGCTCGTTTACCCAGCACATGGTGCGGGTTCGGCGTGCGGCAAGAACCTCTCGACCGAGACGTCGTCGACCATTGGTGAGCAGAAGGCCACCAACTACGCACTCAACGCACCAGACAAACAGACCTTCATTGATCTGGTTACCGAAGGCCAGCAACCGGCTCCTGGCTATTTCGTCTTCGACGCGATCCTCAACCGCAAAGATCGTGAGCTACTAGACGAGAACGAGATGCCGAAGGAGCTCACCTACGACGAAGCCAAAGCGCTTATCGCTGGCGGCGCTGTTCTCGTCGATGGTCGTGACCCGGAGGAGTTTGGTCACGGTCACCTCGTCGATGCCATCAACGTCGGACTCAACGGCCGCTACGCCGAATTCGCCGGCTCAATCGTGAAGTCAGATGTCGACATCGTGCTCTTTGTCGATCAGGGCTTCGAGCTGGAGGCGAAGAACCGCCTGGCCCGGATTGGTTTCGATCGGGTAGTCGGTGTAATCGGATCGCCGTATCAAGTGATGATCGATAACGCAGACGACGTGCAGAAGGGTTCACGCTTGACGGCTATCGACTACGAGAGCCGAAAGATGGAAATTGACAACATCCAACTCGTAGACGTCCGCAACCCAGGCGAACTCGAAGCCGGAATCATCCCCGGCGCCATCTCGCTTCCTGTCGGCCAGTTCGCCGATCGAATGGACGAGCTCGATCCGACTCGTCCGACCGTCGTCTATTGCGCGGGCGGTTACCGCTCCTCGGTAGCGGCAAGCCTGCTTCGCACCAACGGTTTCGACGACGTGTCTGACATCCTTGGCGGTTACGGGGCATGGGCCGAAGCAACCGGCAACGAAGTAGCCGCTCACTAAACCTTCTGGTTCCCTCCAACCGAGTCCGGCGCACGTTTCGTGTGCCGGACTTCGGGGTTTTGGGGCCAAGGATGTTGACGATGCGTTTGAAAGACCGTACATTCGCTCAATTGGGAACGTGACAGAGGGCGCGCTCCCGATGCTCATGAAGGGGCACTATGACTACGACCGCACATCACCGCGTTTTGATTGTTGGCGGAGGCGCCGCCGGTATCTCTGTCGCCGCTCGCTTGATCAAGAAGGGCTACGTCGACGTCGCCATCATTGAGCCGTCAGATAAGCACCACTATCAGCCGCTCTGGACCCTCGTCGGTGGCGGCCATGTGGAGCGAGAGATCACCGAACGCGACGAAGCCTCCGTGATGCCGAAGAAGGCCATCTGGATCAAAGATGCCGCGTCGGGTTTCGATCCTGACAACAAGACGGTGAGCACCGTGAGCGGCGAGACCTATGGGTATGACGCTCTTATCGTGTGTCCCGGCATCCAGCTCGATTGGGATCGCACCCCTGGCCTAAAAAATGGCGTCGGCAAGAACGGCCTGTCGTCCAACTACACATACGACTTGGCCCCAAAGACATGGGAGTTCATTCAGAACACCAGGAGCGGCACCGCAATCTTTACGATGCCGAGCGGCCCAATCAAATGTGCCGGCGCTCCCCAGAAGATCGCCTACCTCGCTTGCGACTACTGGCGGAAGGAGGGCGTGCTCGACGACATCGATGTCCATCTCGTCCTTCCAACCCCCGGGATGTTCGGGGTCAAGATATTCTCCGACGAGCTTGCGAAAGTGGCAGCCGACTACGGCATCAAGGTGCATTTCGAGTCCGAGCTTGCATCGGTCGACGGAGCGGCGAAGGTCGCCACGATCAAGTCGCTGAAGGACCCCAAAGACACGTTCGAGATTAAGTACGACGTGATGCATGCTGTGCCTCATCAGTCGGCTCCAGACTGGGTAAAGAGCAGCCCACTGTCGACCGGCGATGCCAACGGCTATGTCGACATCGACAAGAACACGATGCAACACGTGCGGTACCCCGACGTATTCTCGCTTGGCGATGCTGGTTCGTCGCCAAACTCGAAGACGGGGGCTTCGGTGCGGAAGCAGGCACCAGTCGTGGCAGCCAATGTCGACAAGGTACTCAAGGGTGAATCGCTCGATGCCTCCTATGGCGGGTACGCGTCGTGTCCGCTCACGACTTCGGGCAGCAAGATGCTGCTTGCCGAGTTCGATTACACGATGGAACATACGCCGAGCATTCCGGTGATCGATCTCACGAAACCCCGAACCGACATGTGGTATCTGAAGAAGAACGGGCTGCCGTTTCTCTATTGGAACCTCATGTTGAAAGGCAGAGCCTGAGTTGTTGGCGTGAAGACTGTCGATAGTTCGGACAAACATCTATTATGACTGCATGTCCGAATTTACGTCAGGAGCCGAGGCTCTCGACCGCAACAGTCCATTGCCTCTGTGGGCCCAGCTAGAAGCAGAACTGCGGCGACGGCTCGAGGTAGGTGAGTTTTCGCTTCGGTTTCCGACCGACCAAGAGCTGACGACCATCTACGGCGTGAGTCGCCATACCGCCCGTCACGCAGTTGATCGGCTCTATGCCGACGGCATCGTCACTCGCGAACGTGGGCGCGGAACCACGGTCAACGAGAGCCATTTCGAACAATCACTCGGCGCGCTCTACAGCCTGTTTCAGATCGTTGAAGACAGCGGCCTCGAACAGCGGAGCGAGGTGCTCGCTCTAGAGAAGGTCGTCGATGCGCACGCCGCGGCTCAGCTTGATCTGGCACCAAAGGCCCCGCTTGTGCACCTTTCGCGTATTCGTTTTGCTGGAGACGAGCCGCTTGCCATCGACAATGTGTGGTTGCCGTTCGACATTGCCGGCCCGCTCCTGAAAGCCGACTTCAGCCATACCGCGCTGTATGAAGAGCTCAGCCGTGTCGCTGGCGTTCGGCCGACTCAAGGGTCTGAACTCATTCGGCCTGTTGTGCCGACAAAGGCCGAGCGTTCGCTGCTTGGCCTGAAGACCGGCACCGCAGCGTTTTCTCTTGAACGTCGGGGCAGTGACGACAATCGGTTGATTGAATGGCGCGTCACCCTGATTAGGGGCGACCGGTTCAGCTTCCTCGCCGATTGGAGCGCGGGACAGAAGGCCAGCCTTCGCCTCGCTAGCTCCGAGAACTAACGAACGCGATCATCGAGGGTCGGCCAAGGCGCGCCGACTTGCGGAGGGGCCAACGCCGCTCGACTAGGCTCGGGGAATGCGAGGGACTAGAGAGAAGTTGGTTGTTGGCTGTGTCGCGGCCTTGGTGGTTCTTGCGGCCTGTGGCAGCGCCACGAATGGGGGTGGCGACGGGGGACTGGTGCAGTCGATGCTCGACCGAACTCCCATTCCGGAAGACACATCTGCCTCATCGGAGTTCTGGGTTCTTGACCTCGCCGCCATTGCCGAGGCCAGCGATGTCGACAGGGTCGGCGATCCGGCATCATGGGCCGTCCCACTTCTGATCGGTGCGCCAATCCAGGATGGTGGCACTGGCTTCGCTCCCGCGTTTATCGCCCTTACCCAGGACGCAATCGGCTTTCACGACGAATGGAGCGACGAAACCGGCTTTTCGCTCAATGACATTGACCAGATCGCGGAGATGCGCTCCGATATCGAGCGCTTCGATACAGTCGTGGGACCATCTGACTGGGCCCAAGATGCCCCAGAGATCGCAAGTGGAGTCAGAACCATCGGTACGGGCGACGACTACGAACATGACCTCGGAAGCAGATCAACGCTCCGCATGTTGGGGCGCCCACTGAGGGTCGCGGCCTCTGATGGTGTGCTCGCCGCATCACTGTCGAGCTCGGCGATCGAAGTGTGGCTATCGGGCAATGCCAGTGTTCTCGGTGACGATCAGCGATACGCCGCGGCGGCAGCGGAGCTTGACCGAGCGGGCGTCGTGTCCGCTGTGATTTTCGACTACGACTTCAGAGGAGCGGATGGCGTTGTCGATGTCTCATTCGGGGTGATCGGCATTGGCCAGGCGCTTCGCGCCGGAGCGGCAACCGAGATAGTCGTTTATGTCTTCGCCGACGACAACGATGCGTCGGCCGCAGCCGACGACTTGGCCGCTGGCTGGACGAGTGGGAGCTTGATCTCCAACCCTGAGCTCCAATACAGCGACCGATACAGTTCTGTAGATGTGACGACATCAGGAAGGACCGTGGTCGTGACCTTGGAGGTGCCAGCTGACGGCATCGCCGGCGCGGTCTCTTTCCTCTTCCAAAGGGAGCCGGTGTTTTCCTATCGCTGAGTGAGGCGGAAATCCATTGAGGGTCAAGGGCCGTCGACTTGGGGCTAGCTCAGTGAGTGTGGCGTCGGCGACATGCCTAGGTGAAGCTCGTCGCCGGTGTACGGGTGGGCCAGCGCGACGTCTTCGTTTAGCTCGACGCCGAGTCCCGGTGCAGTAGACGGAATCACATAGCCGTCTTCCCACGTGATCGGAACCTTCAGAAGGTCGGCGTGGAACCCGTCCCATTCACCGATGCCTTCGAGGATTAAGAAGTTGGGTGATGACGCAGCGAGGTGGATGTTGGCTGCGCCGACCACCGGCCCGCAATACAGGTGAGGGGCTAGCTGGGCGTAATAGACCTCGGCCAGCGCGGCAATCTTCTTTGCTTCGAGCAAGCCGCCACAGCGACCAAGGTTGAGCTGAATGATCGAAGCCGCGCCGGCCTCAAGCACCCGGTGAAACTCATACTTGGTCGTGAGCCGTTCGCCCGTCGAGATGGGAATGCTTGTGGCCCGTGCCACCTTTGCCATCTCGGCCGGGTTCTCGGGAGGTGTTGGTTCTTCGAACCAGAGTGGCTCGTATTGCTCGAGTCGCTTGGCCAAACGGATGGCGCCGGCCGGTGTGAATTGGCCATGCGTGCCAAAGAGAATGTCGGCTGAGGAGCCGATGGCTTCGCGGATGGTACGAACGAAGGCCTCTGACCGATCGAGGTCGGCGAGGGAAGGCTGGTGGCCGTCGTACACGGTGTAGGCGCCGGCTGGATCGAACTTGACGGCGCTGAAGCCTCGTCGCACCGCTTCGACGGCTTGCTCTGCGGCCACGTCAGGGTTGTTGTAGACGGGGTGATCAACGTGGGCGTCGTTGTCGCCCGGCGGATAGAGGTAGGTGTAGGTCCGCAGCTTCTCGTTGACCAAACCGCCGAGAAGTTCGTAGACGGGCTTGTTTGCCTCTTTGCCGATGATGTCCCAGCAGGCCATTTCGAGACTCGACAGGACTCCCATCAGAGTGACGTCCGGACGTTGGGAGTAGCCGCTGCCATAGATGTTTCGCCACATTGACTCGATTGACGTGACCTCGTGACCGATGACGAACCGGTCTGCGACGTCCTCGATCATCTTCGCGACAAGGTGGGGGGAGAAGGTAGCGACGTAGGCCTCGCCGATTCCCGTGATGCCTTCACTGCTCGTCAGTTTGACGAAGATGAAGTAGCGGCCGCCGCGTCGAGGTGGCGGATTGCCGACGACGAACGTTTCAACATTGGCAATCGTTGCCATTGGTTCCCAATCTGTTTGCTGTCCTCAGAAGACGATCACATTGCGCAATGCAGCGCCAGCCTTGACCGACGAAATTGCCTCGTTGATCTCCTCTAGCGCGTACGTTCCGCTCACCAGCTCGTCGAGGAGAAGGCGATCTTGGTCGTACAGCGATGCAAGCATTGGCACGTCGACTTGGATCCGAGCGGACCCCATCTTCGAGCCGAGAATTCGCTGGCTCATTGAGGCGATAGTTCCCGGGTCGATCTCGGTATTCACTCCTGATGGCGGCATGCCTACGATGACTAGAGCGCCGCCTCGCGCCAGGAGTTCGTATGACTGGTCGAATGCTGCCTTTGCCCCAACAGTGACGAAAACGTAGTCGGCACCACGGTCGTCGGTGATGCGCCGCACGCCAGCGGCAACGTCATCGGTGAGGGAGTTGAGGGTATGGGTGGCGCCGAACGTGAGGGCCGCATCGAGCTTGGAATCGACGAGATCGATCGCAGTGACCGTTCGTGCTCCCGCGAGCTTGGCTGCCTGCACGCTATTGAGGCCGACACCGCCTGCCCCGATCACGACGACGTCAGCGCCGCTCGGAACCTGGGCCGTGTTGGTCACCGCTCCGAACCCGGTGATAACACCACAGGCAAGTAGGGCCGCAGCTTCTTTTGGCAGTGAGTCAGACACAACCACAAGTTGGGACTTGTGAACAAGCGTGTATTCGGCGAACGCGGCAGTGCGAAGGCCGTGCACGAGCCTCTCGCCGGCGGCATCGGTCAGGGGAGTGTTGGCATCGAGCGAGAACTGAGTGGTGCAACGAACCGGTTGGCCGATCGAACAGCCATGGCATACCCCGCACGAACGAATCAAGGTGACCACGACGGAATCTCCGACTTCGATGCCAGATACGCCTGGTCCGACAGTCTCGACAATCCCTGCGCCCTCGTGGCCGAACACGGCAGGCAAATCGCCGCCCCAGCCACCGTCGATGAGCGTGATGTCGCTATGACAGATGGCAACGGCCGTCATCTTGACCCTGACCTCGCC
>JBBKWJ010000167.1:0-3745 GCA_037968895.1 Acidimicrobiales bacterium
GCCCGACGGTGCGTCGTGGATGTTGGATCGGTGCCAGCATCGGCTTGACCGAGGCGCATGTCGAGCACGGGAATCGCCAGCACTAGCAACACGAGAGTGGCGGCGATGCTGGAGCGCCAGGGGTGATGCGCAACCCAGTGGGCCCAGCGCACCCAACCGCTATGACCATCGTGGTCGGCCACCGGCGCTCCAGCCTCAACAGCCATTGCGGCAGCGGTTGCCGCGTTCCGATGTGAGCGAGGAAGTACTCGTGTACCGGCGAATCCGAGCAGGGCCGGAAGAAGAGTGATCGCAACCAACACTGCGATCGCAACGACGATCGACGCCGAGTAGCCGAGCGCCGCGACAAACGGAATTCCAGCCAACTGGAGCCCAAGGATGGCGACGACAACCGTGCCGCCAGCGACGACGACGGCCTGCCCTGCGGTGGCGTTGGTGCGAGCGATCGATTCCTCGTTCGTTGCGCCCGCCTCAAGATTGTCCCGATGTCGACTCAAGATGAACAGGGCGTAGTCGATCCCGACACCAAGGCCAATCATCGTGCCGAGCCGCGGCGCCACTGACGGGATGTCGATCAAGGCTCCGAGCAATCCGACCAAGGACAAGCCGACTGCGAGGCCGAGCACAGCGACGCCCAAGGGCAGGATTGCCGAGTACACGCTTCGGAAGGTGATGAAGAGGATAATCAACGCCGCGATGATGCCGATCATCTCGGCCGGGCCAGTCGTGCGCTCTTTAAGTATCGTGGGCAACTCTCCCCCGAACTCGACCTGCACACCCGCGTCCTCTGCCGGTGTAGCCGTCTCGATCAGCGCATCTACCGCTTCTCGTCCGAGGTCGGCCGATGAACCGTCGAACTGCACCGACGCAAACGCCGTGGCGCCGTCTTGCGAAATCGAACGGGGACTGGCCAACGGCTCGGTCACCGCAACTACATGGTCGAGAGCACGCACCTCCTCCACGGTCGCCGCGATTCCCGTTGCGTTTGCCTGGTCGGTCACCGAGCCATCAGAAACGTGGAAGACCACCATTGCGGTGGCACCCGAACGTTCCGGAAACTGCTCCTTCAAAAGATCCACGGCTTCCTGAGACTCAACACCAGGAACCTCAAAGTTGTCGACCGTCCCTCCGCCGGCCCCGCGATCAATCGCAACGATTGCCACAGCCACCAGGAGCCACACGCCAACCACTAGTCGTCGCCTAGCCGCAGCGAAGCGACCTAATCGATAGAGCCATTGCGACATCACGAACCTCCGTGCGAAAGAAAGATTATTGCAGTGACTGCAATCTTGCACTAAATGCGGAAATATGTCAAGCTGCAACCCATGGACAACGAACTCGGGCTTCGAGAACGAAATCGAATTGCGCGGCGGCGGGCAATAGAGGCCGCTGCCATCGACCTATTCGAGGTCAACGGCTTCAACGACACGACCATCGAAGACATTGCGGCGGCCGTCGAAATTGCGCCGAGGACCTTCTTCTCCTACTTCCCCACTAAAGAGGATGTCGTACTCGCTGACTACAGCGCTCGACTCGACCGCATCATCACCGAACTAGACGACCAACCCGCCGACGTAGCGCCATGGGCTGCGCTTCGCGCTGCGTTCGCTGCCGCCGCCACCGACTACGAGTCGCAGCGAGAACACTTGATCCGCCGATTCACGATCATGGCTACCACGCCGTCAGTCTTCGCCAGAAGCCTTCAACTTCAGGCCGGGTGGGAAGACACGCTGTCGACGCACCTCGCGCTGCGGACTCAGGCAGCCAACGACGACCCGACGCCCCGACTCCTCGCCGCGGCCGCGCTCGCCGCCATGCGGGCCGCACTCCACCACTGGCTACAAACGAGTCACGCCACCGCGCTTCCCACAATTCTCACTGATGCCTTCGATCGCCTCGGCAGTGGCTTGGCTTGACCGGCTCGCTCCCGACTCGAAGTGGCGCGTGGCAGCTCCGAAAACGGCACTCACGCGCTCCAGTTCGCCATTTTTGCGGCATCTCGCTTGATTACGTCAGCAGAAGTTGGGCAAGGAGTCCGCCGGTCAGAGCAACGCTGAAGACATAAGCAAAGAAGATGGCGACAAGGCGGGTGTCGGCGAGCTTATTGAGGATGATGAATTCAGGAACGTTCGCTCCTGCTCCCGAAATCGTCAGCGCGACAATCGCACCGATTCCGACACCGGCACCGTTGAGCGCATCAGCAATTGGCACGAACAGGCTTGTGTCGAAGTAGAGCGGTGTCCCGAGCACTGCGGCGATGGGGATCGCAAGGCTGACGTGGTCGCCAGTCAACTGAGCGACGTCCTCAGGCGTAACAACCTTCTGAATGAGCACGCCGACGGCAATGCCAACCAGCAACAGCCAGGCGACCGATCGCAACAGCGCGATGGCAGCCCCAACCGCTGATGCTGCCTCTAGTCGGAGTCCCCGCCAGGGCGGACGCTCTGCGCTGCAACCATCGGCAGAACTCGGCTCGCCCGGCAGGGCGGTGAGCGCAACCGGGGCGCCGACCGAGGCCGGGACCCTCGCCGTGCGCAAGTAGTCGGGCTGGGCGGCGAGCGGCTTGAGGTATGGCTCAATGTCGACTCGTTGCGCTATGAGCGCCAACGTCATGGCGCCCGCGAATGCAATTGCGACGTAGAGCACAGCCGCAGTTGGCCCAACGATCAACACGAGCGCTCCAAACAGAACCGGATCGAGGACGGGCGCAGCGGCAAGGAATGCCACATAGCCAGCGGGCGGAACTCCGGCTTGACGCATACCAACGAGCATTGGAATAGCCGAGTAGGTACAGAACGGAGTGACAAAACCAACGGCGATACCTTTCAACGCCGAGACCACAGGGGTGCCGCCCATCCAGACGCGTAACCGCTCAGGACCAAGCCGACGCTGGACCATCTGGACCATGAACGCGACGCTGAAGAACAGCGCGACGAGTTCCGCCAACAGCCAGAGTGAGTCGACGATCATTTCGTCGTACCCGCCGCCATGATCGCGGTTGCCGCGTCTGGCAATGCGGTCATGCAGGATTCATTAACTCGAACCAGAGTGCGAATGCCATCTGGTTCGGTAAATACAAAACGCTCCTCGGCCAAGATCTGAAGGTGACGAGAGACAGTCGACTGACTTTTTCCGATCCCGGCAACGATCTCGCCGACCGTGATCGGGGCATCCGCGTTTGCGATCAGGTTCAAGATGCGAATCCGGGTGCCATCGGCCAGGCACCGAAACCAAGCTGCATATTCATCTGCTTCATCAGGGTCAAGCTTCATCGTTGATCGACGATAAACGATGAATGATCGAAACGCAACCCGAAAGCGGCTTCGCCGCCACCCTCCGCTGTTCGCTACGACCTGGTCGCCCCCATCAGCAGAATCAGCGGGACTCTTCGACGTCGAGCGAGCTCGTCTGGGTCGTCAGCCAAAAGCTCGGCCGAAGGTTCACATTCGCTCAGGGTTTCCAACCGGAAACCGTGGTTTGTGATCAGTCGCACGTAGTCCTCAACGGTGCGGTGGTGCCATGTGACCACCGAACCGAACCATGACCTCTCCCGCGGTCCACGATCGAAATAGTCGTCGACTGCCCAGCTAGTGCGGGGCCCGTCGCCTGAATCGTCAAAGCTCGTAACTACCGGATGGACAACGCTGGCTCTTCCATCACCGTGTTCGGACTGCGCTCCCCGCTATGGCGGTGCGCGGAATATGCGGCGAAGACACCATCGGTGTCGTAAAACTCGCCGCCCCGC
>JBBKWJ010000168.1:0-3797 GCA_037968895.1 Acidimicrobiales bacterium
CTCCTCTCGCTTCAAACCGTCGACCCGAAGCACTCGTGGACCGAGGCCGGGAAAGTTACGGCAACCGGCCTGCGAGAGTTGAGAGACGAAATCCCTCCTCACAACGCCAAACCGACCGTGTCGGTGGTTCACAGCGGCTCGAGCACTGCACTTTCGCATCGTGTCGTATCGTTTCTCGAAGCCGCACGCGAAAGGTTCGAGATCCGTCTCGTCGACCTTCCGCACCACGATGCTCCAACGCGGCCCGACGCCCAAAAAGTGGTGAGTAACCAAACACGACGCCTCCTACTGGCCGAGCCAACCGACTTCGTTTGGTGGCTTGCTTCCGGTCCCGAGATGCCGCCGACGCTGTCTGAGGCGTTTCGCAAGCAACCGGGACTGCTGCTGGTCGACAATGCTGACATGCGCTCGCTCTACGGCGTCGGCCGCGACGAATTCGAGCCTGGCGCATCTGCGGCGCTCGGCGCCTTCTACCCCGGACGCTACAACACGTTGGCTGACGGCTCTGTTGACGCGGGCGTCGAAGCCAGCATCCGCGCTGGCATGCTTTGCGCCAAGGAACTGGTCGCACTTGCACCCGAGGTGTTCTGCCTGTCGTCGTTTCTAGGAACACTGATAGGTGTCGACACCGGACGAACAGTTGGATCGATGCATGCAACTCCCGCTCCGTCTAGCTGCCCAACAGAGCGCACTACGACCGATGGAAGCCCGACCACTCTGGTCATCGACCTGCAAGGTGCCAACGAGCCAGTCGAGGCAGCTATTGAGCTCGCCGTCGAGCGACTCGCGAGCGATGGCCATTCCGTGACCATCAAGGCCGGCTCCGGGGCGGATGACGAAGACAACCATTTTGCCACGACGGTATATCTCTTTCTCCCTCGCATGCACTACGGCGCCATTCCTGATCGGGCGGTTGAGATCTTAGAGAATGGTGGCGCAGTGATCGCCGAGCGGTCCAGTGCGTTTGCCGAATACGATCATCCGCAGGTGCACTTGCTCGACGAGGGGTACCAAACAGCAGACCTCGAAGCAGCGATTATTGTTGGCGCCACCCAAACCGGCGATTGCGGCAGTCTCTGGACCGAAGCGACACTTCGGGCTGGCGTCGACGACCTCTACGCACAACTGGTTGGGCCGACTGACGTTTAGCTCGAACGAATGTCAGCGCTGACCTTGAAATCGACTCGGCCGATCAGCGGCTTCGTCGTAACGACGTCGAACGAGGTCGCCGAATCGTTGCGGTCGAACTCGAACCGCTCCAGGTGATCTTGGATCACGAACCCGACGCGGTAGTGAGCATCTAACACAGGTAGCTCATCAATGGTGAACACGATGGCGCCGTCCTCTTCCAACACAGGAAGATCATGGCCCCAGATGTCGCTCGTTGCCACCGACATCATCTGTACTCCATCGTGAGTGGTGAGAATGAGACGGAACCGAACGCCCTCGACGGGCTCACTCACTCGGTAATGGCAGATGAGTCGAATTGTCTCGCCGGGCTGCGCCGTGTCTCGGCCACCCTCACATTCGACGCTGGCGTTGACAATGCTGAGGCCAGGCGTCGCGAGATCTTCCGTGGATTCGTCGCCGCGATCGGAAAGCCCATGGTCCAGCGAGCGGCGGAACTCCCTGACGGCTTCGGCTGGCTCAGCGTCGCTAATGACACAACCTTGGTCGAGCACAATCGCTCGATCACAGAGGCGGATCACTTGGTCGGGTGAGTGAGTCACGAGGACGATGGTTTTACCTTCAAGCTGCAACGCCCGAACTCGTTCTAAACACTTGCGCTGGAACGCCTCGTCTCCAACCGACAGCACCTCATCGACGAGAAGTACCTCCGGCTCAAGATTCACCGCGACTGCAAATCCGAGTCTGGCGTACATCCCCGATGAGAAGTGTTTGACCTGCGAGTCTATGAACCGTTCGAGCTCTGAGAACTCGATGATGTCCTCAAGAACGCTATCGACATAGGCCTTTGAGTATCCGAGAATCGATGCGTTGAGATACACATTCTCGCGCCCGGTGAGATCTGGGTGGAAACCCGCCCCCAATTCGAGCATGGCCGCCAGACGACCGCGAACTGTTGCCGACCCCGACGTCGGCTTGATCGTGCCTGCCAGGCACTTGAGCAGCGTCGACTTTCCGGAACCGTTGTGGCCGAGCAAACCGACCGTCGACCCCCTCGGCACCGTAAGGCTCACGTCATCGAGCGCCATAAATGAGGTTGCTTGCGATCGACCAAACGTCAGGAACCGTTCTTTGAGCGTTTTCGTCGGCTCGGAGTGGAGCACAAAACGCTTCGAAAGATGTTCGACTTCGACTGCGTTTGTCATCAGATTTCCTCGCCAAGGTTGGCTTCAAGTTTCGCGAAGACTCGGATAGACAAAAGAAAGATTACGACGGCAATGACAAAGCTGATTGCGAGATTGCCAGCAAACCAAGAGAATGGCTGGTCGAGTTGATCAAAGGCGGCCTTGCTCTCGGGTGAACCCTGACCGCGCGGGTTGTATAGAGCAGCTTGCATTGTGGTGACGACGGGGACCATCGGGTTGAGCATCGCCAGCCGAACACCTCCCGAGCCGAACCGCTCAACCAGAACATCAGCCACAAAGTCGAATTGGTAGACGATTGGGGTGAGCCAGAACCAGGTGAGAAGACCTAGCTCAAGAAAATGCTGTGTGTCCCGCAATAGCACATTGACCGACGAGAGCAGGAGGCCTAGTCCAGTTGCAAGAAGGATCGTGATGAAGAGCGCGGGCACAACGAGGACAACGAGCCTCCAGTCCGGAACGCGCCGCAACACCACAAGCCCTGTCGCCAGAACAATGAACTGAAAACAGAAGTTGACGGCAGCAGCGCCGACGGCCGACAGCGGCAAGATCTCCCTTGGAAACCACACCTTCTGGACAAGTGGTCCGTTGGCCACGATCGAGGAAGTCGCCGAGGTCAGTCCAACCGAGAAGAGATTCCACGCAAGCAGCCCACAAAGGAGGAAGATCCCGTAGTCCTGAACCGGGTTCGGCAATATGACCGAGAACACAATCGTGAACACCAAAAGGTAGAGCAGCGGATTGAGAAGTGTCCAAAGAAATCCAAGGACACTGTTCTTGTAGCGAACCTTCAGCTCCCGCCTGGTCAGGTTGGCTAGCAGCTCTCGGTACGACCACAGGTTGCTCAGCCGCTGGCCGGTCGCAACGCTAGTGGGAGAATTCACAAAGACGATCTCATCGCCATCGGGCACGTTCGACATAAGGCTGGCCATCCTACGTTCGGTTCGACTTGTCCAGTCGGTTGTTGATTTCGGCGATGGCATCGGCGGTGGTGCGCTGCAGCGAGTTGAGCTGATCGACTACTGGTTCATGCTGCCAGGCCGTCAGCCGCTGAATAAGTGCCTTCACCTCGCCCACACCAGGCCGGGCCGAGTTTGGCTTGGCGAGAGCGATCTGCCCAAGCCGCTGAATCGGGCTGAGGCCGGCCTGAGCGTCGCCACCGGCTCGAGCTTTGACTAGCGCCGTCAGTTCGTCACGAGTGAGCGCTGTCTCGCTCTCGTTTTGCATCCCAACGCCTGCTGCTGCGGCCAGCGCCGCGGCAAGCTCATCATCGTCCTGCACGACGACTGACCCTGGTGGCGCCTGTTCGGCCAAACCGCCGACCGCTGTGGTAACGATCGGAATGTCAAACAACGCCGCTCGCTCAAGCACACTCGACGACCAGATCTCTCGATATGGCAATACCAAGGTGTCGGCCGCGACCAGCCATGTATCGAACTCTTCATCGCCAACGAATCCCCGACGGAA
>JBBKWJ010000169.1:0-18875 GCA_037968895.1 Acidimicrobiales bacterium
TCCTCCGTCGCCGACTTTCCGAACATCTTCCGGGTCTCACGCCATTTGGTGCCAAGCCCAAAACCCGAACCGTCGTCGAGTCGCTCGACTGACTCAACTGCGTCGATGACATCGACCCAATCGTCAATCGACACGGCAATCGCCCACACCTTGCTTGGATCAGCGGCAACCTCATGAGACACGTTGAGTTTGGACATGGAGCCAAGCTATCACTTTGCTACGAAGCGCGTCCGTAGAACGTGGCGAGGGCCGAATCGGAAAGCGCTACTCCGGGCTGGTCGTTGTAGGCGAACACCACGAGAAGACGGGTCGTGTTCCCCTCTGTTGGGGTCACGCGGTGGATCGCGTTTCGTCCCCTGAACAACACGAGGTCTCCCGGCTCAAACGCGAGCGTGTGCACCATCTCCTTGCCATCGAGAATCGCGGCAACCCGCTCGTATGCCATGTCGCCCTCAGCCCCGTTGCGCACGGCGGGAACGTGTTCGAAGCGACCGCCGCCCGTTGGGGCTTGAAGCAGCATCGTCACCGCAAAGGACGAATTGTCGAAGTGCCAACCAAGTTCCATGCCCTCGGCCGCGAAGTGCACGTTGATCGAGGAGAGGTCGTCGGCGTACGGGTAGATCTCATCGATGCCAAGGACGCCGCACAGGAAGTTTCGGAAGTCGTCGTCACTGTAGATTTCGCGAAGGGCAGATTCGGTCGGGATTTGATCATCAGCGATGAGCCCCTTGCTACTCGCAACCTGGCGATTAAAGGCGTGGTCGGCCCCGAGATCCGGGTTGGAAGGCGTCAGATAGACGTTGTGAGTCGAGTTGGCGTAAAACGCGTCTGTTTCATGAGGAGCCGATTCAGCAACGATCTGCGCAATCGTTGCCGACAGGGCAAAGCCCTTCAGAACCAGCGCCCCGTCCTGGTCAAGCTTGGCTCGGCATTCGGCGATGTATACCTGATTGGTGATTGGGTGGCGGGCGGTGTCGAGGTGAGTCGTGGTCATTGCGCACTCCTTCACGATTGTGTTGGGCCAGCTAGTGGGCCAATGGTCTGGCGAATCAGGGGGACGCCCGGTCGGTAGGCGAGATGGTGGTGGGATGGCGCATCAAGCACGACCGCGTGCCCCGCTGACCCCGGGGTGAGACGGCCAACGTCATCGCGACGCAATGCCGCCGCACCACCAATCGTGACCGCTTGTATCGCCTCGTCGATTGTCATGTGCATGTCTCTCACTGCGATTGCGATGCAGAATGAGATCGAGGTGGTGTAGCTCGACCCAGGGTTGCAGTTGGACGCAATGGCAACGGTTGCACCGGCGTCGATCACACGGCGAGCATCGGCGTACGGCTGACGGGTAGAGAAGTCAGCCGCAGGAAGGAACGTGGCGACGGTGTCACTGCCAGCCAGCGCTGCGATGTCGTCGTCGCTGAGATAGGTGCAATGGTCGACGGATGCACACCCACATTCGACTGCGAGTTGTACGCCTGGCCCATGCCCAAGTTGGTTTCCGTGAAGGCGAGCACCAAGGCCTGCCGCTCGACCGGCATCGAGCACCGCCCGACACTGGTCTGCGTCGAACGCTCCCGTCTCGCAGAACGCGTCGATCCATTTCGCGCTTGGCGCAGAAGCTGCGAGCATCTCGTTGCACACCAGATGGATGTAGTCGTCGGCTCGACCTTCGAACTCGGCGGGCAGAAGGTGTGCCCCCAAGAACGTCGTCTCGTCGGTGTGAGCCTTGGCGATCTGGAGCGAACGAGCTTCGTCGGGAACATTGAGCCCGTAACCCGACTTGATCTCGATGGTCGTGGTTCCCGCACGATGGGCTTCATTGAGCCGCAGACGAACGAGCCGATCGAGCGCATCGCTTGGCGTGTTCCTGGTTGCCTCGGTAGTGGTGCGAATTCCGCCGCCGTCATAAGGCATCCCCGCCATCCGAGCCGTGAACTCTTCAGCGCGGTCACCAGCGAACACGAGATGCGTGTGTGAATCGACGAAGCCAGGAAGCACGCAGGCGCCGTCGGCGTCGACCCGTTGATCGGCAATCTCACCAGCGCGACCAACGTGTTGGACGATCTCGTCGACAATAACCACACACGCGTTCTCGATGATGCCAAGCGGTCCTCGGCCGAGCGTTGGGTCGTTGGTGATGAGTGACCCGATGTTGTCGATTACGAGTGAGGTTCCCGTAGCGCTAGTCACTGTCCATCAGCTCCTTGATCGTTTCGTCGAGCTCGGCCACCGCTTCGATCGAAGCGTGACGACCATCGGTGACTACTCGCCGACCATCGACAAATACGTCACTTACGTCGCTGGCTGTTGCTGCGAATATGGCAGCCTCAATCGCGTTTGCTTGAGACGTTCCGGCCAGACGAACCGAGTCGAGCAAAATGGTGACGAGATCGGCCCGGTGCCTGACGGCAATCGAGCCGGCGTCATCCCAACCGAGGCTGCGATGTCCGTTAATCGTGGCCATCGAGAGCAAGTCGATAGCGCGATGGGTTCCGCGGGTAAGGCCGCGCAATCGTTCGTCGAGTTCAAGTGCTCGGGCCTCCTCGAACAGATCGATGACCGCATGCGAGTCGGACCCAACCGCCATCGGTATGCCGGCAGCGGCGAAGTCGCCGGTTGGCCCGATGCCGTCACCGAGATCTCGTTCAGTCGTTGGGCACATCACCACTGTTGACGCACTTGAGGCGAGCGCCTCGATGTCGACCTTGTCAAGATGGGTGGCGTGAACGGCTGAGAATCGTTGGCCAGTGACTCCGGCTTCGGCGAGAACGCCGACTGGCGTCGTGCCGTAGTGGGCCTTGCAGGCAAGGTTTTCGGCCACTTGTTCTGACACGTGGGCGTGGATCGGCGCGTTGGCTGCCTCGGCCCAGTTCGCGACGGTTGTCATTGATGCTGGACCGACGGCCCGGACTGAATGAATTGCTGCGCCAATCCGGTGAGTTTCCTTTGGATTCAGCAGATTGACACGGACCGCCCAGTTCTCGGCGCTCGTGTCGGCGAAACGCAATTGACCACCGGTTGGCGGAGTGTGACCCCCCTCCTCAAGACCGCCGCGGAGATAGAGCGTGTCGAGCAGAGTGATGCGGATGCCAGCCTCGTCTGCTGCTGCGAGCAGGGCGTGTCCCATTTCGTTTGGGTCTTCGTATGGCGTTCCTTTTCGCTGATGGTGGAGGTAGTGAAACTCTCCGACGCAGGTGATGCCTGACATCGCCATCTCGGCGAACACGGCCCGAGCTAGCCGGTGATACGTGTCTGGCTCGAGTCGTTCCGCGGCCCGATACATCAGCTCACGCCATGTCCAGAAAGTGCCGCGGTCGGCCTGGGTTCGAGAGCGCAATGCCCGGTGAAACGCATGGCTGTGCGCGTTGGCCAATCCAGGAATTGTGAGTCCCGCCAGCCGTTCGGTAGAGCCTTGTTTGGTACCCACTTCAACACCAGTAAATCGGCCGTCAACAATCTGGAGGCGAACGCCAGCCTCCACCTGGGTGCCAACCAGAGCGTGGTCACACCACAACGTTTCTGTGCGCCCCGTCGTCACGAGCCGACTCTTGCCACGAACTCCGTGATGCGGGCGACGAAGTCTTCCCGGTGATGGGCTTCGAACTGATCCCAGGTTGCGAGCGTCGCGGGGTCGGTCACCTTGTCGATGAACAACACCCCGTCGAGGTGATCACATTCGTGCTGCCAGGTGCCCGCAGTGAGGCCCCGCTTGATCTCGTCATGCTCGACGCCGTCTCGATCGAGGTACCGAACACGAATGTTGACATACCGCTGCACGTTGCCTCGGAGAGGCACCGACAGACATCCTTCGTTTACTTCGACAAGCTCGTCGTCAAGCGGCTCGATAATCGGATTTATGGCAACTGTCAGCGGTATGCGTGGTTTGTATGGGTAGCGCGGGTTGTCACCTACTTCCATCACTGCGATGCGTAGCCGCTCGTCGATTTGGGTCGCGGCAAGTCCAGCGCCATTTGCGTGGCGCATAGTGTCGATCAGATCGTCAATGAGTTCTTGCACCTCGGCACTTGCGATATCGGTAACTGGCACATCATCTGCCACTACCCGAAGCGTCGGGTGGCCGATTGACAACACGTCACGAACGGTCATGTGACACCGACCAATCCGTTGCTTCTGGTCCAGAGCATCGGGAACAGGGGATGCTCCATTTCGACCCCAGCGGGAAGCTCGTCTTCCAGACCGTCGAAGGGCGGTGACGTTGTCCAGGAACGGGGAGCGTGAACCATGTCGTCGCCGAGGAACCGCACAGAGAGAACGCGGCGCCGGTTCGGACCACTCACACCGCCCGATCCGTGGACCGTCAGCATGTTGAAGAACACTGCGTCACCTGGTTCGAGCTCCCAGCCGAGGACACGCCATTTCGTCGGATCAGAGGAGAAGTCTGGCATCTCGGCCAAGCTGCCTTCAGGGAACCACTTTGCCTGGTCGTCCATGAATGTTCGAGGCATGAACCAAGGTCCCCGGTGGGTACCAGCGATGAACTCAAGCGTTGCTGATCGATCAACCGGGTCAACGGGAAACCACATACTTGCGTTCTGAGTGCCGTCGACGTTGTAGTAGGGCTGGTCTTGATGCCAAGGCGTTCGTTGCTTGGTGCCTGGCTCCTTAACAAGAACATGATCGTGATAGAGGCGGGTCGTATCTGACCCGCTCAGGTCAGCGGCGATCTGCGCCGCCGGGGACTCGCGAATAAACCGCTCCATCGCCGGAAGACGAGTCCAGTTACAGAAGTCTTCAATGAACGCCCCGTCACCGTCGGCGCTAGCTCGCTTCGCCCGAGGCGAGAGGTCAGCCAAGTTTTCATCGATGGCCTCGCGGGCCAACCCCACGTGTTCTGGAGTAAACGCCTGGCGCACGCACACCGCGCCGTCGCGCTGATAGTCGCCCTCGATAGTCCAACTTCCCGTCACGCTTCACCTGCTCCATCTCGCATTGGAATTCGGACACCACGTTCGTCGGCCACCTCGATCGCTCGATCGTACCCAGCATCGACGTGGCGTATGACGCCCATTGCGGGGTCGTTGGTGAGGACTCGTTCAAGCTTCTCCGCAGCAAGGTCGGTGCCATCGGCCACGCTGACTTGGCCCGCGTGGATCGAGCGTCCGATACCGACACCGCCGCCGTGGTGGATACTGACCCAGGTCGCACCTGAGCAGGTGTTGACAAGGCCGTTGAGCAGGGGCCAGTCGGCGATGGCATCTGAGCCATCGATCATGGCTTCGGTTTCGCGATAGGGAGACGCAACAGAGCCGGAGTCGAGGTGGTCACGACCAATAACGATGGGAGCCGACAACTCGCCCGACCGCACCATCTCGTTGAACCTCAGTCCGAGGCGATGGCGTTCGCCGTAGCCGAGCCAACAGATCCGTGCCGGCAGGCCCTGAAACGCCACCCGCTCGCCCGCGAGCTTGATCCAACGATGCAGGCCTTCGTTGTCAGGGAATTCCTCAAGCACGGCCTTGTCGGTAGCGGCGATGTCGGCTGGGTTTCCAGAGAGAGCGACCCAGCGGAATGGACCGAGTCCTTCGCAGAAGAGTGGCCGAATGTAGGCCGGGAGAAATCCGGGATAGTCGAATGCCCGGTCGAAGCCTCCGAGTTTGGCTTCGGCCCTGAGGCTGTTGCCGTAGTCGAAAACCTCCGCACCAGCGTCCATGAAGCCGACCATCGCCTCGCAGTGTGTTGCCATCGCTGCTCGCGACCGGCGAGTGAACTCAGTCGGATCGTTTCGCTTCAGTTCGTCAGCCGCGTCGGCGCTGAGGTCGTTTGGCATGTAGCTGAGCGGGTCGTGGGCGCTCGTCTGATCGGTGACGATGTCGGCATCGACCTCATCGGCGAGAAGTCGCGGAAGGATGTCAGCTGCGTTGCCCCGCAAGCCGACGGAGAGCGGGGTCCGGCTGGCCTTTGCCTCATGCACGCGCTTGACGGCGCTCGCGTAGTCGGGCGCGATCTCGTCAAGGTAGCGATGGTCGACCCGTCGTTGCAGCATGTGCTGGTCGACATCGATGACCAGTACCACTCCATCGTTCATCGTGACGGCGAGCGGTTGCGCACCACCCATACCGCCGGCGCCGGCCGTGATGGTGAGCGTGCCGGCAAGCGTGCCACCGAAACGTTTGCGAGCAATCTCAGCAAAGCACTCGTATGTGCCCTGGAGAATCCCTTGAGTGCCGATGTAGATCCACGACCCCGCCGTCATCTGACCGTACATCGTGAGGCCCTGGTGCTCTAGACGACGGAACTCATCCCAGTTGGCCCAGTCGGGCACGAGGTTCGAATTGGCGATGATGGCTCGCGGCGCCCACTCATGGGTTCGCATGACACCGACTGGTTTACCCGACTGCACGAGCATGGTTTCGTCGCGCTCCAGCGTGGTGAGCGTATGGAGCATTGCTCGATAGGCGTCCCACGATCGAGCGGCCCTGCCGGTGCCGCCGTAGACAACGAGCTGGTCCGGGTTCTCTGCCACCTCGGGGTCGAGATTGTTTTGCAGCATGCGATAGGCGGCCTCTTGCGGCCAGCCCTTGCAGGTGAGTTCGGTGCCTCGAGGGGCAGCGATATTCGTAACGGGTGTTCCGATCGGGCCAAAGGAATTACTCATGCCTTGCAGTCTGACCCCGTAGACCATACGATGTCAACTGTTAACATAGATTGTCAGCTAGTGACATACAGGAGCGCGTGCCCGATGCCGACAGCGACCACAACCGAACCCAACTCAACGGCCGTCGCCAGCGACGAGTCTGGCGTACCCCGCTCGATAGCCAGGGTGCTCGACCTGTTCGAGGTCGTGTTGGCCGAGCGCACCTGCAATCTCACCGCCGCGGCCCTGGCATCTGGCCTCACCCCCACTACCGCGCTGCGCTATCTCCGGGCGCTCGAAGCACGCGGCTACCTCGACCGAGACAATTCTGGCGACTACGCAGCCGGACCAACCTTCCTCCGGCTCGCAGCATCGGTGCGAAGCGGCACCGTCCTCGAGCGGCTCGCCGCCACCGCCCAACCGCACCTCGATACGCTCGCGGCCCACACCGGCGAATCGACGTATCTTGCAGTGAGCGACGGTCTGACCGGAACCTATATCGCCACAGCCGAGAGCCCCCGAGCAATTCGCCATGTTGGCTGGATTGGCCAAAACGTCGACCTTTCCGACTCGGCCCTTGGCGCTGCGCTCCGCGCACCCGGCGCGGCCGCCACCCGGACAGGAGCGATCGAGCCAGACATCACTGCCATAAGCCTGGCCCTGCCAAACAGCAACAAGCTCGGCATCGCGTTGTCGATCGTTGGTCCACAAAATCGTTTCACCGCCGAAGAATCCAAAAAACACCACATTGCGCTCAACGAAACCGTTGACGCACTCATACGAGAACTGCGAACCAACGGAGAGGACTTCATTTCATGACCATCCAACTCGACGGCCCTGGCGTCACCATCGCCGAGGTAGCCGCCGTCGCCCGCAACTTTGAAACCGTCGAACTTACTGAAGGCGCAGTTACACGTATGGCCGCGGCACGGGCAATCGTCGAGCAACTGGCCGAGGGCGAACCGAAGTACGGCATCTCCACCGGTTTCGGAGCGCTCGCCACCGTCTCGATCCCTCCGGATCGCAGGAGGGCACTTCAGATCGCGCTCATTCGGTCGCATGCTGCTGGCATGGGCGACCCGGTTGAGGACGAAGTCGTTCGGGCCATGGTCTTCCTCCGAGCCCGCACCCTCGCGCTCGGCTACAGCGGCGCTCGCCCGCTCGTCGCTCAGGCAATGGTCAACGTCCTCAACGCTGGCATCACCGCCATCGTCCCCGAGTATGGCTCGCTTGGTGCCAGTGGCGATCTCGCCCCACTCGCGCATGGCGCCATGGCGCTTCTGGGCGAAGGCGATGTTGTCCATAACGGGAAAGTTCGCCCCGCAGTCGAGGCCCTGGCCGAAGCGGGGCTCGAACCAATCGAGCTCGCCGAAAAGGAAGGCCTTGCCGTAACCAACGGCACCGATGCCATCCTCGGCATGCTCTGTATGGCCATCATCGACATCGAGCAACTCTTGGCCCAAGCCGACATGATCACGGCAATGACCGTCGAAGGGTTGTTGGCAACCGACACCCCATTTGCCGCCGACCTGCAGGCACTACGACCGCAACCGGGCCAAGCTGTTTCGGCTGCCAATATCTGCGCGATGCTCGCTGACTCACCGCTTGTCGCAAGCCACGCCACCGTCGAAGACGCACGGGTTCAAGATGCGTACTCCATTCGCTGCACCCCCTCAGTGCATGGCGCCGTTCGAGACACACTCGAGCACTGCCGGATGGTCGCC
Source organism: Acidimicrobiales bacterium (assembly GCA_037968895.1). GTDB lineage: Bacteria > Actinomycetota > Acidimicrobiia > Acidimicrobiales > SZUA-35 > JBBKWJ01. The sequence goes on from JBBKWJ010000169.1 coordinate 8,320, forward strand.
AATAACGAACTCGCATCGGCGATCGACAACCCGATGGTGCTCGCCGATGGCCGAGTGGAGTCATGCGGCAACTTCCACGGCGCCCCTCTCGGTTTCGCCGCTGACTTCCTCGCCATTGCGGTAGCCGAGATCGGCGCGATCTCCGAACGACGGATGGACCGGATGCTCGACAAGACTCGCAGTCACGGTCTACCTCCCTTTCTCGCCCAAGAAGTCGGCGTCGACAGCGGGCTTATGATCGGTCACTACACCGCCGCTGCGATGGCGTCGGAGAACAAGCGCCTCGCAGCTCCTGCCTCGGTCGACTCGCTCCCCACCTCGGGCATGCAAGAAGACCACGTTTCAATGGCGTGGCTCGCCGTCCGTAAGCTCCGAAAGGTCATCGACAACGTCAGGCGCATTCTCGCGGTCGAGTATGTGTGCGCCGCGAGGGCCATCGACTACCGAGCACCAATCGAGCCTTCGCCAGCCACTGGTGCGCTGCTGACCCTGCTGCGGACCGTTGTTGAAGGTCCAGGCCCCGACCGTCATCTGGCGCCAGAGCTCACTGCATCGGAGGATGTGCTCCGCTCAAACGCGATGGCCGAAGCGCTCGCTGCCGTCGGCATAACCCTCCAATGATGCATGTTGACGACGCACGACTAGTTATGGAGCGGTTGTGAATTCGTCAGCCCACGTCATTTCACAATCTGCTCATCGACGCATGCCATGGCTCAACGGCGGAGGTTCGACAATCGAGATCATCGCCTGGCCGGCCCGCGATCGATGGGATTGGCGTCTTAGCGTGGCCGACGTCGACCATGCCGGCCCGTTTTCTACGTTTGAGAACATCGACCGTACGATCGCCCTACTCACCGGAAACGGCTTTGCCCTGACGTTTGGGAGCGGAACTACGCAGTCGATCACCGATACGTATTCACCGTATTCTTTCCCCGGCGATGAGGATTGCTCGTGTCGACTGGTCGACGGGCCGGTGCAGGACATCAACCTGATGGTGCGGCGAGGCACAGGCGCACAACGTCTCGTTTTCGTCGAGATCTCCGACTCGGTCGAGCTCACCGGCATGGTGACTGGCGACATTCAAGTGGCTGTTGTAGTTGCTGGCCGAGCGAGCCTCGACGACCAGCCGCTTGAGCGACTCGACGCCATCAAACCAACGCGGCCAGATCAAGGCATCACTGTTTTGTCACCGGAATCTGCCATTCTCGCCGTCGTCGTTGAACCAACTTAACCTTCCCGCCAAGTGGGTTAGCTGACGATTTCGACGAGGGTGTATTTCAGCGACGAGCCGTCCGCTGGCGGATCGGCAACTTCCTCGATCATCACGTCGACGACGTAGCTGGTCCCCTCGACGAACGTGAATCCTTCGATCTCGTCGAAGAAGTTGAGGTACTCGCCATCTTCTGACTCGGCGACCTGCATGCACTTCTGCTCTGCCTCACCAATGCAGTCAACGAGGTCAGGACCGATCCAGAGCCGTGTGGTGCCCTCGGCCGGGACGGACGCTTCAGTCGGGCTTGAGCCAGCAGCGGTGTTCTCGCCGGCCACGTCAGAGCCGCACGCTCCAAGCGTCAGCACCGCGCCAACCATCGCAACAACTACCCAATTGTGTTTCAAGGCTTCCCACTCTCGGTTCAAGCTACGTCGCCCTTTGGCCACGAGGTACTGATGGGTGATCAGACGTCGAATGCCGGGAACCAGTTCCCGCAATTCTTAACAATTCTGTGGACTCACCCGGTTGTGTGCAAAGCGCCAGTGTCGCGATGGTGAAAATGGTCTGGGCGTTTAAAGGTTTGTTGTTTGTTGGCGACCGGGTTGACGATGACCGAGAAGACTCTACGGGGCCAAGGCGACATGTTTGGAGGCGAGCTGTGCACCAGCGTGTCACCGAAGATAAGCACTGTCCCCGCCTTTCCCTTTGGACAGAACAGGCCGCCGCGTTCGGCTAGCGGGCCAACAACCTCAGGGCCAACAGTCCACAGCGGAAAGCTCGTTGTCTGTGTGTCGAGCGCAGTTGGGGCTGGCCCATCGCGGTGCGATCCGAGAACAAAAACCAGTGGGCCGTTGAACTCGGTTACGTCGTCGAGAAAGATATGCATGTTCAGAGCGAGCGGCTCAGGAACACCGTCCTCATGGTGATGGGTGGCGAAGTCGTAGTGCCACTGCCATTGCTCGCCAGTGAACGCCTCTTTGACGTTGATCTTTACCTGCTGGGCATAGACATCCCCATCACCAAGAATTTGGTGTGCCGGAACGAGAAAACGAGGATCGTTGATCAGCTGGGCAAAGCGCTCGTGCCGTAGATGTAACCCCATTGCGGTCCGGACCACTCCGCTCGATTTCTCGCGGATGTTCTCGTCGCATTCCTGGGTGGTGAGATCCGCTAAGACCGAATTCAGCTCTGTGACCTCATCTAGGTCGAAGAGCGCTGGCAAAACCAGCAGCCCATCGCGAGCGAAGGTGGCGAGGCGCTCCGCAGAGAGGGCATGCCGTTGGTGAGGCGACACGGTTGCAGTCATCGCTGTGTCGCAGAGCGAATGAAGTGCACACCCTCGAAACGACTACGAAGATCGCTCGCCTGTCCGGCCACGTCTTCTGGGTGTCCGAGGAGACCATTGGCGACGATGCTCGCCAGTTCTGGCATGTCGAGCGGCGTCATTCCAATTCGGGTGATCTCGGGAGTTCCGAACCGCAAGCCGGCTGACACGTCGCCAGGAAGACCGATCGCGCTGGTCAATATGTTTGCACGACGTAGCCGCAGCGCGGCCTCGTGGCCACCGCCCCATTGTGATGCGTCTGCTGCGAGCTGATGGGAGGTCGTAAAGCCGCCAGCGGTTGAGAACATTGGCACCCCAAGCCGGTCGAGTTCAGTAGCAAGAGCAACGGCGTTGGCCGCCATGGTGGTTGCGTAGCCGCTTCCGCAATGAAGCCAATCCAGAAGGGTTATGGCAAGCGCAGTCGTGACGGCGACGTCGAAGTTGGCGGTCAGTCCGGGGTAGGCAATGGCGTCGATGCGGGCTGCGAGGTCATGGTCGTTGGTCATCACAAGTCCCCCAGCGGGACCACCGAGGCTCTTGTAGGTGCTCATCGTGAGCATGTGTGCACCCTCATCAAGCGGGTTTGGCCACACGCCGCCGGCGAACATGCCGCAGGCATGGGCCGCATCGAAGAGGACCAACGCGCCAACCTCGTCAGCAATCGCTCGTATCTCGGCGACCGGATGGGGCAGAAGGTTGAGGCTTGTGCCAACGGTGATCAGCTTCGGTCGCACCCGCTTCGCCATCTCCGCCAGGCCATCAAGGTCGGCGCTGAACGTGTGAGCGTCGATCGGATACTCGTGGATATCAAGGCGATACAAACCGGCTGCACCATCAGACCGGTGGGTTACGTGACCGCCGATCTCTGCAGGAGCGACCATAATCGAGTCACCTGGTTCACAGGTTGCCATGAACGCGTACAGGTTCGCGAGTGCACCAGAACCCACACGAACCTCGGCGTGCTCGGCATGGAAGACGCTCCGGGCAAGTTCGGCAGCGATCACTTCGATTTCTTCGATCGCTTCGAGGCCCATCTCGTACTTATCGCCTGCATGGCCGAGCGAAGCTCGAGTGGCCAAGCCCGAGGCGAGCACCGCTTCGGCGCGAGGGTTCATCACGTTCGAGGCGGGATTGAGATTGATGCATTCACGATCGTGGATCTCCCGATTGCGATCAACGAGTTCGAAAACCCTCTGGTCAAGCGCATCGAGATCGGTGAGATCAAGTGCGTCTCTGATTGTCGCCTCACGGGTCAAGGCGGCGGAGCTCAGCCAATCTCTTGAAGTCGTTGGTGCAGCGGCGGAGGTGATGTTCACAGTGCAGATAGTGACAGTGCTGGCCGTTTGTGGAAAGCGATGATTCGCAACGATTGCCATAAGCTGAGCTAATGATGCCGCCCTCGACGTTAGAACGACTTCGTATGCTGACCGCCATCGCGTCGAGTGGCACTATTGCGGGCGCGGCCCGATCGCTTGGCTACACCGCATCAGCCGTCTCCCAGCACCTATCGCTGCTGGAACGGGAAGCGGGGGTATCGCTCGTCGAACGCTCGAATCGCGGTGTCACCTTAACGTCGGCCGGGCGACTGCTCGCCAACCGATCGGGCGAGATTCTCGACCAGGTCAGGAACGCATTCGACGACGTCGGTGCGACAACCGGTCAGCATGAGACCTCGCTGGTCGTTGCCGCGTTCCCGACGGCGATCACTGGCATCCTGCTCCCGATTCGGGAGCAACTCGCGCCTTCGATACGCCTACGAATCGTCGATGCAGAATCGGAAGAGGCACTTCGCTTGCTCGCCGGCCGCGAAGTGGACGCAGCCATAACCGATGGATCGGCTCACCGCCTCCACCCTGGCCTGCAAACATTCGAGCGAACGCCACTCCGCACTGAGCCAGTCAGACTCGTTGCTCGGGCCGACAACACCAGCGACTCGCTCGAGTCATTCGCCACCTCCGAATGGGTGCTCAGCGGACCAGCGAGTCCGATCGGTTTTGCCATCCGCGAGCTTTGCGGCAGCCTCGGCTTTGCGCCAAATGTGATCGCCGAGACCGATGATCACCGTGTTGCATTCGAGGTCATCGCGGCGACAGGCGCAGTTGGAGCCCTTCCACAACTCGCATTGTCTGCGCTGCCGACCGATGTTGCAATCGTCGAAGACGTGCAGCTTCCTTTCGCACGAACCATTGAGTTCGCGACCCGGAAGTCATTGAGATCTAACCCAGCAGTCGCCGACCTGGCCCGGCTGCTCTCAGCGGCAGCCGGAGCCCAGGACTGACGAGGCGCAGTTAGCCGGTGATGCTCCCCTTGCTCGACTTCTTGTCCTTCTTTGATTGCCGCTTCTCTTTGGCTGACTTGGTGGCTGGAGTCTTGCTGCTCCGCCCGCCCTTGTCTTTGCTGGCCATGGTGACCTCTCTCTTGCCAAGCTGATTGCTGGCAAGAAACCACTGTCCCACAGTTCGCGCCTACCGCGCCGCCACTCACCCCGTAACACTGGGGTCAGGTACCTCCGCAACACCCCACCACCTAGTCTGCGAAAGTCTCTTAGATTTCTTCTCTGACCTGGGAAAACGTGATCTCTATTGTCACACCCCCTGAGTAGTGTTGTTCCTATGACTTCGATCGCGGGGAAGGACGAAATAGCGGATGCAATCGCTTCGATGCATCACTTATTGGATTGTCTGTCCTCGGCCGATCTCGCGCCTTCCGATTCGAAAGCGGGCATTGCCCTGGTCACCGATATTGAGGCACTGGGCACTCGCATTGATGCACTCCAGACCTCGGTTATCGGCATCGTCGAAGAGTCTGGGGTCCATACCGTCGATGGGTTCACGCCAAAGTCATTCATCGGGCACTACGCCTGCACCTCTCGCTCCGAAGCCGCTGCCCGCCACCGGACCATGCGGGCTCTCCGTTCGCTCCCGAAAGTCGCCGCCGCCTATCAGGCTGCCGAAATCACCACCGACGTGGCACGACGTATCGCCAAGGCGTACACCAACGTTCGTGTCCGCGACGCGCTGATCGACGCCGAAGCCGAGATGGTGAAGCGTGCGATCGGTGCAAGCTACGACGAGTTCGATGGGCTTCTTACCGATTGGGTCCGGCTGGTTGACGCCGACGGCACGTGCGACCAAAACCAGCGGACCCACGAGTCTCGCAACGTCTCGCTGTTGCAGGATTTCGACGGGGCGTGGAAGCTCGATGGCGGATTCGCCGCGCTCCAAGGGGCCGAGCTCGACACCATCTTTGGGTACTACATTGACGCCGAGTTTCGAATCGACTGGGACCAGGCTGTCGACGAACACGGTGACGATGCCAACCTCTCACACCTCGCACGCACCGATCGCCAACGCAGAGCCGATGCCTTCCACAAGATGTGTCTCGCAGCCAACGTCAACGGTTCTGGCAGCCCTGCTGTCACAACAAATATCATGCTCGACGAAGTCACCTTTGCCCGTTGGGTGAGGAAGCTCAATGGAACCGATCCAGGCCCGGACGACCCGTGGCGGCCCGGCTTTCGTTGTTCCACTATCGACGGAGTCCGCCTCGAGCCCGGTGAAGCCGTCGCAGCCGCCCTGCTTGGAGACATCCGCAGAATCGTGACCGACGCCAAGGGTGTCGTGATCGACATGGGAAGGCGCAGCCGGCTCTTCACCGGCCACGCCAGGCTCGCCGCTCAGGTCCCCAACCAGCACTGCATCTGGCCCGGTTGCCGCGTCAGAACGAGCCGCTGCGAGATCGACCACTCGACACCGTGGGCCAGTTCAAGCGGCGCCGATCCAGGCGGAGGCTGTACCTGCCCCGACAACGGGGCACCCCTTTGTGGACGCCACAATCGCCATAAACAGCACGGCTATCAAACCAAGCGCGACGCCTCCGGCCGCTGGATTACCAGTCGGCCAGACGGCACAGTACTCAGTTAGATAATGCTCATGCTCCGACGCGCCATCTACGAGGTGCAGGCGAGATCCGAATCAACAAGCAGCACCGAGAATGGCAACATCTCGGCCAACAGTGCTTGGCGTTCCGCCGTCAGCTGTTCGAGTAACATTTCAAGCTCGGCACCAGTGACAGACGCGTTATCCAGTCCGCTCGCTTCGAGTTCTTCAAACTGCCCGACGAGCGCCTGCGAGCGCATCAGCAGATCGACGAATTCAGCAATTTCCTCAGCGGAGAGACCGTACTCGGCTGGCATGTTCGCGAACGCGGACCGAAGATCTGGCTCGGCCGACAACTCGTCTTCCGACCAGAGAGCGCCAATCGAATCACACCACGCACGAATATGCGCAGGGATCGGCGTCCCCTTAGTGGGCATCACGATCGGACCGAGTCCGCGATCGGCCCGCACACGGTTCCACGACTCCAACGTCGCATCGGCGGGAACCAACCACACCGACGCGTTGACCCCACTTCGAGTGTCGCACACCACCCCCGAATGTCGCTCACCGATGCGAGTCTGATCCGGGTTCGCGATCGTCGGGCAGTTGTCCGATGGGTTCAGCACGCCATCGCCATCCCAGTCGGCTAGAGGACCGTCGGTGGGATAGGGATCACAATCGTCCAGCAGTGCGTCCCCGTCGACATCAGGCGACGGGCCAAGACAAGCGGCTGGCCAGAAGACGCGCTTCGCCGGATGGCTGGCTCCACCCGCAGGGTCAAGCGACCAGACCTGCAGGCGCCCATCGCCTGGCCCGATGCCGAACGGTGGGTCGACCCGGAACTCCTTCGCCTCGTCATCATAAACTTCATCAAAGCGGTCGGCCGACGCCACAAGATAGGGAACAGCATGACCGAAGTCTCCATCGGTTTGTTGAAGCGAGTACCAGGCCAAATAGGCGCCGTCGACACGCTCCCGTGTGGGGGCGACTCCTACGAGTTCGGTCACGGTGGTAGTCGCGGCGGGTTCAGCCACCGGGATCGTTTGTTGCTGGATCGTGTCGCCGGCCGACGCCTCGATCTGCTCGGTTGGTAACTGACCGCAACTCGTGACCGCGGCCACGACCGCCATCAAGGTAAGGCTTAGCGACAATCGCTTGCCCGCGTTCTGGTGGCACGAGCCCCGACGAGTAGTCATGTCGGAGTTGTCGACCGGTTCCGTTCCTGACTGAAGCGGCGGGAAGGTAGACACGAGCCGTGCACGCCGATGGGCACCCGCGAGATACCGCTGAGCACTTGTGCGACTCCATCGACTAAGCACGTAGCGGCGATCGTCTACGATGATGCGATAACTGAGAGTACGACAATAGGAACCCTATGAGCCTCGATGATTTCCGCCGCGAACCACTGCTCTTCGGTCCCTCGCCAATCCACCCGCTCCCCCGCCTCAGTGCCGCACTAGGTGGCGAGGTCGAAATCTGGGCCAAACGCGAAGACTGCAACTCTGGCATCGCCTTCGGCGGAAACAAAGTCCGCAAGCTTGAGTATCTCGCCGCTGAGGCCCTCGACACCGGGTGCGACACGCTCGTCTCGATTGGCGGCATCCAGTCGAACCACACTCGCCAGGTCACCGGCGTCGCCTGCCACCTTGGGCTCAAGGCCGTAACCGTCCAAGAAGGGTGGGTCGACTACAACGACATGAACTACGACAAGGTCGGCAACATCCAGCTGACTCGAATCATGGGAGGCGACGTGCGCGTCGACCCCGCTGGATTCGACATCGGCATTCGCGACAGTTGGAAGCGCGCACTCGACTCAGTCATCGAAGCGGGCGGCAAGCCATATCCGATTCCCGCTGGCGCATCGGACCATCCTCTTGGTGGCCTCGGGTTTGCGAACTGGGCAGTCGAAACCGAAGTACAAGAAGCCGAGCGCGACATTTTCTTCGACAACATCATCGTGTGCACCGTGACTGGCTCAAGCCATGCAGGAATGATCGCAGGCTTCGCGCTTTCCGATCGCCCCAGCCGGCGAGTCATCGGCATCGATGCCTCCGGCACACTCGACCAGACGATCGATCAGGTAACCCGAATCGCCGCCAACACCGCCGAGAAGATCGGGCTTGGACGCCCTTTGCGCGACGACGAAATCACGGTCGTGCCCGGCTACGAAGGCCCGGCGTATGGTGTGCCCGATGCGGGCACGGTGGCCGCAATCCATCTTGCAGCCAGAACCGAAGGCATGCTCACCGACCCCGTCTACGAAGGCAAGTCGATGGCAGGCCTCATCGGCATGATCCGCTCGGGCGAGATTCCAGCCGGGTCCAAAGTGCTCTACTGCCACCTTGGCGGTCAGCCTGCGCTGCCCGCGTATGCTGGCTTTCCCGGCCTCGGCTCGCCCGAACGAGAGCTCTCGCACTAAATCATGAAACGACTTGCGGCCTGCGTGATATTTCTAATGCTGATCGGCTTCGGGCTTTTCCTACCAGGCCTGATTCCGTTCAGCTCCAAGCCGAGCGCGGCGGTCAGCGAGCCGACGACAATCACCAACTACGACGCTGACTTCACCATTGCCGCCAATGGCGACCTCACGGTGGTCGAAACCCTTGTTGTCGATTTCCCTGCCGGGATCAACCGACATGGGATCTTTCGGTTCTGGGACCGTTTTGATAGCAACGACGACAAGGCTCGTCGCAACGTGGATGACATCGATATCACGATGGATGGTGAACCCGTCGAGGTGGATATGTCTAGCCAGGAACGGGGCAGGTTTACCGTTGCCCGTATCGGATCGCCTGACGAATTCGTCACGCCAGGACAACACACGTATCGCATTAGCTATTCGATCGACGGCGTCATTACCCAAGGCGACGGCGACCTACCATCAGCGTTCTATTGGGATCTGATTCCGACCGGCTGGGCGCAGCAAATCACCAATTCCGAACTCAGGGTCCATCTCCCAGCACCAGCCGAATCGATATTTTGTGTTGTCGGCCTCGGCAACGAGCAGCCGAACTGTGATCTCGCCGGGAGCGGAACTGACGAGCTGGTCGTGCGGACCGGGCCTCTGTCAGCCAACACTCCAGTAACGCTTAAGACCTCCCTTGCCATCCCAAGGCCACCGTCAGGCAACGCCGTGGCTTGGCCAGCACGATTCGATCCGGTGCTTGGCACAAGCAGGGTGGTGCTCGGGATCGTCGCACTTCTGGCCGCAGCAACAACTGCGGCCGGCCTCAAAGCGGCAAGGAAATCGATCGAGGTTCCACCCCCATACCCTCTTATGTATGGGCCTCCCGAGGGAATCGGACCGGCACAGGCGTCGTTCATCCTGCACGAGACCGAACGGGAGGAGGCCTACATCGGCACGATCATGCACGCGGCCGAGCGCCGAGCCATCGACCTGCAGCGGCATGACGATGGGTGGACCATGACCAAGCGAGACGATCCCCAAGCATGGGCATCGCTGGATCCAATCTCCCACGGGATCTCCCACATTCTCGACGGCTCCGGAGGAACGTTCACTGCCCTGAACAAAGACATCAACAGCGGCAAGAAACTCAAAGCGGAGATTGCGCGATTCGACGGCGATACTCGATCTTGGGCCCTCGGTTCAGGCAACCTCGTCAGCACCGGTCTTGGTAGTGCCGGTCCGGTACTGGTGTTGTTTGCGCTTGCCGCAACGGTGGCTCTTGGCATCTGGAATCCGTTCCAAATGACGATGGTCGGCCTTATCCCCGGTGGGTTTGCCGCCGGTGCGGCCTCGTTGGTCCTCCCGGGCGCCGCAACGAAACGAACTGCTTCAGGACGCGATCTCTGGTCGCGCGTCGGCGGATTCAGACGGGTCCTCTCGACTCCTTCGAGCGAGAACCGTTTCGACTTCTCCGGGCGCAACGAGTTGTACACCGACTACCTACCATGGGCCATCGCCTTCGGTTGCGCCGATTCGTGGTCCGAAAAGTACCGGACCGAGGTGGGCACCGAGCCACCACTGCCGATCTATTTCGGCCCCGCCTATGCCGGCATGGCAGCCAGCACGTTCGTGGACTCGATGGTGCATGACTTCCGCTCGACCCTCGATAGTGCAATCTCCTCCTACAACACCAGCCAGGCGAAATCCAGTGGCGGGGCCGAAATAGATCGGCAG
>JBBKWJ010000170.1:0-3132 GCA_037968895.1 Acidimicrobiales bacterium
GTTTGACTCCTCGCATCGGTCGAAGCCTGGCTTTGAGTGCGAACGCCGATCGATCAAACGGTGGCGACACAACATCATGACGGCTCATCACAACAGCCTCGTCGACCTATCACCCGATCCGTGGATGCAACAGTGCCTTTGCACCGGGTCCGGATCCATGGGCGAGATGTGATTGCGGATGACGATCTGCTCGACATCTTCGATCGACGCCCCAGCGTTGGCCAGGGTGCTCTGGATGTGGTCGTGATGCCGGGTTTGTCGGCGCCGTCGCTGGATGAGCACGGTCTGGCGGGGCTCGGTCATGTCACACCGGGAGTCGGTCGTGGGATTCCTCTGTTCGGCGTTCTTGTCCGGACAGCGACGCGATCGACGCCATGATCTCCTCGGTCAATTCGGCCCGGGCGGTCGACGTGCGACGATTGCCGGCCCAGCGGCCAACCCCAATCGGGGCACCGAAGCGAACTTCGACCGGGGCCCGAAACGTGGGGATCCGCTGTCCGACTGGCTGCGCGTCGTCGGTGCCGACGAGTGCGACAGGCACAACCGGCGCTCCAGAACGCAACGCCATCTGGGCAACGCCGGGATGGCCGGGGCCGAGCAGACCGTCGCGTGACCGAGTGCCTTCGGGGTGGACGCCGACAGCGCCACCCTTGTCGAGGATCTTCGCGACACGCTTGAGCGTGACCCGGGCTCGGCGCCCGGTTCGATCCAGCGGAAGCATGCCAGTGGCCGGCAAGAGCCAGCGGGTGATGGGGTTGTCGAGGTACTCGGCCTTGCCGAGAAACGAAACCGGACGATCGAAGCTGTACATCACCAACACCGAATCGATGAACGATAGGTGGTTGGCGGCGAGAAGCATGGGGCCATCGGTTGGCACGTTGCGGCGGTCGACGTGCTCGACGTCGAGCCAGCCGTGGCGGATCGGCCAGGACATGGCGCGGCCGAGCCATTCGGCACTGCCGCAGTTCTCGACCGCATCCCGGAGATCGGTTATGGATGTGGCAGGCGTGAGGGGTGTGGTGGTGGGAGCCATAGGTTCCATGGTCGTGAGCGTAGGTACCGGCAGCGTTACGGCGACATGAATGGGATACGCGAAACACCGGGTCGAGCGTCACGGCCCGATTTTGTGTCGCCTTTCGTTGGTAATGGCATACCCATTTGCGCCAACATCCAAACCTCGAAGCGCCACTTTCCGTGAGATAGACCGCAACATTTCGTTCATCTACCGGCCAGACCCAACAAGAGCGCGAAGGGTTTCCGTCGCCACTCCCCCACTGTTCTCACCCACACGGATTCGATCATCCGGTCAGCAACTCCAGAGCTCCCGTCGACCTTGCGTCGGCGGGAGCTTTCGGCCTGTGCTAACAAGTGAATATCGATGCTGGTCAAGTTCGGCGTCGTGGCACCCAGCGCCCTGGAGCGGTAGCAAACGACACCAAAACGAACAAACCCTCGCTCGAAAGCGGGGGTTTTTCGTGTGTCGGAGGGGGGATTACAACCGTTAACCCACGCCGCGCACGATCTGATTGGGTGAGGCTCGCCGCGGCCTGACCAGGGCTTCCGCCTATCACCAAACGCGGCACCCCAAGTCGCATACCGCATAGCATCCCGGTCTGGTATACTTCCCGAATGGCCACAGAACAGATTGCCGTCCGGCTTCCCGAACCCCTCCTCAGCGACCTCGACGACCTCGTCAAGACCGGAGCATACGAAAGTCGAGCCGCTGCGGTCCGAGCCGGCATCGAAGCCATCATGAAACTCGAACGCCAACGCCAAACCGACCGAGCCGTCGTCGCTGGCTACACACGACAACCACCAACCGAAACCGAAGAACACGCGGCATTCGCGTCGCTTCGCGAAGCAATCCTCGACGAGCCATGGTGACGACTCCAGACCGAGGGCAAATCTGGTGGGGCGAACTCGAAGGCGTTGGCCGACGCCCCTTCCTCATCATGACCCGATCCGCTGCGATCCCCGTGCTAAATAGCGTCCTTGCGGCACCAGTAACCCGCACGATCAGAGGAATCCCCACCGAATTACGACTCGGGGCCGACGACGGCATGCCTACCGACTGCGTGGCGAGCTTCGACAATCTCAGAGTTGTCCCCAAGGCGTACCTTGTCGACCAGATCTGCACACTGCAGCCACCACGCCTCGCCGAAGCGTGCGCCGCCATCCAAGCCGCCATCGACTGCTAGACAGAACCCTTGAGAAAAGGGCTTGGCGCTGCCCATCGACGGGCCCCGTCCACCTGGACCACGATGTACTAACTCTTGTGTCGGAGGGGGACTTGAACTCACCTCCCCTCGGCGGCATCTGGCGTCATCCTGAGGTAACCAGCGTCCTACAACGGCATCTGGCGACCGGCCAATCCGCTCCCTACCGCTCGATACCGCTCCAGGCTGCTCGATGCCATTAGCAAACCATTAGCAACGCGACACCACTCGGGACCGGCTACGCGGAGATCTTGGGGCCGTACTTGCGCTGCGCCGCTTGCTTGGAAACGCCCAGCATCGTCCCGATCTCTGACCAGCTGCGGTGGGCGTGGCGCGCGGAACGCACGGCGTCTGTCAACTGCTCGTCTACGCCGTTGCGCGTCTCGGCCAACTCTGCGATCGCTCTCAGCGTCTCCGTGTCCGCTTCTTTCAAGTTTGCGGAGTCAATGCCGTCGGCCCAGGCTTCGAGGGCCTCGGCGCGCTGTGCACGTGTGTTCGTCACTTGTTCCACCATCCCTTCAGGAATTTCGGGCGAGCGACCATCGCGTGGATGATCGCCGTTCCCCCTTCGTCGGTCACTACCCCAACCTCGAGTGGCTCTGCAGCCGTCGGCGGACCAACGAACATGGTTGCAGCTAAGTCGTCGGTCTCGAATGCCCTCCAGTGATGTCGCAGTGCGTGAACCATGTCGTTTTCCGGGACACCATGCGCCACCAACTCCGCGTCCTACACAGACAGAACACCCGCCAGCCATCGCCTGTGACTTCGCCAGCGTCGACACCGCCAACACCGAAACGAACAAACCCCCGCTCGAAGGCGGGGTTTCTCGTGTGTCGGAGGGGCGATTACAACCCTTAACCCACGGCGCACTCGATCGGGGTGGTTCGGGCTCGCAGCAGCGTGATATCAGCCCTCC
>JBBKWJ010000171.1:0-3568 GCA_037968895.1 Acidimicrobiales bacterium
GCGTATGCACCGGTTCTTGGTCGTCGGAGCCATCCTGCTTGGCATTCTGCTCGCAATGCTGTTCGCCAATTCTCGAGTCGACACATATCAAGCTGAGGCGAAGGTCGTAATCAACCCGACGCCAGTCGGATCGATCAACACGAACCTCGTGACGCCAAACCTCGATCGTGAGCGCGCCGTGCTTGAAAGCTCGCAGACGGCGGCCGACGCAGCCGTTCTTCTCGACTTCAAGGACGAGCCAGACGCGCTTCTCTCTGGCGTTCGTGTCGTCTTTACTCTCAACAGTGATGTATTGAATGTCTCGGTTTCGAATACAGACCCACAGGTGGCAGCCGATCGGGCCAATGCGTTCGCCGACGCTTACGTGGCCAAGCGCGAAGGTGAGGCCATCAACTTTTATCAATCGATCATAGACTCAGCCGCCGTCGAGATCGCTGCCCTTGAGGAGGGTCTTGCCACACTGGACGCCGAGGCGCTGCAATTCGAGGTCGACCGATCGGCCCTCTACGGCAATCCACCGGCTGATGGAAGCCTTGACGATCAACTACGAGCACTCAACGAACTGGTATCGAATAACCGCACCGAGGCAAATACGGATCGAACTCGGCTTAACGCACTGACGACGGCGAGTCGAGACGCAAGTTCGGCACTGGCGTCTCGGTCGGCAACTGCATCAGTGATTCGTCGGGCGACGGCACCGGGCGCTCCTCTCGGGATCTCGCGATCTCTGCTCATGCTGGCGGGCGGAATCGTCGGCCTTGCCGCTGGCATCGTTGTGGCCTTTGTCGTCGAGCGGCTCGACACGACGGCCCGCGACGACGAAGACATCGCACTTGCGCTTGGGACAACCGTCATCGGCGGCATCCCAATGCTCGGCTTCGGCCAGCGCTCTGGTCCGGCAACGCTCGTCATGTCGAGCACGAACAATGCAGGGCGAATAGCGGCAGCGAAGGAAGGTTTCCGCCGGCTGCGAAGCGCCCTCCAGTTTATCGAGCGGTCTGAAGGCGTCAGGTCGATAATTGTTACGTCGGCGTCACCCTCAGAGGGCAAGAGCCTTACATCGGCAAACTTGGCCATCGCCTATGCACAGGCTGGTTCGCGAGTCGTATTGGTGAGTGCAGATATGCGGCGACCGACGCAAGAGACACGGTTCGGCATCGAGCCCGGTGGCAAGGGCCTGTCGAGCTACCTCGGTGGCGACGACGAACTCAAGGCCATCGAGATTCCGAGCATCCCGAATCTCTGGATCATGCCAGCGGGCACCCCTCCGGCAAACCCTGGTGAACTTCTCGGATCCGACCGCTTCGGTAGCCTCATCAAGGAAATGCTGATCGATGTTGATTTCGTCATCATCGACACGCCACCCGTGCTCAGCACTGCTGATGCCACTGCGGCCGCTCGCCACGTCGACGGCGTAATAGTCGTGGTCGATACCCGCAAGACCGAAACCCACGACCTTCTCCAGGTTCGGGCCGATCTTGAACGTAACGGCAGCCGCCTGCTTGGCGCAGTGATGAACCGTAAGCGGATCAAGATCAACCGCCTCTTCCGCAAGGATCGCTACACCTATTACGCCCCTATCTCAGAGTGATCTAAGGTTCCTTGATGACAGATGTAGCCACGCCGCCAACTGTCGAGCGGTTATCGGCGCCTGCGTTCGAACCTCTGCTTCGTCCTGGCATCACTGAGCGGTTTCTTGCGACGTTGACAATCTTCGTGCTGATCTACGGAATTCCGTCATCGTGGTTCCAAACGCGGGCTGACGTGATTGCCGGATCGACCAATCCGCTACTGGTATTGCTGACCTTGGCCCTCATTGGCATTGGGGTTATGCGAATACTCGGGAGCATCGATCTTCTCATTCGGGTAGTTCAGCTCGAGCCAGCGCTATTTGCCTTCGTTGGCCTAATGATGGCATCGACTTTTTGGTCGATTAACACCTACCTCACGGCGAGGTGGTCGATTCTTCTTTTCGCAACGACGCTCTACGCTCTCTACCTTTTCATGCGGTTCGACTTGTCGGAGATCCTTACGATGTTTGGGATCGCGTCGTTGTTTGGCGCAATCGCCTGCTTGGTTATGATCTTTGCGTTTCCCCAATACGGGCTCGATCCTGGTAGCGGAGAATGGAACGGCGTATTCGCACAAAAGAACGCGCTCGGCTACACCGCGTCAATCACGATTCCCTCGATGCTTGTGCTTGATCGCGCTGCGCCCCGGTGGCGATGGATGTCTCGGCTTGTCCTGCTGATGCATGTTCCGATGCTGATTGGTTCCAATTCGAAAACTATGTTCGTCGCTACTGGTCTGACCGTTGGCTTGTTGTTTTTCTACAAGGCGTTTCGGGCCAGAAAAACAATGCGGGGGGCCGTAATGGTCGCACTTGGGAGCACAACTGTGTTCAGCATCGTTTTCGCGACGGCAAACCTCGCCCTCCTGGCTCGGTGGCTTGAAAAGGACGTCACGCTCACTGGCCGCACTGTGCTTTGGGCGGCGCTTATCGACCCAATCAAGCAGCACTTCTGGTTGGGAAACGGGTACAGCGTGTCCTTCACTGATCCGTTCGGGCCGCTGTTTGAGGTTTTCAACCAAGTTCCTTTTGAAGCCTCGCACGCGCACAACGCTTTCCTTCAGATCATTCTTGACGCTGGCGTATTTGGGTTGGCCCTCTATCTCTGGCTATTCATCCGTGCACTCAGCCGAGCCACTGAGGTCACGCGGCGTGTTCCTGGCATGCTCGGGCTGTGGCCGCTGACAATTCTGACCACGGTGCAGTTGATCTCGATCTCCGAGCCAGGGGTCACTGGTGGTGGCTTCGGCTGGCTGCTTTTGGTGTTGGCGGTGCTTTACTCACGCCACGGCCGTGGAGCGCCGTTGATCGCTGAGCAGGAGGAAGCGCGCCACCGTCAGCAGCATCAGGCGGTGCTTGATGCGCAGCAGGCAGCCTTACCCGCCGCCCGTGACCAGCGTGATCCGAGTGCTACCCTCACGTAGGCACATGATGAGCGGGTTAAGTCGGAGATTTGCACGTGCCTACACAGCGACAATCTGGGGCACCATCGAGAGTTAGCTCAACTGCCGCGCCTGGCTGCCCGATGAACTTATATGCCTAAGCCGCGCCGGTCGCTCAGTTTACTCGTGCTTGTCGCGGCCCTGATGTCCCTAATTGTGCTCTCGGTGGCCACAAACCAGCAGGTCAACCCCATTGAAGAGTCGGCATCAACCACACCCGAACTCGACGTGCTTGGCAACGCGGTAGACCGCGCCCAACCAACCCAATCTGTTGCCGCGGCCGCCGTTGCTGGCCCGAAGACCTACCCCGTCGCATCGCTCGCCGATTGGACTGCCGCCGTGGCCGCAGTGCAGCCGGGCGAGACTATTCGGTTGACTGCCACCATCAATAGCCCGCTGCAATACCGAGGAAACGGTCAAGGCGACGGTGTCGCTTCGTCGGGCACTGCGGCGGCACCAATCACGATTACGGCTGATCCTGGGGTGTGGATCGATCCAGGAAACCCCGGAAACGGCAAAGTCGGACTCGACGTTCTCTTCGCTGACCACGTCAACG
>JBBKWJ010000172.1:0-15128 GCA_037968895.1 Acidimicrobiales bacterium
GGCACAGTCGTGGTGTCGCGCGTGCGCCGCATTGAGCCAGAAGCCCTTCTGGAATCGCTTGGCCTGTCGATCGTCGGGGCCATGGTGCTCGGCGCAGTTTCCGATCGTGCAATCGCCGCGTCCCTGACCGTCTCACTCGTTTCCATGCTGGCCGGATTCTTGCTGCTTCTTGCTGTCGCTTTGGCCGCAATCGGGCGTGAATCTAGCTACGAGATGCGGCTCTGGTCGCTCGCAGCGCCGCTCGCTCTGCTGGCGGAGGTCGTCGACCTGTCGTTCGACCGAGCTGGCAATGGGTACTACCTTGTCCTCTCAGCGCTCGGTTTCCTGCCAATCCTCGCTGCTTCACGGCTGCCTAACCGTGGCGCGTTCCTCAAGCCGAGCAACGTGCCGTTACGCCGCGATTTCGGCGCTCGGCAAGTGATAGTGGTTCTGATGTGGCTCGCCGTTCCGCCGCTGCTGCTGGCCTATGAGGCCCGCAACGGGCTTACGACCCGATTTGTTGTTGACCTCGTCGGCGCGTTGCTCGCAGCAATCATCGCGGGGCTCAGAGTCAGACTTCTCGTGAGCCTGCGCGACTGGTCGTTCAGCAAGGAGGCCGAACTCCGCCTTCTTGGCGCGAAACTTGTGGAAGCCTCGAACGGCGACGAAGCGAGAGACGTGGTGTTCCGCGCCATGAACAAACTTGCGGGGGATGCCACCGAGATAGCGATTCTGGGAGCCACGACCGGTGTAGTTCTTTGTTCGAGTGACCCTGACGCGATTGGACCTCCCGAGATCAAGCTGGCCGATGATGCCAACCAACATGGCTGGTGGAAGTCGCGACACGCCACTGCGAAGACTGTCGGAATTCTTCCAATAACTGTTGACCGCGACATCATCGAATATCTCGCCGTGGCGAGCTCGGCGCCGCATAGAGAAGAGACGCGTCAAATCCTCGAGTCGGCATCGTCGCTCTATAGCCTCGCGCTGCTTGGTCATCAACGGCAGGAAGAGTCGCACCAGCGCAGAAGCGAACAACGGTTTAGGGGTCTCGCTCAAGATTCAAACGACGTCGTCTTTGTTGTCGATGGCGAATCCGGTTTGGTGAGCATGGTCGGGCCGACCGTTGAACGACTTCTTGGCTACTCGAATGAGGATTTCCGGGAGATAGCGGGGGTCGGCATTGTGCATCCAGCCGACCAAGCCCACGCGGCCAAGATGTTGGAGCAGGCGGAGAATCCTGCAGCTGACATCACGCCGGTCGACCTTCGAATTCGCCGCGCGTCTGGCTTGTTCTGGTGGTTCTTGGTTTCAGCGCGAAATCTGGTTGATGACCCCGAGATCGGGGGCATCGTTATTTCGATGACAGACATCCACACGAGGAAGTTGGCTGAGCTTCAAACTGGCCGTTCCGAATCGCTGTACCGCACACTCGTCAGCCAGACGAGCGATGTTTTTGTGGTCGCCGACGAATCACTTGTGCTCACGTACGCGACTCCAAACATCGAAAGTGTGTTGGGCTACGCGGCTCCTGAACTCTTCGGCACAGATGCCCTCACCCTGCTCACTGAGCGGTCCCAGCGAAAGCTCGAAGGCTTCCTCGCAAAACACGATGAGGATTTGCGAGGCAAAGCAATTGAACTAGAGGCGACGACAAAATGGGGCAATCCAAAGGTTGTCGAAGTCGCGTTCTGCGACCCCGATCAAACTCTGGGACAGGGCTACATCGTCCGCGTTCGAGATCTGTCAGAACGCCAAGAGCTCAAGGCTCGTTTCCAGCGCAATGTCGGTTTCGATGCACTCACTTCTTTGCCAATGCGCGATGCGACCTACGACGGCATCGCTGAACGGCTTCAAGCCCTGAAGCCGGGCGAAGAGCTCTCTGTGATGGCTATCGACGCAAGCGGCAGCTTTAGTGTGAGCGGTGGCGCCCTCGGCCTTGAGCACGGCGATGCCCTCATGCTGGACATGGTCGAACGGGTCAGCGATCTCGTACGAGACACCGACCTTGTGTCTCGCATCGATGGGTACGAGATAGCGATCGTCTCCGTCGGGGCGTCTGGCGACCGTGCGACGTTCCTCTGGGCGCGTCTGCAGCAATTGTTAAGCGCACCCTTCTCGATCCGAGGAAGCGAGCGGCGGGTGAAGCTGTCCGTCGGTTGCTATCAAACAGATCAGAGATCAGAGTCGCCGATCGAGGCGCTTGAGGCGGCGCACATCGCGCTCGGCTTTGCTCGGAAGGAACGCGGCTCATCAATGGTGGTGTTTAAGCCAGAGATGCGAGAACGCCTGGCCGAACAACTGGAACTCGAAGAGGCGATGCAGTCAGCGGTCGACCTCAATGAATTCTATGTTGTCTACCAACCGCTGATCCGGCTGGACAATATGCGCGTGAAGAGCCTTGAGGCGCTGCTGAGGTGGAAGCACCCGGGACGCGGTCTGGTGTCGCCCGCCGATTTCATACCTATTGCTGAAGAGTCCGGAATGATCACCGAGCTCGGGCGTTTCGTGCTGCGAGAGTCGTGCCGTACGGTTCGAGAATGGAACGAATCGCTTCACGGAGGCGAGGAGCTGGCGGTGTCTGTCAACCTGTCGGTTCGTCAGCTGCAGGAACCGGGCGAAGTGGCGCGGCTGTTGCAGATCATCGAAGAGTCTGGGGTCAGGCCTTCGAACCTAATGATCGAGTTGACGGAGTCGATTCTGGTCGAAGATCCAGCTTGGTTGAGGTCGAAACTGTCGCCCTTCCAACAGTTGGGCGCCCAGATCGCGGTCGACGACTTTGGCACCGGCGCTGCCGGCCTGAATCAGCTCCGAGAAGTTCGGTTCGACTACCTGAAAATCGACAAGACATACATCGACCGTCTTGGTATTTCAGACGAAGGAACTCAGCTTGTTCTTGGTGTCATCGAGCTAGGTCACCGCGTCGGGGCCGCCATCGTGGCCGAAGGTATCGAAAACCCCGTTCAAGTCCAGTTGCTACGCGAGATGAATTGTGAGGTTGGCCAAGGCTTCTTCTTTGCAAAACCGATGGCGCCAGAGCGTTTCCCTGACTGGCTCGGCGACGGCGACAACGGTGCGGTGACGATGGGTATCGACCACCACTCGTTGTACAGCGACGTCGAGGTCAGTCCCTGAGCGGCTAGCGTCAAAGCCTGATGTGTAGACGCCATGGCGCGCTCCTCGTCGCCCTGGCTGTTCTGGCAACAGCTTGCTCGGGTGGCCCGCCCGACTTAACCGAAGATGCACGATCAACCGCACTCGTTCAGCTCGATGAGCTCGGAACTAAAGCTGGGCTCACTTTCGCCGAGGGTGACGCCGAGTGTGCGCTCGACCGATTGAGTCAATCTGACGCGGACCAAATAGCGGCCGGCGAGCGTCCGATCGAAGATTCGCTTACTCGCGTTGCGGAGGCTGTGGTCGATTGTGTTGGCGTCGACGTCATTGCAGCTTCTGTATTGGCTGGTCAGGCTCCGAGAGCGACGGAGGAAGAGCTCGACTGTGCGGCCTCTCGCATCGACGATGAGCTCGTTGTGAGACTCATCACGTCGTCGCTCGAACAGGAGGAAGTTTCGCGGCCGGCGGTCGAACTTGCAGTAGCAACTTCTCTCGCATTTTGTCTCAGCCCCGAGCACCTACTCGACCAGGGCGGCTAGACGAGAGCCAGCGGCTAATAGCCGAGGTCTCGGTCAACCAGCAGTGGTGGTGTCTCGCCGCGCTCAAGCGCTTCAAGGTTGGCTCGAAACTGGACCGCGATTAGGCGCTGATAGTCGAGTGAGTTACCCGCAACGTGGGGAGTGATCAAAAGGTTGGGCACCGACCACAGTGGGCTCTCGCTCGGCAACGGCTCCTCCTCGAACACGTCGACCGCTGCGCCGCGGAGTTGGCCTGACTCGAGGGCAGCCACCAACGCATCGGTGTCGGTCACTCCGCCCCGCGAGAGGTCGACGAACAGCGCACCAGGGTTAAGGGCCGCAAACTCGGCCTCGCCCATGAGTCCGAGCGTCTCATCGGTGAGCGGCGTGATGACGACTACAGCATCGGCGCCACTGAGAACCTGCAGTCTGTCGGCCGGAGTCACGACGGTCTCGACCCCGTCGATCGGTGCGCCACTGCGGCGCACGCCAACGACCCGCATTCCCAACGCCGCAGCTCGCCGGGCAACACTCTGTCCGATTGTTCCGAGCCCAACGATGCAGAGCGTTCGCCCTGAGAGAGGGAGTGGCTGCGTGATCTTCCACTTAGCGGTCCGCTGTTGATCGACCAGAGTAGGGATTCGATAGGCAAGCCCAAGCAGCATGGCCAGGGCAAACTCGGGCATATGAGGCTCGTGCGCTCCTTTGGCATTGCAGACAGCAACGTCGGGGGACAGCCCGTTCGCAGGCAGCAACCAGTCGACGCCGGCCCCGGTGCTTTGGATCATCTTGAGCTTCGTCGCGACGCTCCAGTCGGGGACATCCATGCGAAAGCCAAACAAGATCTCGATCTCGGGAAGCATTGCGATGAGTTCATCGTCATCGGTTGGGGTGACGTAGGTTCGTTCGCCGAGCTGTGCATCGAGCGCAGGTCCGAAGAACCGCTTGACCCCTGGCGGGTAGCAATGAATGACGGGAAGGTTGCTCATGATCGTTGGAATCTCCCTGGCTCAACTTCGCTCGCTTCGTTCCGCGTCAGCATCCGAGCGATGTGCATCTCAGCACTTCGTTGCTCAACGGAGTCGGCAAACACATGCTCGACGTGTGGCCGGTATATGAATCGGTGCGTGACCATCTCGGCGACCGAATGAGGTTCGGTTAGGAACTCGAGCATTGCGTTGTGGCGGCGCGCGATAACGGAGTGGAATTTGTCGAGCATCGTGACAAAAGTGTCTCGTCCCTCGATGATTCCTTTGTGATGGAACGTGACGTAGAAGTCTGCTTCCTCGTCACGGATCTTGATGAGGCTCTCTTCGAACTGCTCAAGGTCTGACCAGGCGTCGCCGTAGTACGGGCCAAACCCAGTGAGGTCGATATCTGACAGAAAGAAGACGCCACCTGAGATGCGAAACCCGCTATGGCCCCTGGTGTGGCCGGGCAGATGAACTGCTTCGACGGTCACGCCGCCAAGATCGAAAATGTCGCCATCGGAGAAGCCCTTTGCGTCGGGGCGAGGCGAGTAGTTGAACTCTTCAAGGATCGTCTTTGCGAAATCAGAACGCGGCGTGCCCTCAAGCCCGTACACGTCGAGCAGGCCGTCGAGGCTGTGCGCACCCACGAGATCATCGTGATGAATATGCACCCTGGCATCGGTGAAGAGCCCATTGCCTGGAAGGTGGTCTTCGTGCGCGTGGCTATTGAGGACCGCATCGATCGGGATAGGAGCGCCGCCCTTCTCGACGACGGTCACTGACGGGTCAATAATGATGGATTCGCCGCGCCCGCTCACGACGAGCGAGTTGCCAGACGGGTACACGCCGAGGTCGGCGCCCAGGAGCACCGATACCGAGTCGGTCAGCTTGCGTTCTGAATCTCCCCATGAAACAACCATTGGCCGAATGTAGCGGGGCCTTGGTTCGCCGAACCTAATCGGGATGCGCGAGTCTTGCGAGGTGTCAGACATCGTGTGGAACTCTCGACCATCGCTTCGGCGCCCAATCATGCTTGTCGCCCTTGAAGGCTTGTTCGATACTGGGGAAGCGGCGACAGAGGCGATGTCGTGGATTCGTTCGCGGGGCGAGAGCGAGCTTATGGCCACTATCGACCCAGAACGGTTCTTTGACTTTCAGCAGGTGAGGCCCGTCGTCGGGTTCGATGAAGACGGCAACCGAAGTATCGACTGGCCCACCACTGACGTGTGGGCCTGCAAGACAGACGCCTCGCGCGACCTCATCGTGATCGACGGTGTTGAGCCCAATCTTCGGTGGCGAGACTATTCCGCGCAGCTGTTGAGGGTGGCTCGTGAGGCTCGGGCCGAGATGGTGATCACCGTCGGTGCGATGCCAGCAGCCGTCGCTCACACAAAGCACCTTGACGTGACGGGAAGCGCGGCCGACCCAGAGCTGGCGAGGCGCCTACGCCTCAAACAACCGTCGTACCAGGGGCCAACAGGCGTCATGGGGGTTGTCAACCACGAGCTCCACACATCGGGGATGCCAATCATCTCCGTTCGGGTTGATGTGCCGCACTACGTACCGTCACCGCCGAGTCCGAAGGCCACGATGGCGCTGCTGAAGCGAATCGAAGACGTCACCAGCGTCGAAACGGGGTGGCAGTCGCTTGAGCCCGCCGTGTCAGAATGGGTCGAGCGGGTAAATGAGGCGGTCAACTCAGATCCGGGCAACCAGGCGTATGTCGCTCAACTTGAGCAAGAGGGCGCCCAGCGCGAAGAGCGAGCCATCGAGAATACCGATGTCGCAGCTGAGGTCGAAGACTTTCTTCGCAGTCTGCGTCCAACGGACGAAGGCGAGACGGACGAAGGCGACGTCCAGGACGACGACTAGTCGAGGACGCTGATCGCTTGTTGGCGAAGCCAGTGGTCGGCAAGCACCAATGTGGTCATGGCTTCGACCAGCGGAACGGCGCGGGGCAAGACACATGGATCGTGCCGGCCCTTGGCCGCAACCACAGTCGCCTCGTTTGCTGTCGTGACAGTGTTTTGAGGTGAAGCGATAGTGCCGGTCGGTTTGAAGGCGACCCGTCCGATGATGTCGGCCCCTGAGGTGATGCCACCCTGGACGCCGCCGGAGTTGTTTGTGAGTTGTCGCGGCGACCCGTCGGCGCCCGGCGCGAACTCGTCATTGTGGGCCCGGCCCGTCATGAGCGTGCCCGCAAAGCCGCTGCCAATCTCGAATCCTTTGGCAGCAGGCAAAGAAATCATCGCCTTTGCGAGGTCGGCGTCGATCTTGTCGAAGACCGGCGCTCCGAGGCCCGCAGGAACCCTGCGAGCGACGAACGTGACCACGCCGCCGAGGGAATCGCCGTCGGCTCTGGCCTGTTCGATTGCTGTCGTCATTCTCGCCGCTGCTTCGGGGTCGGGGCAGCGGGTTGGGTCGGCCTCGACGTCGTCGAGGGTGACAGTGGCAGGGTCGACGCTGGCCTCAATTGAGCCGACCGAGCTGACCCAGGCGAGCACTTCGACGCCGGCGACGACCGTGAGCAACTTGCGGGCGATGGCTCCAGCGGCAACCCGACCAATTGTCTCGCGGGCCGACGAGCGTCCCCCGCCTCGGTAGTCGCGAATCCCGTACTTGGCGTCGTATGTCCAATCGGCGTGGCTCGGACGATATAGGTCTTTCAAATGGTCGTAGGCGCCAGAATTCTGGTCTTGGTTGCGCACAAGCATCGCCAGCGCAGTGCCGGTGGTGTGGCCATCAAAAACTCCAGACAAGAACTCGACCTCGTCGCCCTCTTTCCGCTGGGTGACGAGGCGGCTCTGACCAGGTCGCCGACGATCGAGGTCGAATTGCACCTCGTCTTCAGAAATCGCAAGGCGCGGCGGGCACCCATCAACGATGACGCCGATCCCTGGACCGTGTGATTCACCAAAGGTCGAGAGTCGAAAGAGGGTGCCGAACGAACTGCTCACAGTGCGCAAGGCTATCCTTCTGGGATGGACATGGCCTCGTTCGCTCGTTTGAAGGTGTGGATCGACCAAGATCTCTGCACGGGCGATGGCCTTTGTATGGATCACGTACCCGAGGTCTTCCACTTGCTCGAAGACGGAATTGCCTATGTGGTCGAGAAGGGCAATGTGCTCCACGACCCGGGTGGGGCGGCTGAACTCGCACTGGTGCCGCATCATCTTGAGGCCGACACAATTGACGCGGCGGCTCAATGTCCAGGAGAGTGCATCTTCATTGAGTTCGACGCCGAAGAGGTGCCGACATAGCCAAAGGGTCGCAATGCTAGAGGTAGGAATAAGCTCTCCTTGGGGTATTTTCAACGAAACCCCTGCTGAACGAGCGGCTGTGCTTGCCTCCATCGCTGACTCTGGCCTCGACCATCTGTTCATCGCTGATCACGTGAGCTTCCGTGGCGGAAGTGGCAATGATGGTCTGGTGCACCTGGCGGCGCTTTCTGGAATCGAGCCTCGGCTCAACCTGTATCTCGGCGTGTTTCTCTTGGCCCTTCGCCATCCGATGGTGGCCGCCAGGCAGGTCGCAACGTTGGCCGAAGCAGCGCCTGGCCGCCTTCGGCTCGGCATTGGGGTCGGCGGCGAAGATCGGCACGAATTCGAAGTCTGCGAGATCGATCCATCCACTCGAGGACGCCGAACCGATGCTGCCATCCAGATTGTCCGGGCGCTGCTTGACGGTGACGAGGTCAACTGGGATGACGAGTTCTACTCGATTGATGCCGGGCGTATCTTGCCAACGCCGCGGCAGTCGGTCCCATTGATAGTGGGAGGTCGAAGCAACGCTGCGCTCAAACGTGCCGGTCGCTATGGCGATGGCTGGTTGGGCGCCTGGTGTTCGTCTCGACGGTTTGCCGAAGGCATCGACCGTGTCCAGAGCGAAGCAGCCCGAGAGGGACGCTCCGTTTCGTGGCAGCATGGGATGCAGCTTTGGGTCGGTGTCGGGGACTCCCACGAGGCAGCAAAGCTGACCGTTGCGGAAGGCATGGCCAAGTTCTACAAGATGCCATTCGCTCCTTTCGAGAAGTACACGCCGTGCGGCACTGCTCAAGACATAGCGGAGTTCATGCTTCCCTACGTCGAGGCCGGGGCAACGACGCTCAATCTGACTCCAGTTGGTCCCGATCGTGCAACCGAACTCGACACCATCGCCGAGGTGAAGAGACTCCTACGGCCCTATGATCGTGAACGATGACTGAGCAACCTGAAGAGCTACTCACCGACCTAGAAACCGTCGAAGACGACGAAGAACGGGAAGTCGCCTACGGGTGGATGTACCTCCTATTTCTCTTTGTGGTGTTCTTTGTGCTTGCGCTCCTGGCCTACAGCTGTGACGACGACTCAACAGGAACTGCACTAACCGAGACCGTCGTCGCAACAGACACGTCCTCGACCACTGCCAGCGATGACACAGAAACTGCAGCCGAACTCACCCCGATCGCACTCGATGCCACAGTGCTCGGCGAAACGGTCACACTCAGCGGCGCAGTTCCTGACGAGGCAGCGAGAACCCAGATGATTGAGATCGCCGAGAAGCGATACGGAGCAGGCAACGTTGTTGACAAGCTCACGATCGACGCCGCTACCACCATCAAGGGCGGCACGATTACCGTGCATGGCGAGACCACCGCGGGCGATGAGTTGCCTGGACTCCTGGCGAGCGACTTCGCCTCGGCGGTTGGCCTCACCGGTAACGCTGATGGCGTAACCTTCACCGAGATTGTGCAGACCCCATTTGCGGCCACCGCCGACGTCGGCATCGACAAAGTTGTGCTCGCCGGCGAAATGCCTGACCAGACGTCAATAGATGCACTCGTGGCAGCGGCGGGCGAAACCTGGGGCGCAGACAACGTCGACTCCTCCGGCCTGACGCTTGGCGAGAACCTCACTGCCGAAGGCGGCACGCTCACCGTTGTTGGCTCAATTGACGCCGGCGACACTCGTCCCGCCGACTTCGCTGTGGCGGTCGAAGCGGCTATCGCCGGAATCGCGACCAATACCTCTGGCGTCAAGGTCGACACAAGCCCAGCGGCCCTGGCTCGAGCCGAAGAGGCGCTCACTGCCGCACTCGCGGCCGAGCCGATTCTGTTTGCCAGCGGTTCAGCCGAGATCGATCCGGCGTCCGATGAGATCCTGGCGCGAGTAGCTGCTGCGATCACTGCGGCGCCTGGCATTGATGTGGAGATCGTTGGTCACACCGACTCTCAGGGTTCCGCTTCGATCAACACGGCGCTCTCCGCATCACGAGCGTTAGCTGTCCTTGACCGGCTTGTCGAGCTTGGTGTTGAAGCCGACCGCCTGACCTCACGGGGTGCGGGCGAAGACGAGCCAATTGATTCGAACGACACCGAAGAAGGCCGAGCGGCTAACCGCCGCATCGCCTTCGAGTTTGCGGGAGCCGAGGGATGAAGATAGCTCGATTCAGTCAAGCGGGTGGCGTTCCTCGACTCGGTGCTGTCGACGGTCACGACCTGCGCACGCTCGACTCGCTCGGTGTCGGCGACGACGTCGTTGCCGCTGCGCTTCGCTCCCCGGCCGAGCGCGACGACGCAGCCGCAAAGGGCGAGGTCATTGCGCTCGCCGATGTGAAACTGCTGGCACCGGTGGCGCGGCCACCCAAGTTTCTGGCTATTGGCCTCAACTACAAGGACCACATAGAAGAGGGCGGAAGGCCAACGCCGACCTTCCCGATGTTCTTTAACAAACAGTCGACCTGCGTAAATGACCCAAACGCCAGTGTGCCAATCCCGTTTGATGCGCCTGATGCCGTCGACTACGAGGGCGAGCTCGCACTCGTCATCGGGCGTGAGTGCCGTCGGGTCAGCCGTGAAGACGCACCATCTGTTGTAGCTGGCTACACAATCGTCAATGACGCTACGGTTCGCGATTGGCAGGCGGCATCGCCGACGATGTGGCTTGGCAAATCGTGGGACGGACACGGTCCAATGGGGCCATGGCTTGTCACGACCGACGAAATGCCAGACCCTCATGGGCTCAAGATGAAGACTTTCGTCAACAGCGAACTTCGTCAAGACACCACGACCGACCTGATGGTGTTCGATGCGTGGGAGCAGATCAAGGTCACCTCAAACGTGTGCACGCTTGAGGTCGGCGACGTTATCTCCACTGGCACAAGCAGCGGGGTCGGTCACTTTCTTGATCCGCCTCAGTATCTCAAAGACGGCGACGTGGTGCGGATCGAAGTCGAAGGCATCGGCTATCTCGAAAACACCTTCAACGACGAGCAGCGCCCCTAGATAGTTGCGAGTTTGCGGAAACCCTCGGCCATCCGGCCGGTAGGCAAACCGGCATTCGCCGCGACTTCGTTTGCCCACTCGGGGAGCATTTTTTGTATTCGGGCGGGGTCGCTGATCTGGCTTTGGTGGCACAGCAGCGCTTCGATCTTCTTCTCGATCACATCAGTGATATCAACGAAGTGATCGGGGTCGGGGCCGCCGATGATCCACGTCTCTGGAACGGTGTGGGGTTCGAGGCCGGCGTCTAGAAGCTCGGGGAACGCGAACATGTTTCGTGAGTCGGGGTAGACCGCACACATCGTTGCCTCGCCCGCCGCGAGATGGTCGGGATGAGCGGCGTAGACCCTCTCAAGATTGCGAATCGGCGATTGAGTGAGTACGACGTCGGGTTTTGAGATGCGAATAACGCGGGAGATCTCGCGGCGCAAGTCGAGGTTCGCTTCAACGGCGCCGTCAGGAAATCCAAGCCAGTGGATCTTGGTCACACCGACGACGACCGCAGCCGCGGTCTGCTCGGCTCGGCGCAAAGCGGCCATATCTTCTCGGGAAACGCCTGGATCATCGCCTCCAGCCTGGCCATCAGTAACAATGCAATATTCGACGACAGACCCGGCGGCGGTGAGGCTGGCTGTGGTGCCAGCGCAACCGAAGTCGAGGTCGTCTGGGTGGGCGGCAATGGCGAGGAATCGTTTGGTCACGCTCAGACGCTACCGAGGTGGCATGATGGTCCAATGGCACGGATGACGAAAGACGAACGCGAAAAGTTCCTGGCGGCGCTGCATGTCGGGGTTATCGGTATCGAGCATGAGGGCAGGCCGCCGTTGGTTGTGCCGATCTGGTATAGCTACGAACCCGGTGAAGAGGTCAAGATTCTGACGCACCGCGAGTCGTTGAAGGCACAGTGCCTTACAAAGTCGGCTCGATTCTCCTTATGCGCTCAGAGCGAGGCACTTCCATATAAGTATGTGACGGTCGAGGGGCCGGTTACGGGAACTCGTCCGTCAAACATCGAAGAAGACACACGTCCGTTGGCTCGGCGCTATTTGGGGAAAACCATGGGCGACGCGTATGTAGAGGACGGCGATGACTCGAACTCGGTCGTCATCACGATGAAGCCCGAACGCTGGTACACCGTCGACTACGGGAAAACCGAGTAGCTCGGCTCGGTCAACCGGTTGTGGTCGTTGTCGTTCCCCCGAGGGGAGCGGTGGTTGTCGTGCCTGGAGCGACGGTTGTGGTGAGCAGCACTCGTTCGACGAAGTAGATGTTGACCTCAATGTCGCTTCCAGCGAGGAGCCGTAGTTCGTCGGTGAGTTCAGTTGCGTTCGGCGTCTGCGCACCGACGAGGTCGACTTCAACCAAGTCGCCGTCAAACGCGAGCCGTTCAAGGGTGGTACCGGAATCTCCGAGATACGCAGTTAAGTAGTCCCTCATCGCTTGTGCTCTGACCTCGATTGGGGTCGGCGGAATAGACCCGTCAGAAACGGACAGGCTCGGCGTCCAGTTGAGGCGGAAGCCCTCGCTGAGCCCTGCTTCGGTGAGTCGTGAGCGAAGAAGGTCACGAGCGTTTGAGTCAGGTGGATCGCCGACGCCGGTGGCCACAATTCTGACGCGGGCGTCTTCGTCGATGAAGACACCTTGGAGCTCGTAGTCAGCAGTTGCCACTTCGTCCAGCCAGTCACTGACGATGATGGTCGCCTTGTTGGTCAGGACCTCCTCGTCGGTGATGGTCGTGGTCGTTGCCAGTGCGATGGTCGTTGTCGTTGCTCGCTGAGTTCTGATCCATTGCACGTCTGGCGTGATATCACCGATGAGCGGGAGAAGGAGCGCCTTGAGCTCGCTGTCAGCGGGAGGAGCGTCTGGTCCGGTAATTACGACAGCGAGGTAGCCATCTCTCAACTCGTGGCTTGTTCGGTCTAGCGCGAGGTCGGAGATCCAGAAGTCGATCGCGGCAATCACCTGCTGCTCTTTATCTGACGCCTCGGCGGCGTCGGTGCTGGCCTTGACCAGTGGTAGCGCCACCGCAATGACGGCAGTGATCGAGATGACGGTAGCCGCCAACACCCGAGTTCGGGTGGTCTTCAGGCGGCGGGGCGGCACAAAACCGGTGAGTACAAACGTGAGGACTCCGGCCAGGATGATGGCGACGAGGTTGGTGATGTAGAGCAGGAGTGCGCCCCGAGCGAACTCGTTCAGCCCCGCTTGGAGCGTGATGCCAACGACACCGAGCGGGGGCACGAGGGCAACGGCGACCGCAACGCCAGGCAGAGCAGCCGACACGTCCTTGCGAACGGTGGCGTAACTGCCGGCAAAGCCAGCTGCGAGCGCCACGACCAGGTCTTTCACATCTGGCCTCGTTCGCCCAAGAATCTCCGAGCCGAATGAGGAGGTCGCGAGGAAGGCGGCAAGGACGTAGGCAACCACGATGCACCACACGGTGGCGAGAACAACGCGAGCAAGCGACTGTGCAATCTTGTTTGGCAGGCCCATTGCGAGTGCGGCGGCGCTGCCAAGCACCGGAGTCATGAGGGGAGCGAGCAACATGGCGCCGATCACGACGGCTGCGGAGTTGGCCAGTAAGCCCATGGTGGCGACGATGACAGCGAGCGTGAGCATCACGTAGAAACGGAACGTCCACGACCCGTTGGAGATGATTGCAAGGTCGCTCATGACCCGGCGTCGTTCGTCAGGCGCTAGGTAGCGGTGCCACCATTCTCGTGGCCTGGTGAGCCGCTCCAGCTCGTTTTTAGGTTCGACGGTCTTTGCCACGGAGCGATCGTAGGTGAAGTCGGGCGGAATTCACGATCAAAGCCGGATTGCCGCCCTATGTGACTGTGAGGGCGCCGCGAAGAATTGATCGACCAGAATGGTCGTGATCGCCGTCTCGAGGCTCAACGCTGATGTCGACGACGTAGAAGACCGAGGGGTCGTAGCCCTCAGGCACGTCGAACACGCCGGGATTGTCCTTGTCGATGAGACCAAGGGACACAATGTCGGCAACCTGGCCGTCTGCGTCTGGCTCGATAAGCCAGAGTTCGAGGTCTGCATCTTCGCCGGCTGTGCTCGGCAGGTCAGATGAGTCAAAGTCGATCTCGAGGGTGCCGTCGTCGTCTCGTAACGACACTGTCGCTCCGGCATCGGCTCCGAGTGGATCGAAGCTCTCGGCGTCGTATGCCAACTCGGCGACGGCGACGAGAGAAGGTGTCGCGTCTCTCATGAGGCCTGCGAAGGCGGCAACTGCGAGGGCGGCTGCGGCGACTGCCCCGCCAAAGACTGCGAGTCGCTTGTTGCGGCTGCGACGCTCAGAGAGATCGACCACGGGAGCGATGGGAGCTTCTTCGTCTTGAAGCGGGGCGTCGAAAGCGACTGCAGCTTCGATGCGATCCCAGATCGCTGCGGGTGGTGTCTCGAGGGTCGTACCTGCTGCGCCAAGCTCACGAAGGATGCCCTCAAGCTCTTGGTCAAAGTTTTCAGCGCTGGTGTGATCAGCCATGGGTGGCCTCGAGTTGCTGACGGATCTTGGCGAGACCCCGTCGGATGTCGCTCTTTACGGTACCTAACGGGATTGAAGTGTGCTCGGCGACCTCCGCATGGGTTAGGTCGCTGAAATAGGCGAGTTCGATAATGGTTCTTGACCGCTCCGGAAGGGTGCGGAGTGCCTCGGCGACGACCATCTGGTCGCCGACCCGATCAATGTCGGGTGCAACGGCGGTGTCGGCTTCGTTTGTGAGCGGTTGTTGATAGGAGTGGCGTTTCTCGGATCTCACATTGTCGATGAGACGGTTCTTCGCAATACCGACTAGCCACCCCCCGAGGTTGCCTCTCTCGGGCCGAAATGTGTCTCGAGCTTTCCAGGCGCTTACGAAGACTTCTTGCGTAACGTCTTGAGCCCGATCTTCACCGAGCGCCCGCCGGCAGAACGAGTAGATCAGTGGGCTATGGGCGTCGTATGCCTCACGGAGGGCGGTTTCGTCGCCTGCGGAGAAGCGCTGCTCAAGTGACGTGACCACGGGGAGAGGATACCGGGTGTGGCCCGAGGGGAGAGGTTCCTCGGGCCACACCTGTTTCCTCAGCCGTCTATGACGGGGGAAGGAGGACTGAGTCGATGACGTGGATGACGCCGTTGCTGGCTTCAACATCGACCGCTGTGACGGTTGCGCCGTCAACCATGACGGTGTCGCCGTCGACCGAGATCATTACCTCGGCGCCGTTGACGGTTGCGACTGATTGGCCGTCGAGGGTGACGACGTCAGCGGCAAGGACTTTGCCTGGTACGACGTGGTA